>RGCG01000023.1 GCA_009919275.1 Actinomycetota bacterium
AACCAGCACGGCGAGGTCGCCCGCCGCCAGAACCACTCGTTCGGCGCATTCGCGCGAGAGGCGCTCACGGGAGGGCTCGTCGAGGACGGGGGAGAGACGAGCCTTTCCGCTGGTGAAGGACTTGAGCGGCATGACAAGCGCCGCCGACGAAACCACGGCAACAGCCTAGAGAGGCATGCACCGAAAAAGGGGCGAGCCGTTGGGCAATACGCTGTTCCCATGCCGATTCGCGTGGGAGTGGTGGGCGCAGGTTCGTGGGGTACCACGGTTGCGTCGATGGCGGCCCTCAACACCCCCACGCTGCTCTGGGCGCGCAACGAGGACACCACGCGCACCATCAACTCGACGCATCGCAACCCCACGTATCTCGGCGACCGGCCGTTGCCCGACGAACTTCGTGCCTCGAGCGACTTGGAAGAGGTCGTACGTGACGCCGATGTCGTCGTGATGGCGGTTCCTTCGCATGGTTTCCGCGAGGTGATGAACGCCGCGGCCCCGCTGGTCCGCCCGTGGGTACCGATCGTCAGTCTCACGAAGGGTCTCGAACGCGAGACCGGTAAGCGCATGACCGAGGTGGTCGCCGATGAGCTTCCCGGTCATCCTGCGGCGGTGCTCACCGGTCCCAACCTCGCAAAAGAAATCATGGACGGGCAACCGGCCGCATCAGTCGTCGCGATCGACGACGACGTCATCGCGCGCGAACTACAGCGCATCTTTTCGAACCCGCGCCTCCTCGTGTACACCAACCCGGACGTCATTGGCTGCGAGGTCGGTGGTGTCGTGAAGAACGTCATCGCGATTGCTGCGGGAATGGCCGCGGGCATGGGTTTTGGCGACAACACTCGTGCGACGATCATCACACGTGGCCTCGCTGAGATGGCTCGCCTCGGATCAATTCTCGGTGGCCAGCCAATCACATTTGCCGGTTTGGCGGGCATGGGAGACCTCATCGCGACGTGCTCGTCGCAGCAGAGTCGCAACACTCAGGTTGGTCAAGCCCTCGGTCGAGGTGAGAAGATCAACGACGTGCTTGCGGCGATGAAGATGGTTGCCGAAGGGGTGAAGAGTGCGCACACGGTGCGGGTGCTCGCCGAAAAGCATGCCGTCGACATGCCCATCTGTGAACAGGTCGCCGAGGTGTGCCACAACGGGGTTGCCGCACGCGATGCGATGCTCAACCTCCTCGCCCGTGGTGGACGGTCGGAGCTCGAATGACGGTCCTCGACTGGCACGTCGCCGATGAAAAACGCTGGCACTCTGCTGGGGACCCGACCGAGGGCCTGCGGCAGGTGATGCTTGCCGGCACACCCGTTGTCGAGACGAAGATGCGCGTGCAGGGCGGCGATGTTGTGCAGCGCGTCTGGGCCGTTGCCGACCACGGCGGGCTCGTGGTCGTTGAATTCGAAAACGACTCGCCGGCATCGGTCGCCGTTGCCCTCACCCGCGGCGATCTCATCACCTCGCGACCAGTTCCAAACCAGCCGATACCCGGCATCGATCTACCGGAGGGAAGCATCGCCCTGCCCCTCGGACACCGATCGACGCTGCGCGTGGCGCTGCCTCTCGGAGACATGCCGGTCGGGGTCGACCTCTCCGCGCTTCCCTCGGGCGTCCAGGTCTCACGCGGTTGGCTGCAAGCCGTCGAGTCTGCCTCGCGTCTCGTGAGTGCCGATGCACCGGTCGCGCAGGCTTTCGACGAAGTCAACGCCGCGCGTTGCGAACTTCTTGTGTGCGGCATCCCGAACCCCGCCGACGACCCGCTTGGCGCACTGATCGGTGGTATCGAACTTGTTCGTCTGGGGGAGAACCCCTACATCTGGATCGACGAGTTGGTGCCGTTGGCCGAGCAATGTCTTGCAGGTGCCGAAGACCATGCGCAATTCATGCTGGCCCATGCAGTCGCCGGTTTGCAGTTCGTTCTTGCCAAGGCGGGTGAACCGCGCGCGGTGCGCGACGTTGCGCGGGCGTGGTCACGCGTCGCGGGTGAGGGGTCTTCCGGTTGGTCGGCACGAACGCCCCTCCACATCATTGCGAACCTCGAGCAGCAGTTGCTTTCGGTGCGGTCCGACAACACAGGGGTGTTGTTGCCACGCGGCATTCCCCATGAATGGAGGGGAATCAACTTCGAAGCTCACGGTTTGTGCGGACCGGCGGGCGCTCGCGTTGGTTTCGCCCTGCGCTGGCACGGAGAAAATGCGGCCGTCTTGTGGGAGACGTCGTCGCCCGACATCAGGCTCGTCTCGGGTGTCGATGCGACGTGGTCGAGTGCGGGCACCGCGGGTGGTGACGCACTGTGGTCGGTTTCGTAGGATCCCAGCGATGAACGCACAACTACGCCTGACCGAGTGGACATCGTGTGGCGGTTGTGCCGCGAAGTGGGGTGCATCGCTGCTGTCCGAGTTGGTGTCGGAGCTGCCGGGATCGTTCGACAAGTCGCTGCTCGTCGGTCTGGCCCCGTTCGATGACGCTGCCGTCTACAAGGTCACCGATGAGATCGCGCTCGTCAGCACCACCGACTTCTTTCCGCCGCTTGTCGACGACCCCGACGACTTTGGGGCCATCGCTGCGGCAAACGCCTGCAGTGACGTCTTTGCGATGGGTGCACATGTCGTCATGGCCATCAACGTCGCGGCATTCCCCGAACACTTTCCCCACGATGCAATCACCGCGATCTTCGCTGCAGCGAGCAAGGTCGTCACCGAGGCCGGCGGTTCCATCGCAGGTGGCCACACCATTCGCAACCCCGAACCGATCTTCGGCCTCGCCGTGCAAGGCGTCGTGCACCCCGAGAAGGTCTGGCGCAAGGGTGGCGCCAAGCCCGGTGACGTCGTCATGATGTCAAAGCCAATTGGCACCGCACTCGCGCTTGCCGGTGGATGCTCGACCGACAAGCGCGCGGCGATCAACGGGATGCGCGTGCTGAACCGTCGCGCCGCCGACCAACTTCGCGAATTGGGTCACGACGTACATGCGGTCACCGACGTCACGGGTTACGGACTCGCGGGCCATGGTTGGGAAGTCGCCGAACGCGGCAACGTGCGACTGCACATTGAAACTTCGAACATCGTCAGTTATCCCGGGGCAGCCAAGGCGGCCGCCGACGGGCTGCGCACGGGTGGCGACCCGCGCAACCGCGCCTACGTCGAGGGGCGCGCCGTTGTGCATGCCCCCGACGAACGCGCCGCACTGTGTTTCGATCCGCAGACGTCGGGCGGTTTGCTGGCTGCGATTCCGGCGACCCGCGAAGCCGAACTGTCCGCACAGGGTTGGTGGCGTGCAGGTTTCATCGCCGATGGAGCACCGGGAATCGTGCTCGAGGCGTGAAGGCGGTCCCTTCGCTCGAATTCGAAAACGAATTGCGCGCCGACGGCGCCGGTGTCGTTGCGGGCGTCGACGAGGTGGGCAAAGGCGCGTGGGCGGGACCGCTCGTCGTGTGTGCGGCGGTCATCCGCAGCGACGTTGCGCCCGACGTTCTCGTCGCGCGTGATTCGAAGACGTTTGCAGAAAAGAAACGAGAACTGCTCTTCGACACGGTTGCGGCCCAATGCTCGCACTGGGCACTCGGCGTGGTGACCGCCGATGAATGTGACCGTCTCGGCATGAGCAATGCCCAGCGCCTCGCCGCGAAACGTGCGGTGATGGGTCTCGGTGTCCGTGTCGATGCCGTCATCGCCGACGGCAAATGGGATTTCGTCTCACCGCTTGTGCCGCGTGTCGTCATGCGCGTCAAGGCGGACTCTTCGTCCGCCTCGGTTGCGGCCGCCTCGGTTCTGGCAAAGGTGTCACGTGACCGCATGATGCGAGAGTTCGCGGTTGAGCACCCTCACTGGAACTTCGAAGGAAACAAGGGATACCCGTGTCCGAAGCACCGCGATGGTCTTCGTGCGCACGGCACGTCACCCATTCACCGCGTGTCGTGGGCCTTCATGGACAATCTTGGCCTGACGACGCCGAAAACCCTTTTCGAGCCGAATCTGTGACGGTGGTACGGGTGCTCAGCGCACTGTCAGGTTCACCGTCACGGAGCCGGTCTTGTTGTTCTGGCGACCGGTGATGACGACCTTGAAGACACCCTTTTTCCGTGCGACACCGACAAGCGTTGACGTACGGCTATCGAAGCGAATGCCGTTCGGGGCGCCGCGCACAGTTGCGCTGTCGACCCCGCTCAACGCAGCAACCGTCACGCTGCACGGCTGAAGAGCCGTGCACTTGGCGTCCAGGTTCGTCGCGTACGGCGCTGCGTTTTCGGCTGTCTTGGCGCTACCGGGACGACCCGGTGATTTGTTCGCATTCGCGTTGGCCGGAGTCGACCCGCCGGATCGGCTGTCGGTCTTGGTTGTGGTCGGTGTCCGCTGCGCTGCGGTGGTCGCCGGTGACTCTGTGGCGACGGTCGGCGACGTAGCGGGATCACTTGGCTGAGGAGCCATTCCGCCTGTGGCTGTCGGTGCGAGAGTCGGAGCGCTCACGGATCCTTGCGCCGGTGCTGTTGCGGTTGGTGCTGTTGCAGGTGGCGCCGTAGCGGCTGGTGCTGTTGCAACTGGCGGCACCGAAGGTGCGTTGACGCCGGTAGGCGCGATTGTGGATGGTGGTAGTGGGGTGGTTGGCGGTTCTGCGGGCGCGCTTGTTGCTGGTGCAGGGGTGGTTGCGGGTTGGGTTGTGGCAGGTTGGGTCGTCGGGGGCGGCGATGTAATCGAACCCGCAAGTGACTTCGTCAGATAGCCGTTGGCGTTGTATGCAGTCAGGCTGCCGTAGAAGGAGCTCGCGTCGGGCCACGTTCCGCTGAACGTTCCCGATGACGTGTTCGCGGCGAGCTGCCACCTGTTGGAGGAACGATCCCACGCCTCGATCGAACCTAGGTATCCGGTTGCGATGCCGCCGCTCGCCGTGAGCCGCGATGCGGTTGAAGCACCGACCGTCGGCGAATCAAAGTCGATGGAGAAACCGACCGCGCGTTTGGCCGCTTGGGGAACGCCGAAGATCGAGACCGTGCCCGCGTTGGTGGACGCTGGTCCGCCGAGGTCGGGGTCTGCGAGCGGTGCTCCGACGACGGCGACACCGCCGTCGATGTCGACGCTGTACCCGAATGCGTCGTTGTTCGAAGGATTCGCGGATTGCAGTGTTCGAGAGAATGTCCACGCTGCGTCGCGAAGTTCGAAGGTGAACGCCAAGCCGGGGCAGCAGGTGTCTCCGGAACCCCGCGGTGCACCAACGATCAACTCGGTGCCGTCGTCGCTGAGCCCGACTGCCGCGCCGAACGCGGGCGAACCCGTTGCCGCAAGATCCGGGTTGTCGAGTCGAACGGGACATGCCCACGTTGACCCGGTACGTTCGCACACGTAAGCCGCCCCGAGACCGCTACCTGGCGCCCCCACGACCATTCGCGCCCCGACGAGTTCGACATCGGATCCGAAACTTTCCCCCGCTGCACCGTCGAGTCGCTGCGAGAACGACCACGTGGTTCCCGAACGCGTGTAGACGAAGACCGAGCCCTTGCCCCCGAGTGTTCCATTCGCGCCGACTACCAGTGTGTCGTCGTCGAGATCGATCGCGACGCCGAACGAACCGTTTGTGGCGACGCCTTCGGCACCGACCGATGCAGCGTCTGCACCGGGATCGGTCAACGACATGATGACGACGACCGGGCTCGGCGTCGTGTACAAGCCGATCGACGGCGCCGATGCCGCGACGTACGAACTCGAGATGGCCACCGCGCGTCCCCAGTCGCTTTCCGACGGGATGTATTGACCAACGGGACGGGCCGAGTAGATGAGTCCCGTGTTCATGGGGGCGCTACCGATACTGATGCCGCCGTTGCGCCAACCGAAGAGAGCGCTGCGCGTATCGGCTGACGATGCGACGACATTGAGATTGTCGATTGCCATGTCGCGTCCGAAGCGCCAGTCGCTGCCGGAGAGAACGGTTGTCGGGTTCGACCACTCGTCGGCATAGGTGCTTGAGTACACCGCACCCAGCGATTGGTTCGCCACGCCGGTCGCCGAAGCAAAGATCATCCCGCGTTGAATCGCCACACGTGTGCCAAAACCCGCACCGTCGGACTTCGAGGGCAGCGTGATGACGAGCTCGTCGTCGGGGGGTGTCGTGAGCAAGGCGACCGAGGGCGGAGCAGGTGCCGGGCCCGGCATCGCGAACTCGGCGGATGCGTTTTTTACGCTGGCATCGCTGCGCGTTTCGGAGTCAGCCGAACAGGCGGCGAAGAAGGTCGTTCCGGCGACGACGACGAGGAGGCGGACCCGAACGTTTTTCACGGGGTCAGCGTAGTGATACGGCGCGAATGCGCCAGTCAGGACCCCGTCGAAGGATTATTTCGTGGGTTTATTTGGCAAGATCGCGGAAGGGTGACTTCGAGTCGATGCCAGGCTCCTTGGGCAGGCCGAGGACGCGTTCACCCACGATGTTGCGCATCACCTCGTCGGAACCTCCTGCGATACGAAGTCCCGGTGTGCCGAGGATGAGCTGGTTCCAGGCGTACGTGCCCCACTCGCCGGTATCGACGACGATCTTCGGACCGAGCACCTCCGAGAGGAACGCGCAGAGTCGCAACTGGTTGTCGGTGAGGGCCATCTTTGCCGTCGACATTTCCGGTCCGGGCGTTTGTCCCGCGCGAATTTTCGCCATTGCGCGCTGGTTGTTGTACGACGCGACGCGATACCGCGTGTACAGGTCGGCAAGCTTGTCGCGCACGATGGGGTCCTTGTCGAGGCCGTAGTGGCGCACCATCGCATAGACGCGGGTGAGGGGATCGGCCCCACCGCCGCCACCGCCGATTGCGGCGCGTTCGTTCATGAGCGTGGTGAGCGCGACGTTCCAGCCGTTGTTGACGTCGCCGAGTCGATGGTCGTCGCGCACGCGCACTTCGGTGAAAAAGACCTCGTTGAAACTGGCGCCACCGGTCATTTGTCGGAGCGGGCGGATTTCGACGCCCGGCGCCTTCATGTCGACGATGAAGCCGGTGAGTCCCTTGTGCTTGGGTTGGTCGGCGTCGGTGCGGCAGATGATTTCTCCGATGTCGCTGTAGTGCGCGCCGGAGGTCCACACCTTTTGGCCCGTGATGATCCACTCTTCGCCGTCACGGATGGCCTTCGTCTGCAACGAGGCAAGGTCGCTTCCGGCACCGGGCTCGGAGAAGAGCTGACAACCGACGATGTCGGCGCGCCACATCTTCTTCAGGTAGGCGTCCTTTGCTGTGCTCGAGGCGTGGGCGAGAATCGTCGGGGCAACCATGCCGAGGCCGATCTGGAAAAAGCCCTGGTTGGGAACCTTGTAGTCGGACTCGAGGCGGTTGAAGATGCGTTCGTGCACCGGGGTGAGGCCGGCACCGCCGTACTCGGTGGGTCCGGTGATCCACCCGAAACCCGCGTCGAACTTCTTGCGACGCCAGGCCTTTGACTCCTCGAGCATCTCGAGTTCTTGCTGGCGGGTGCGCTCTTCGAACACGTTGACCTTGTCGGAGCCCTCGCCCCAGACGAAGGTTTTCTCTGCCTCTTTGCGCTCGAGGTTTGCGTCGAGAAATGCGGTCGCTGCCGCGGTGAACTCCTCAGGTGACATGTCGGGAGAGTACATTCTCGGGCATGGGTCAGCCAGTTGCGGTGCTCGAAGGTCCGGCAGGAAAATTGGGAATGGTTCGCTTCGAGGCGAACCGCAGTTTCACCGGCCAAGGCCACGAACGGTTCTCGTCGGTCGACCAAGCCACGGGTACTCGACCCGCGGCGGTCGTGGCCCAGCGTCTTTTCTCAACGGGACAGGTGTCGGCCGTTCACGTGTACGGAAACGTGATCACCGTCGAGTTGGCAAAGGGTGCGGGGGCCCAGGGTCTGGAGCAGGTCGTGCGCGATCTGTACCAGTACTGGAAGCCCGGCATGGAGCCACCGGCGTTCGAGGATTTGGTTGCCGAGGAAGAATCGGCGGCCCCGGCGGCTGCGTCCGACGGAGGCGACGGTCCGGCCCTCAGCGAGGCCGCCAAGCGCGTGCCCGCGCACCTTTTCGAGCGGTCACGCGCCGCCCGGGCCCGTTTGGGCAAATAAATTCGGCAACTTTAGGTAGCGAAAAACCCGAAAAATTCGGCGCTTTTGTGGTCGCTCCATCGTTTCTCCGCTGTCGGAATCTTCTACAGTTACGGCGCTAGGAGTACCGAAACGAAGTTCCCCCACCCCTGATTCCTGTCCAAAGAGGCGCACGATGAGCGACGAACTCAGTTTGCAAGACGCAGCTGACCTGCTCGATGTGCACTACATGACGGCATATCGGTACGTGAGGCTGGGTCTTCTCCACGCGACGAAAGTCGGTGGCACATGGCGTGTGAGTCGCGAGGATCTCGATGCGTTCCGGGACGGTGCGTCGTCACGCGAACCACTGAATCCGGAAGAGTCGAAGAAGAAGAGCGCACCGTGGTCCGAGCGGCTCGAGTTGCGTTTGCTCGCGGGCGACGCGCGTGGTGCGTGGGGTGTGGTCGAGGCCGCCCTTGCCGCCGGTGCGGAACTCGACGAGATCTACACCGAGGTCGTGAGTCCGGCCCTGGTGAGCATCGGTGACAAGTGGTCACGCGGTGAGCTCGAGATTTACCTCGAGCACCGCGCAAGCGCGATCGTGGCGCGCATCATGGGTCGGCTTGGTCCGCGGTTCGCACGTCGGGGTCGCACGCGCGGCGCCATCCTTGTCGGTGCACCCGAAGGTGAACGACATTCGTTGCCGGTGTCGATGGTTGCCGATCTCATTCGCCAAAGCGGTTGGGAGGTCTACGACCTCGGCGCCGATCTTCCCGCCGATTCGTTCGCGGTTGCCGCGCGACACACCGTCGACCTCACCGCCGTTTGTGTCAGCGTGACTTCAGAGGGAGCGTTGACCAAGGCGATGGACATCATCAACGCAGTGCGCGAAGTGGTGCACCCTTCGGTGCAGATCTACGTGGGTGGACGTGCCGTCACATCCGCCGAACATGCCGAGACGCTCGGTGCCGACGGATGGGCGTCATCGGCAGGCGACTTGGTTGCGGTGCTGAACGAACTGCCGTCGCGTACACCGGTCGACAACAGCAGTGAGTATTTCGGCGACAGTCGTAACGTCGGCTGAGGCCCGGAAGTAAGCGAACATACGTTCGCTACAGTGACGGTGTGCCGTCACCCGCATCACCGAAGCAGATTCCCGCGAACGTTCTCGCAACGGGTCATGTCACCTCGTTGTCCCGGGCGGTGCTGAAGCGCGACCGTTCGGTTCCCGTTCCCGCATCCGTTGGCCACGCGTTGCGCACATCGGGTTTTGCTCGCGGACTGCCGCGAGGGTCGGTATGTGCCGTCACGGGTGTCGCCCCGGTGGGGTTCGCCGCCGTTCTTCTTGTCGAGGCAAACAGGGCGGGCTCGTGGGTCGCATGGTGTTCGGGTGTCACGCCGAACGTCCGCGCACTCCACGACGTGGGCTGGCGTGCCGACCGTTTGGTCTGCATCAACCCACAGCGAGAGTGGCTGGCGTGCATGGGTGCATGTATCGGCCAATTCGAACTGGTGGTGACGCAGGTTCCCTCGGGTGTGTCCGCTGCAGACGTGCGCCGGATGGCGGCCATGGTCGCCCGCGGCAACGGTGTCGTAGTGCTGTTGGTTCCTCACGGTGTTTCGTCGGTGTCTGCCGATTTCGAGTTTCGAGTCGAACGGTGTGAATGGCCCACATCGAACACCGGTCACCTGTCGACGCAGGTTCTGCACGTCGTACTTGGTGGTCGTCGTATCGCCGAGCCACGGGCGTTCGAGGTTGCGCTCGGTGTGCCATGAACGAATCACGTGTCGCGGTTGTTGTGTTGCCGGACGGTGGCGATCGTGCGTTGCACGGGCTGGCCCGGGCACTCGACGATGTGACGCCAATGATCGAAATGATCGGCGAAGACGCACTGCTCCTGCCCATGAGGGGCCCCACCAGGTACTTCGGTGGTGAAGACGGGGTGGCGCGGCGCATCGTCGATGCCGCCATTGCAGTCGGCATCGACAACGTTTCGGTTGGCATCGGGTCCAGCCGCCTCGCTGCACGTTTGGCGGCAGACCGCGGGGGAGTGTGCATCGTGCCCGATGCCCGGCACCACTCGTTCCTCGCCGCGCAATCCGTGGCCGTACTGCAGAGCCATGCGCACGTCGATGCAGACGTCGTTTCGCTGTTGTTCCGTTTGGGGCTTGGCACTCTCGGAGCCGTCGCGGGTGTCGACCGCACAATGTTGGCCGACCGTTTCGGACCCGAAGGCGAGGTGGCCCATCTTCTGGCCGCCGGTGGCGAACGGCATCCGGTGTGTGCAGAGGTCGCAGCCACTCAGTGCTTCATCGAGTCACACCACGATGAACCCCTCACCGACACAGCACGGGTTGGGTACGCCGCCGGTGAACTTGCGATGCGAATGGTTTCCGAACTTGCCCCACGCGGTCTCGTTGCGTGTCGTGTCATTGCAACCTTCACCACCGAACACGACGAGACATGTTCGCGGGTGTGGTACCACCCGCACGGCTTCACCGAGTCGATGCTGGGTGAGCGACTGCGTTGGCAGGTTGAAAAATGGCTCGACGACGGACTCACAGCGGGTGTCACGCATGCAACGATCGACGTGCAAACAACCGAACCGCGTCGTGCAACGCAGCTCGGTCTGTGGGGTGAACACGGCGAGGCTGATCGTGCGGCATGGGCGGCGGTCACCCGTCTCGTTTCGCTCGTCGGGGATGCCGTGCGCGTTCCCGAATGGCACGGCGGTCGCGATCCCATGAAACAGTTCGCGCTCGTGCCGGCGGGGCGCGTCGATCTGCGCGACATGAACGCAGCGCGGCAGCGTGTCACCCCGGGCGAGGTGCATCCACGTGACTGGACGGGTGACATCGCGGGCATCGTTCCCACGGTGCCCGTCGAACCGTGCCGCGAGGTCGACGTCGTCGACGCCGATGGCCGTCGAGTGGTTGTCACCGGACGGCACCTGTTCTCGTCGCAGCCCGCCTTCGTCGTCGATGGTGTGCGACGGCACGATGTCGTTGCGTGTTTCGGCCCGTGGCCCGTCGAGGAACGCTGGTGGGACACCACGCGACGCCGGCGCGTTGCACGCATGCAGTGTCTGGTCGATGTCGACAACCGACGCACGGCGTGGTTGCTCGTGTCGGAACACAGGTCGTGGTGGTTGGTCGGGGTTCACGGCTGAAATACTGACGACATGTCGGTGGAAGAACTGCTTGCGATCGTGCGTCACCATGTTGTGATCGACGAACGTGAAGGCGAGTCGTTGCGCGTCTTTCGCGAGGTTGTCATTGGCCTTGCAGACCCGTGCAGCGAACAGGCGGATCCTGTGCACGTCACCGCATCTGCGTTGGTTGTTGCACAACGTGGAACTGTGCTGCACTTGCACAAGCGTCTGAACATCTGGTTGCAGCCCGGTGGTCACATCGAGGCGGGGGAGGATCCACCCGTTGCGGCGCTGCGCGAGGCGACCGAAGAGACGGGCCTCGCCGTCTCCCATCCCGACAATGGTCCGTTGTTCTTTCACCTCGATGTGCATCCCGGACCGCGGGGTCACACGCATCTCGACCTGCGTTACCTGCTGCTTGCCAACGGCGACGATGTCCCCGCCCCGGCCCCGGGGGAAAGCCAACAGGTGCGCTGGTTTTCCTGGGAAGAAGCCACGGAGGTGGCTGATGCGGGGCTGGTGGGGGCCATTGCCCGAGCCCGGGAATTGATGACGAACCACATCTGAAAAGCGAACATATGTTCGCTAACCTCGAGTCCCTATGGGGGCTTTCGATCATGCATCCGGCGATGTCCTGTCGTCGTATGGCTTCCACGCACCACACGTGTCGTGGACCGAACTTGAACGGCGCCTTTCCGATGTGCCGCGGGCATCGCGGTCATCGGCACCCAATGCGGGTGGTGACGGTCCGGCCTTCGGTGCCAAGCGGGCTCCCTACGTGGCACCCGTCGATCTGCGCTACATCCCCGCCGCCACTCCGTACGCCGAACTGCACTGTCTGTCGCACTACTCGTTTCTCACCGGTGCATCGTCCCCGGAGCATCTCGTGCAAACGGCCGTGGCACTTGGTCTCCACGGTGTGTCGATCACCGACCGCAATGGTTTCTACGGTGTCGTGCGGTTCGCCGAGGCGGCACGCGAATTCGCTCTACCCACCGTGTTCGGTGCCGAACTGCATCCGGTGGTCGACGGTGGTCTTGTCGTTCTCGCCCGCAATCCCGTCGGTTACGCGCGTTTGGCACACACCATCACCACCGCCCAACTGGCGGGCTCGAAGGGCAACCCCGTGTATTCGCTCGGTGATCTTGCAAACGGTCGCCCGAATGGTCACGGCGACTGGTGGGTGCTCACCGGAGGTGTCGACGGAGCAGTTGCGCGGCAGTTGGTCGCGCACGGGCCAACCGCAGCCGAACACGTGCTGCGCCAGATCGTCGACGTCTTCGGTGTCGACAACGTGGCCGTCGAATTGGTGCATCACGGCGACCCACTCGACACCGCGCGCAACGACGCACTCGTACGTATCGCCGACCGGGTGGGTGCGGTCTGCGTGGCCACCAATCACGTTCACTACGCGTCGTCGGCACAGTTTCCCCTCGCCACCGCAATGGCGGCCATCCGCCGGCGCAGTTCGCTGAACGACATCGATCACCTGTTGCCTCACGCAGCCAGTGCTCTCGTGCGTTCCGGCGCCGAGCAAGAGCGGATGTTCGCGCGCTATCCGGGGGTCGTTGCCCGCAGTGCCGACATCGCCGCCGACTGCGCGTTCGATCTGTCACTTGTTGCACCGAAACTTCCACCCTTCCCGTGTCCGGGTGGCATGAGCGAGATCTCGTACCTGCGACACCTCGTCATCCAGGGTGCGACGCGACGCTACGGGTCGCCGCCCTCGTCAGCCGACGACACGTTGTCATTGCGTGCCCGCGCGTGGTCGGTGGTGCACCACGAACTCGATGTCATCGAAACGCTCGGTTTTGCCGGCTACTTCCTCGTGGTTTGGGACATCGTCGAGTTCTGCAACCGCAACGACATTCTCTGTCAGGGCCGGGGAAGCGCGGCCAACAGCGTCGTGTGTTATTCACTCGGCATCACCAAGGCAGATGCGGTTGCACTCGGCCTTTTGTTCGAGAGATTTCTTTCTCCCGAGCGCGACGGACCCCCCGACATCGATATCGACATCGAAAGTGGACGGCGCGAAGAGGTCATCCAGTACGTGTACGAGCGTTACGGACGCACGCATGCGGCCCAGGTGGCCAACGTCATCACCTATCGCACGCGATCGGCGGTGCGCGATGCGGCAAAGGCCTTGGCTTGCGACGAGGTCGACCCCGACCAGCCGCCTGCCGATGTCGCGGCGCTGGCGGCACAGTTACTCGACCATCCGCGACACCTCGGTATTCACTCGGGTGGCATGGTCATCTGCGATCGCCCGGTCAGCCACGTCTGTCCCGTCGAGTGGGCAACCATGCAAAACCGCAGCGTGTTGCAGTGGGACAAAGACGACTGCGCGGCGGCCGGGCTGGTGAAGTTCGACCTGTTGGGTCTCGGCATGCTCTCGGCACTGCACAATGCGGTCGATTTCATCACCGAACACCGCGGTGAGCCCCTCGACCTGGCCGGCTTGCCCCAGGAAGACGAGGTGTACGCCATGTTGTGTCGGGCCGACACCGTCGGAGTATTCCAGGTCGAATCACGGGCACAGATGGCCACGTTGCCGCGTTTGAAACCACGTCGCTTCTACGACCTGGTCGTCGAGGTGGCCCTCATTCGTCCGGGCCCCATTCAGGGTGGTTCGGTGCATCCTTACATTCGCCGCCGCAACGGTGAAGAACCCGTCACCTACTTGCACCCGTTGCTCGAGAACTCCCTCGGAAAAACCCTCGGGGTTCCCCTCTTTCAAGAGCAACTGATGCAGATGGCAATCGATGTTGCAGGTTTCTCCGCGGCCGAGGCCGATCAGTTGCGCCAAGCCATGGGGTCGAAGCGTTCCAAGGCGCGCATGCAACGGCTACGCGAACGGTTGTACGCGGGCATGGAGCAACGCGGTATCACCGGTGAAACCGCCGACATCATCTTCGACAAAATGCAGGCCTTTGCCAACTACGGGTTTCCCGAAAGTCACTCGGTCAGCTTCGCCTACCTCGTCTACGCATCGGCCTACATCAAGTTCCACGAGCCGGCCATCTTCTGTGCCGCACTGTTGAATGCGCAGCCGATGGGTTTCTGGTCGCCGCATTCCCTCACGCGCGACGCACGCCGTCACGGCGTCGTGGTGAATCAACCGTGCATCAACGCGTCGTCCGCACTTGCATCACTCGAAGCCGATGCATCGTCGACCAGTGGTCTTGCCGTGCGACTCGGGCTGTCGTCGGTTCGGGGTGTCGGTCGGGAACTCGCCGGCGACATTGCCGCACAACGTCCGTACGTCGACATGGAAGACCTCGTTCGCCGTGTTCCATCGTTGAACACCGCACAGCTCGAGTCACTGGCCACCGCCGGGGCGTTCGGTGTGTTCGGTGGCCAACGCCGCGACGCCCTGTGGGCGGCGGGTGCGGTTGCCCAATCGCGCCCCGACCGCCTGGTCGGCATCACCACCGGGGTGCAGTCTCCCGTTCTCCCCGGCATGGAGCCGGCCGAAGTGGCGATTGCCGATCTCTGGGCCACGGGCATTGCGCCCAATGGTCACCCCACCATTTTCTTGCGCGGCAAACTGCGCGACCTCGGGGTGCGTACGGCCGATGAACTGCCATTGTTGCCCGACGAATCGCGTGTCCTCGTGGCCGGTGTCGTCACCCATCGTCAGCGACCGATGACCGCCGGCGGTGCCACGTTCATCAACCTTGAAGACGAAACGGGTCTCATCAACGTGGTCTGCTCGAAGGGGTGCTGGGCGCGTTTTCGTCTCGTTGCCCGCGATGCCCCCGCGCTTGTCGTGCGAGGACGCATGCAGAACAGCGAGGGCGTGGTGAACATCGTGGCCGAACACCTCTCGGCACTGACGGTTCCGATGGGCATGACTTCGCGTGATTTTCGTTAGGTGCGACTTCCGCCGAGGAGTCACACGTGCGGGGTGCTGCGCTGCACGATCTCCCACGGCTCGGGGGGCGGACCGAGCGTCATGACTTCATGGATCAGCCGCGGCAAGTGCAACGGGGCGAAAAACGTGGTGTCGGGTTCGGCCAACAGTTCATCGATGCTCCACCAACGCAAATCGACCAGATACTCGGCGCGCAACTGCTCGGGCGACAACAAAGGTGCGGGCTCGAAGCGCGGAGTGCGCACCAGATAGGCACGCTCACGCTGGCCGTCCCACCGACCGTCGATGAACGGAATGATGTGCGTTCTGGTCCAGAGATGCGGACCGATTTCGTCGGGTGACAGACCAACCTCTTCGCGCAACTCGCGCAACAGACCCTGATGATGCGTTTCGTCCGCCTCGAGACCGCCACCGGGCAGCACCCAGACCGACCGTGCAGGGAACGCGAGGTGTGCGAGGAGCACGTGGTCGTTCTGGTCGACGACGAGGCCACGCACCGCCTCGCGGATACGCAGACCGGAAAGGTCGTCGGTGGCCAAAGGCGTCAGTTGAAGTCGGTGGTGGCGATGCGCTCTGCGTTGTACACCGGCGCTTTTGCGTCAATGCGGTACTTCATCGTTTCGGCACCGGTGATGCCGTGCTCTTGGAAAGTCTTGCGCATGTTGAAGTAGTTCTCGTGCAGGAAGTGCGCGGCAAGCGACGGAGCATCGGTCCACAGTTCGTACACGGAGATGGTGCCCGGCTCGCAGGGGTCGCCCGCAAAAACGTAGGCCTCGCAGCCCGGCTCTTCGTCGCGGGTTGCCTGCTGGAGAGGCTTGGTTGCCTCGAGCAATGCTGCGCGCTTGGCGGGATCGATGAAGATTCGTCCGGCAATGATGATCATGGTTGCTCCGTTTCGGTTGTTGCTCATTCGTTTGGTCGCTCGTTCAGGCCGTCGTTGAACGCCCTGTACGTGTCGTAGATGTCCTTGCACGCCTCGCACAGCGGTAACTGTTTGGGGTCGCGCGAGGGAATCCACACGTGTCCGCAGAGTGCCTCGAGCGGGGTGCCGTAGATGCGCGCCTCGAGAACCTTCGAGGCGGCCGACTCACCGGGCTCGGTTTTCACGATGTGGGCCATGGCCGGCTCGCCGGTCTCGGGTACGCGCTCGGTCTCGGGTTCGACGCGTGCTGGCAGCGTCGTCAGGGGACCGCTCGACATGCCGTCAGTCAACCACACGTCCAGTAACGTTGTCGCATGCCGTTGTACGAGTACCGCTGCCCGTCGTGTGATGCCGCTTTCGAACTGCGCCGCCCGATGAGCGAGGCATCGTCGCCCGCGCCCTGTGCGTGTGGTGCCGAGGCCAAGCGGCGCCTGTCGGTTTTTGCATCGGTTGGTGGGGGCGCGGAGGCCGGTCCGGCACCTGCACCGTCGATGCAGCGCGGGTGTGGTGGCGGCTGCGCCTGTCACTGACAGTCACAAGTGATTCTCGTCGATGAGTGCCACTGGTGGTTTCGCGACCGCCGGTGGTGTCACATGGTGAGTGACACGTCGTATGAGGAACTCCACGAGATGGCTGCAGCTCTTGGTATTCCGCGACGCGGCTTCCAGGGTGATCACTACGACCTGCCCGAGGAGTACCGCGGACGTGCGATCGAGCTGGGTGCGACCGCGGTGGGAAGCAGGGAACTGTTGACACGGCTGCGTGGGGCAGGTTTGCGGCTCAGCCCAGCCCGGCGACGTGCCGAGGGCACCACACCGCCCCCTGACCTGCGAACCGGGCATCAGCCGTAGCAAAGCCACGGACGCACCAGTCGACAAGGACAATGCCCGCGCGGTCGCAGACGTCGGCCATTGCAAACCACCGCTCGGCATCGTCGGGTGATGGAGTCGCGTCGGGTTCGACGGTCATGACGTAGCAGCCAACGGCGAGCGGGTTTGCCGATGCGATGGCGACGACGTTGTGAGCGACGGCGAGTCCGGCGGCGGTTGGGTTGTCGCGCATGCCGATGATGCCGGGGCCGGAATGCAGGCCGACCCCACGCCGAGCCGAGTCGATGAGCAGCACGAGGTGCTGTGGTTGGAACGGTCGCTGGACGGTGAGAGAAAACACGCTGAGCGCCTGTGCGGTGTTTGAGATGATGTCGAAAAAGGGACGCGGTACGTCGACGAGGGTGAGGGATTGCGTGCTCATCGTGCGCACCGTAACGACGGGGTGCGACGTGTCGCCGTTCAGAGGGTTGAGTACGCGATGAGGAACGAGACGAGACCGACCGCGACGGGGGCCGCGTAGTTCATCCACCGAGCGTACGTGCGCCCGCGCGGGGGAATGAGCACAACGCCGCACGCCGCACCGCCGATCAATCCGCCAATGTGTCCACCGATCGAGATTCCCGGAATCGTGACCGTGATGAGGAGATTCAAAAGAAGGGTCATGCCGAGGCCGGTTTGCAGCGGGTTGATGCCACGCTGGCGCATACCGACGGTGGCGAGGCCCATGAGGCCGAAGACGGCGCCGGATGCGCCACCCGACAACGCCCAGGGGGATGCGATCAACGCACCGGTGCTTCCGGCGAGAAGTGATGCCGAATAGGCGAGAAGAAACGGAATGCGACCGATCTCGCGTTCGAGCATCGTTCCCAACTGCCACAGGAGGAACATGTTCATTCCGATGTGGAAGATGCCGAAGTGCACGAAACCGGCGGTGACGAGGCGGTACCACTCGTCGTTGTACAAGAACCCCTTGTAGAGACCGAGGTTGATGGTGTTCTCGGACAGCTCTCCGCCGCCGCCAAGGTTGACTCCGCCCACGTTGGTGAAGATGAAGACGACAACGTTGATCGCGATGATCGCTTTGGTGATGAGCAGTGGCTGTGCCACATTCCAGTAGTTGATGCGGGTGCGTGCGGAGGGGCGATCACGTCGCACGCAGTCGAGGCATTTCGAGCCGACGTCGGCTTGCACCAGACAATCGCCGCACGCCGGCCGTCCACAGCGCGTGCAGCTTCGGCCGGTCAACCGGTCGGGATGCCGTGTGCAGTTCGGAAGGGGCGGGGGAGGAAAGTTCATTCGGGGGTGTAGCGGATCAGGGGGCTTGTTCGGCGATCTCGCGGTGTGTGAGGTACCACGCGACCGTTGCCTCGAGACCCTTGCGGAAGTCCATTCGCGCGGTCCAACCGAGAGCGTGTTCCGCGCGGCCCGCATCGACACGTCGGCGCGGCTGCCCATCGGGTTTGTTCGCATCCCACACGAGGTCGCCCGTGTAGCCGACAACCTCGGCGATCGTTTCGACCGTTTCGCGGATCGTGATCTCGCGGTTCGTGCCGAGGTTCAGAGGCTCGGGTGAGTCGTGGGTTTCGGCGGCGAGAACGATGGCTTCCGCGGCATCATCGACGTAGAGGTATTCACGACTCGCGGTGCCGGTGCCCCACACGTGCACCTTGTCGGCCCCCGACTCTTTTGCTTCGACGCACTTCTTGATGAGCGCGGGAATCACGTGCGAGACGTCGGGATGGAATTTGTCCCCGGGGCCGAACAGATTTGTGGGAATGAGGTAGGCGAATCGTTGGCCGTACTGTGCGGCATTGACCTGCGCATGGATGAGCAGGGCCTTTTTTGCGATGCCGTACGGTGCGTTCGTTTCTTCCGGATATCCGTCCCAGAACGACGACTCGCGGAACGGCACCGGCGTGAACTTCGGGTACGAACACACGGTCCCGAGCAGCACGGTCTTTTCGACTCCGACCGCGCGACAGGCTTCGATGACGTGGGTTCCCATCATGAGGTTGTCGAGATACAGGGGTGCGGGTGCGGCCTGGTTGTAGCCGATACCCCCGACACGGGCGGCAAGGTGAATGACGTGCGTGGGCTTGTGGACCGCGAGCATTGCCTCGGCCCGGCCCGGAACCGTGAGGTCGAAGTCGGCCTTGCGAGGCGCCGACACATCGGCACCCCGATCGCGCAGCATTCGCACCACCACGCGGCCAAGAAAACCGTTGCCGCCGGTGACGAGCACCGTCCGCGAATTCCAGAAGCCGCTCATGCCCACTGATGGTAGGGCGTGTACGGGCACAATAGGGGGGTGCGTGTCGCCATCACATTGGAACAGTGCTGGCACGACGTGCCCGGTGGAACGGGCGTCTACGGAGTCGAACTGGTCCGCGAACTCGCGGGACTCACGGGGCTCGACGTCGTCGGTGTCGCCGGCCGCCATCGTCGACCACCAACGGCCGGGTTCGAGCCGCCGGTCGCCGTGAAGGCGTTACCCCTCGCCGGGCCGCTCCTTTACGAGGGTTGGCTGCGAATCAATTGGCCCCGTGTCGAGGCGGCGACCGGTGCGGTCGACGTGGTGCACGCGACCAGCATCATTCCGGCTGCCACGTCCGCACCACTCGTTGTCACGGTTCACGACCTTGCGTTTTTCCACGATCCGTCACATTTCACCAGGCGCGGCGTCGACGTTTTCCGACGCAGTGTCGAACGTGTGAAACGTCGTGCGTCGCGGGTCATCTGCGTGTCACAAGCGACACTCGATGACTGCCTGGCGAACGGCTTCGACGTCGATCGACTGCGATGCGTCGAAAACGGTGTGCGCGCCGGCACGGTGTCCGACGCCTCCGTGTCTGCCGTGCGGGCGCACCACCGACTACCCGACCGGTACCTGCTCTTCGTCGGAACAATCGAACCGCGCAAGAACCTTGCACGTCTCCTCGATGCACACGCGTCACTCGGCGATCGCATTCCCGACCTCGTCATCGTCGGCGCCACGGGTTGGGGTGAGTCGCTCGTGCCACCCGAGGCATCGAAGGGCCGTGTCCATTCGCTCGGGTTCGTTCCGGCCGATGACCTTGCTGCGTTGTATGCGGGAGCCGTGGCCCTGTGTTATCCGTCGATACGCGAAGGTTTCGGTTTGCCGATCCTCGAGGCGATGGCTCACGGCACTCCGGTTGTCACCAGCGCGAACGGCGCGACCGAAGAGGTCGCCGGAGGTGCCGCGATTCTCGTGAACCCGCTCGATGTCGCGTCGATCGCCGACGGGATTCTGCGCGTCATCGAGCAGCGCGATGCGTTGTCGGGCAGGGCCCGTGACCGTGCCACCCAACTGTCGTGGCGTCGTACGGCCGAACTCACCCGCGAGGTGTACGCCGAAGCCGCGGCCGACGGTCCCCGGAGTCGACAGCGATGACACCTCGTGTCGCGGTCAACCTGCTGTGGTGTCAGCCGGGTCGGGTCGGGGGTAGCGAGCAGTACCTCGCCCGCCAACTCGCCGGTCTGGCCCTCACCGGTCCGTTGAATTTCGACGTGGCGGTGTACGCGCCACGCGGTTACGCGGTCGCGCACCCGGAACTTGCGACGTTCGCAATCAGCGAGTCGCGTTCGACCGGTGCCAATCGTGCGGCGCGCATCGCGCGCGAAAGCACCTGGCTCGAGAGTCGTACACGCGGTGTCGCTGTCACCCACCATGGCGGTGGAACCATTCCGTTCCGAACGAACGGGCGCACACTGCTCACGGTTCACGACGTGCAGTACCTCACGTACCCGCAGTACTTCTCGCGGGCGCGGCTGGCGTACCTGTCATACATGATGCCGAGGTCGCTGCGCCGTGCCGATGCGATTGCCGTGCCATCGGGGTACGTGCGCGACACCTTGATCGATCGTTTTGGTCTCGACGCGTCGGTCGTTCACGTGGTGGTGCACGGCATCGAGTCGGTCGATCGATCACGGCTCGACGTTGGTGCGGTGCAGCGACGACATGGTCTCGAAGGCATGCGCTATTTCATCTATCCCGCCATTACGCATCCGCACAAGAACCATCGATTTCTCGTCGATCTCTTGGCCGGTCCGTGGCGTGGTACCGACATCAACCTGTTGTTCATCGGTGGCGAGGGTCGTGCGCACGGCGATCTCACGGCTCACGTCGCATCACGTGGCGTCGCCGACCGAGTTCGGTTCACCGGGCACGTCGGTGCCATCGATCGTGATTCGCTGGTCGCCGGCGCCGATGCGCTGGTCTTTCCCAGCGAATACGAGGGTTTCGGGGCGCCGGTGGCGGAGGCGATGGCGCTCGGCGTTCCCGTTGTTGCCTCCGATCGCGCGAGCCTTCCCGGTGTGATCGGGGACGGAGGTCTGGTGCTGCCGCTCGATCCCGCAGCGTGGGCCGATGTCCCGCATCGCATCGACAGTGATCGCAACGCCCTCGTTGCGGCGGGTAGCGCACGAGCCGCGGCGTTCAGCCTGCTTGCCTCGGGTCGCGATCTGCGCGGCGTCTACGACGGATTGCTGCGATGAAGGCGGACGGTTCAAAGCGCCCCGTCATCGTGTTGTGTCCGCATTACGCGCCCGACACGGCACCAACCGGTGTCGTCATGACGCGCATCGTCGACGAACTCGTGCGCCTCGGCCATCGTGTCCACGTCGTGACATCGCTGCCGTGGTATCGCCGTCACCGCGTCGAAGACGGATGGACTGGCCGCGTCTGGCGAAAGGAAACAACGTCGTGGGGTTCGGTGGTCCGTGTCAGCCCGTTCGCGGGTCGCGACAAGGCGAACGTTCCGCGTCGTGCGCTCGGCTTCGCCGCGTTCAGCCTTCTCATCGGTCTGCGGGGTCTCTTCGTTGGTGGCGTGCACCGGCGCGCACGTGCGGTGGTTGCCATGTCACCACCCCTCACGCTCGGCCTCACCGGTTGGGTCGTTGCGAAGGTCCGCCGGGCGCCACTTGTGTTCAACGTCCAGGACGTCTTTCCCGACGCGGCGATCAGCACGGGCAAGCTCTCGAACCGTCGCATCATCGCACTTGCAGGGTGGCTTGAACGGTTGAGCTACAGGCGGTCGGATGCGGTCGTTGTGTTGTCCGATGACCTGCGCGACAACGTTGCGGCGAAGATGCCCGCCAAACACGCGGGCAAAGCGGTGGTCATTCCGAACTTCGTCGACTCCGATGTCATTGTCCCGCG
>RGCG01000221.1 GCA_009919275.1 Actinomycetota bacterium
AAGAAGGCAGCAAAGAAGGCAGCTCCGAAGAAGGCCGCGAAGAAGGCCGCTCCGAAGCGCAAGAAGGCCGCCAAGAAGGCAGCAAAGAAGGCAGCTCCGAAGAAGGCCGCGAAGAAGGCCGCTCCGAAGCGCAAGAAGGCAGCTCGTAAGAAGGCTGCAAAGAAGTAATAACCAAGCAATAACGCTTCGGTTCGGAACGTTGAGACTGGGGGGCGAAAGCCCCCCAGTCGCCATTTACGGGCCGAATCATTTAGGGTGCGCCACATGTCGAGTGCGCCAAGTCATGACGCTGTCGAGCGTGTGATCGCCGATCTCGAGGCCGAACATGCCGGTCTTGTCGGTCTTGTCGCCGACATAGATGAGCGGGATTGGAGAACCCCGACACCCGCCGAGGGCTGGGATGTCGCCGACTCGGTGTCGCACCTTCACTTTTTCGATATCCGTGCGGCTCTCGCCGTGCGCGACCACGACGGCTTTGCCCGCGATACCGAAGAGATGATGGCGAACTTCGCCAAAGGTGGCGATCCGTCGGTGGCTCACGGACGTGCAGTGTCCGGAGCCGACCTCTTCGCCGATTGGGCGACGCAAGCCGCGGCGCTGATCGCAGCCGGGCGGGCTGCCGACAAGTCGGTGCGTGTGCCTTGGTACGGGCCGTCGATGTCGCTGGCCTCGTTTCTCACCGCTCGATTGATGGAGACCTGGGCACACGGTGTCGACATCTCCGATGCCCTCGGCAAGCCCATCGTCACGTCCGCGCGACTGAAGCACGTGTGCCACATCGGTTTCTTGGCGCGACCGAACAGTTACCGCTCGCGCGGTCTTGCGGTGCCCGAAGCCGACATCGCCGTGCGTCTCGCTGCACCCGACGGTTCGACTTGGTCGTGGGGCAACGACGCCGCACCGGAATCAATCACCGGAACCGCGCTCGACTTCGCGCTTCTCGTCACCCAGCGACGTCACGTCGACGACACGGCGCTCGTCGCGGACGGCGTGCTTGCTCGGCAGTGGACAACTTTCGCACAGGCCTTCGCGGGTCCGGCCGGACCCGGACGACAACCTCGCTAGAGGTCGCGCATCACGTGAAAGACCTCCGCGGCCCCAAAGCCGTGGGGCGCGCCGA
>RGCG01000222.1 GCA_009919275.1 Actinomycetota bacterium
TGTTTTCTCGGTGTGATTTGTAGCACCGTGAGGCCATCCGTCCGCTTTGTCCCTCGTGATGCACACATGGGTGTATCGGAACGAGGGAAAGTTGGTTACGTTGACACCATCAGAGAGAAATCGTCGGCGAATGTCCGAGGCATTCATCGCAGCGCACGGGGTGGAGGTGGCTGACATCATCATGGAGCAATTGCCTCCCGAAGGGTGGAGCAACTTTGCCCGACGAAGTGACTTGGCTGAACAAGCCCTGTTGTTCCGTAGCGACCTTGACGCAGCAACGAGGGAAGTCAAACGGGAGATCGTCGGCGTGCGAGACGACTTGCGTGCCGAGATTTCCAATTTGCGAGATGACCTGCGTGCCGAGATCTCTGGGGTTCGTGAGGGGTTGCGCGGTGAGATCGCTAGTTCGCGGGATGACGTGCGTGCTGAGATCTCTGGGGTTCGTGAGGGGTTGCGCGGTGAGATCGCTAGTTCGCGGGATGAGTTGAACGCCCATATCTCCGAGGTTCGTGAAGAGTTACGCGGCGAAGTTGCTGGTTCGCGAGTTGAGTTCCGCGCCGAGATCTCCGGGGTGCGCGGCGAACTTGTTGGGTTACGCAGTGAACTCACCGGGTTGCGCCAGGAAATGAACGACGGTTTTCGGAGTCAGTTGAAGTGGATGGTTGGCACAATGTTGACGTTGTTCGTCGGCTCCACGACACTCATCAGCACCCTGTTGGTGAGCATCAAGTAGCGCGGGCGGCCTCTTCGGCGAGGCGCATCACTTCTTCGAACTCGGCCTTGACACGGTGCTCGTTGCATTTCACATCGATGGCGTGGCCGAGAACCTCGACGGTGACAACGCGACGGGCACTGGTGAAGCGTTGCAGCGCGGTCGCGCGTATGCCAAGCGAACCCGTTTCACGCGCGATGATTGCGCGCATATCGTTCGCCATCTCTGGTCGGCACAACACCTGGAGACAGTGGCCGTGTCGCTCCTTCTTCATGAGGATTGGCGTGACCCAGGCATCGTTGGCGCCCGCGGTGATGAGTGCGGTGACCGTGTAGGCGAGAACCTCGGGTGTGACGTCGTCGGTATTGGTCTCGAGAACGACGAGTGATTCGATGTCT
>RGCG01000223.1 GCA_009919275.1 Actinomycetota bacterium
GGCACGTTCTCCTTGTAGGTGGTCTCGACTTTGTCGCCAAAGTGCTCTTGCACCTTCATGCGAGCTTCGTCGTGGGTCTGTGTCCAGCCGCCGTCGTTGATCGGACCGACGTACACCCACGCGGCCTTCAACGGGCCGCCGTCCTTCGGGCCACAGGCGACGGGGGCAGCGCCCTCTTCCCATGGCTTGAAGTTCGCCGACCAGTCGCCGGCCGAAGCCGCCGCTGCAGTGGTTTCGGTTGCTGCGGTCGTGTCGGCGGTCGCGGTCGTGTCTGCAGGTGCAGTCGTGTCCGCGGTCGCCTCGGCCGCTGCCGTGGTGTCTTCGCTGCTCGAGTCGCTGTCGTCGCCACAGGCAACGAGACCGACACCGAGAGCGATCGTGGCTGCGAGGGGCAACCACTTCTTGCTCAAACGCTTGCTCAAATTTTCCTCCCCGGAAGTTGCTGATGCGTTGTTTAGATAATAGGTGCAAGCGCTTCGCCCGGAATCAGTCCGCACGGGCCGGGCACAAAGCCTTTTCCCAGGAGAGGTGCCAGAGTGGCCGAATGGGGCGCCCTGCTAAGGCGTTGTCCGTGTTAAAGCGGACCGTGGGTTCAAATCCCACCCTCTCCGCCAATATCCACAGTGAAAACAATGGGGTTTCTCCCGTCCCATTGCATTTGTCCCTGGTGACGGATAGACCGAAGGGG
Organism: Actinomycetota bacterium; assembly: GCA_009919275.1. Lineage (GTDB taxonomy): Bacteria > Actinomycetota > Acidimicrobiia > Acidimicrobiales > Ilumatobacteraceae > F1-20-MAGs119. Next base: position 689 of record RGCG01000223.1, read on the forward strand.
TCTTGCGGGCGGAATCTGCAGGAGCTGGATATGACCAAACATTCCCCCCTTGTTCGGGTCGTTGCCTCGATCGGTCTGGCTGTCGGTGTTGTCGCCGGGCCAGCCGTCGGGGCGCCATCTGCCCACGCCTCGTGCACCTCTTTTATTGTCGAGCGTGGAGATTCATGGAGTCTCCTCGCCGATTACGCAGGTGTGGGTCTGTCCGCAATGTTGAGAGCGAACAACGCCACGTCCCGCACGGTCATTCTCCCGGGCCAGTCTCTCTGTGTCCCGAAAGGGGCGGCGTTCAGCCGGCCAGGGACCAGCGTCGAGGCCGAAGCGGTGACCCCGAAACTGGTCCTCCCGAAAGTCCGTTTGTCCGCTGCAGAATCGACAGCGATCATTCGTGAGGTTTTCCCCGACAAACTCGAACGCC
>RGCG01000224.1 GCA_009919275.1 Actinomycetota bacterium
GCTCGTGTCGTTACGCATGCGCGGTCACGCACGCCGCGGCAATCGAAGTGCAATCAAGCACGAGTGGGAAAGTTATGCACGCTCGATCGAGGCCGACTCCTGGGCTGGTGCAGTTCCGTCTCCCGAACTCGAGAAACTCGCACGAGAGTTGGCAGGAGCATGAAGTTTCGCTACTCTCTTCTTCGCATCCCCGCCGCCGCGGTCGTAAGACCGCCCGGCGGGCTTATATTTTTCTCGGGACTTCTTGGATGAGACCTGTGGTCCTCTACGTCGATTACGAGAACGTTCGGTATTGGCAGCTGCATGAATTCGGAATGAAACCCGCCGAATTCAACGTTGTGCGACTCGGTCAGATCATTGTAGATCGAAGGCATGAAGCCTCCTTGCTTCTTCAGGTTCGTACCTACAGAGGATCTCCCTCTGCGAGATTCGACAGGAGACGTTTCAATCGCCAGCGACGTTGGCTGGCAAGGAACATGACTGATAGTCGGTTCGTGTTCATAGATCGCCCGTTGAAGTACCCCAAACCGGGCGAAGCGTTTCCTCCTGTGGAGAAAGGCATAGATGTCGCACTTGCAATAGATCTGGTGATGCATCCCCTACGACTGCCCGATGCTGCGGCAGTCTTGGTCACCCGTGACACGGACTTAGAACCGGCCCTCGAGGCGTTTGTTTCGTTGGCCAACGGGAAAACTCCGATAGAAGTCGTCTCTTGCGGAGAGGCCACGAGATTGCATCTTGCCTCGAGAATGCGGCCGTGGTGTCACTACTTGACGAGGGAAGACTTCGAGCGAATTCGCGAGGATTAGTCGGCGAAGGCGCCGGTGAGGCCGGCGAGGGAGAGCGCTTCATTGATGGTGGTGGCGGTGTCGACGCGAATGCCTGCGACCTTCGCCGACGCTGATGCGGGGACGATGGCGCGGGTGAATCCGAGGCGAGCTGCTTCGGTGAGACGACGACCCACCTGTGCAACTTGGCGTACTTCGCCCGCAAGGCCGACTTCTCCGATGACGACCAGGTCTGCGGGAAGTGGCTTGTTCGCAACGGCAGAGACGAGCGCCAGGCACATGCCGAGGTCGGCACCGGGCTCGGACAACTTCAC
>RGCG01000225.1 GCA_009919275.1 Actinomycetota bacterium
CAGATGGACTACCTGCCCCGCATCAAGGTTGTCCACACCTCGAGCAAGCACTACGGCCAGATCTACGTGCCGCTCGTCAACTGGCTCTTGATGGTTGGCTGCGTCGGTCTGGTGATCGGATTCCAGACGGCCAGCAATCTCGCCGCCGCGTACGGCATCGCAGTCACAATGACGATGGCCATCACCACGCTCATCTTCTACCGCGTACTCACCGACAACTGGGGATGGAGCAGTACAAAGGCTTTGCTCGTCTGCGTGCCGATGCTGATCATCGAGATGGGATTCCTCGGCGCGAACCTCGTCAAGATTCCGCACGGTGGCTGGTTCGCGCTTGCCGTCGGCATCATCTTGATGGTGCAAATGCAGACGTGGCGGCGTGGTCGCGCACTCGTCGCCCAGCGCATCCATCGTGGTGAAAAGGAAATTCGGCCTTTCCTCGATGGCGTCGATGCGATGACGCGCGTCGAAGGCACCGCCGTCTTCATGTTCAAGGACATCGGCAAGGCGCCTCCGGCGCTCGTCAACAACCTCCTGCACAACAAAGTGCTTCACAAGACAACGTTGATCGTGTCTGTCGAAACGGCGGGCGAGCCCCGCGTCGCCCCCGAAGATCGCGCAATCATCACCAAGGTTGCTCCCGGCGTCTTCCAGGTGCAGTTGAGATTCGGGTTCATGGACGACCCGAATGTTCCGGCGACGCTGCAGCAGATCGACCATCCCGGCATTGAATACGACCCCGAAGACGTCACCTACTTCATCGGTCACGAATCAATCGTCGCGGGCAAGGCGCCGGGAATGAACCCGCTCGCAGAACACCTCTTTGTTCTGCTCAATCGCGGCGCGGACAGTGCCGTGCGATTCTTCAATCTGCCGACCGACCGCGTGTTCGAAGTCGGCTCGCGCGTCGAGATCTGAGACTGCGGTGGCGAAGCTCCCAACGCTCGCGATCTGCTATCTGGCCGGCGTTGACTCGACTCAATTGGCGGAACGACGCGGGCCCTCGCGAATCAGCGACGCGCTCCCCGACTACCCCGTCCTCGACATGCGTGACCGCACGCCATCCGACCTCAACGAGGACGA
>RGCG01000226.1 GCA_009919275.1 Actinomycetota bacterium
CGTGGATGAACGAGGGTTACGGCCTCTTCTGCTGGAAGCTCGAGCCATTCGGAAGTGGCGACTACGTATACACGCTTCCAAATCCGCCGACTCCGCCGGATTCCCGATACCTCGGACTCGCGTACTCAACGGTCGTCGTCAAGGCTGGATCACTGACGACCACTGATCCGAACTATCAGGTCAACACGTTGTTCTATAACCCTGAGCCGGGTACGGGAGTGTCTCAACGACAACCACAGTCGGAAGTTCAACGACTACTACGGTCGCTCGATCCACGACGACCGTTCCTGGTTCTACGACCACAACAACAATTGGCGGCTCGTCGTCGACTACGACCACGACAGTCGCTGGGTCTACAACTTCGACGACTGTTGGTGGCTCCACGACAACGACAACCGTTGGCGGGTCTACGACGACTACTGTCGCTGGGTCGTCAACGACTTCGACGACTATCTCTGGTTCGACGACAACGACCATTGGTGGCTCGACCACGTCGTCTTCACTCGTCGTTCCGACCACGAGTGGTCCTGGGAATCCAACGCCTGAACCCCCGATTGAGTTTGTCGTTCAGACCGAGAGCGTGCCCGAATCTGGCATGGTCGATCTCGTACTCACGATTACCGACGGTGCGACCTCAGAGGTCGTGTTCATGCGAGTGAACGTTGAGAAGTTCGAAGTGGTTGCCGATTCGCTTCCGGTGACCGGTGTTGAGCGGTGGTCAGACTCTCAGCGAATGGGCTGGTACTTGATCGCTTTCGGAATGTTCTTCATGCTGATTCCGTTGCGGAAGCGCGCAGCTCAGCGACGATAACCAAGCGTTGTGCCGTCGAGTATTCGGGATGGCACGTCACCAGGATGACCTGTGGGCTGTTTGACTTGTTGTCGAAAGTCGAAAGGTCAACCGAGGGTGAGACGATGGTGTTTCGCGTAACGGAAAACGACAGTTTCTCGCCGGTTCGCAACGTGACATCAACTTCGTCGCCAATCTTGACGCCATCGAGGTTTCGGAAGGGGCTCCCAAAGCCAGTTCTGTGACCAACGATGACCGCAGAACCTTCCGTGCCGATTTGTGCGCTGTTT
>RGCG01000227.1 GCA_009919275.1 Actinomycetota bacterium
ACATCCGCACAGTGGACCCCGATCTGGGTTTCGATTCCACCGTCGTTTCTGCCATCGGAGGTCTCTCCCAAACGCAATGCCGCCAGGGTCTCTGCATCGTCCACTGCCGTTGGTTCGTACAGCAGGTACTCACGCGCAAGAGCACGCTCGCGTTCGTTCATGTCGCTGCCAGATATTGGGTCCGATGCTCGCTCCGCCCACACGCGCGACGCCACGTCGTACTTTTCCCGAACCACCCCACTCCACGGCATACGCGGGTCGGATGGTGCGTCGAGAACAATCGATCTGATCGATGCCGGATACGTCATGGCCCAGGCCGCTCCGAGGGTGGCCCCGTAGCTCCAACCAAGGAATCGCACCTTGTCGACCCCGATCGCAGCGTGGAACTGCTCGAGGTCTTCGACGCTCTGTCGCGTTGCCACGTTTCCGATCAGCGAAGTCGATTCTTCGAGGCATCTCTCGGCAAAACGTTGCGCGGCATTCGTGTCGGTGTCGACGACCCGCACGTCATCGAGACTGTCTCCGCAATCGAAAGGCGTTCCGTCGACTGCACCACGGGTGGACAGCGCATAGACATCGAAGTCGTCGATGATCGGTGCGAGAAGTTCGCGCGCGCGAGACACCGCGACGCGCACATCGCTGCCGGGGCCGCCCGGATGGATGATCAACGGTAGGTGCCTGCTCGTGGCTACGGGTGAAATGTTCCGATACGCCTTCAGAACAAGATCTTCCGAAAACACGGCGCCCCGATTGAGCGGAACAACGAAGTCGGCGCACTCAACATCGCCACACTCGATCCACTTCCGGTCGATCGGCGCAACCACGCTGGGATCCGATTCCCTGGGGCCGCAGGAAATCAGCACCGATGCGGCCATCGCCGCCAATACCAATCGCCGCAGCATTTCCCCACGTTACGGCTCGGGTTGCTCTTGGACGTCGGTCGCACTACATTATTTGCGTACGCAAGTATTTGTCCCGAACGGAGCCCCCATGCCTGCAGTTACCGCCGACACGCTGACACTTCCCCGCGTGGGTACGAACATCGCGGCAAACCCCGCATTGCGCGACCGACCCGTGAAG
>RGCG01000228.1 GCA_009919275.1 Actinomycetota bacterium
CTCGAGGCGTTCGCCCTTCAGGTCGTCCAACGACGAAACGCCGTACCGACGAGCAATCCGCGCCAACGCTTCTTCTTTCGTGCGCCCCACCACCAACGTCCCCAGACGCGTGCGGCAAATGTCGGCGGGATTGCGCCCCAAACGCTCGCAGTGTTCATCCAACACCGACATCAAGTGGCGCACCTGCGTCGGATTGCCAAAGACATTGCACGCGTCGCCGTACTGGGCGACCATGCGCAGGGTCTTCTTCTCGCCACTTCCACCGATCAACACCGGAATACCTTGCGACTGCACGGGTCTGGGAACGTTGAATGCCTCGTTCACCGAGAACCATTTGCCCTCGAAGGTCGTCGTGTCGTTTACGAACATGCTCTTGGCAATTTGCAACGCCTCTTCCAACTTCTCGAATCGTTGGCCGAACGTACCGAACTCGTATCCGTACGCGTTGTGTTCCAACTCAAACCACCCCGCACCGATGCCCCAGATCGCGCGCCCCTTCGAGATCACGTCGAGACACGTCACCGACTTCGCGAGAAACGCCGGGTTGCGGTACGTCACACCGCCAACCATCGCGCCAAGCCGCACCTTCGATGTCACCGCAGCCAGCGCCGACAAAATGGTGTAGGTCTCGAACATCGGCTCTTGCGGCTGGCCCAAAACGCAACCCACGACAACCGACTGGTTGCGCCTGGCGGCACCGGGTCTCATCTGGGGAACCTCGTTCTTCTTCATCGCCGAAGGCCTCGAAGCCTTTCCCGCGATCATGATCACCCCGATGCGCATCGCTTTCGGGTTCGCCGCGCTGGCCTGCGTTCCTGCTTCGCGTACCCCGATACCGCGCAGTGCCTGGCCGCGCATCATTGCCCTTGCGGCCGTGTGGATGGCAGTTCCTCTTTCCATGTTCCCCTTTGCCGAAGAGCGCGTGTCATCAAGCGTGACGGGAATGCTGAACGGCGCCACACCGCTCTTCGTCGCCACCGTCGGTGCCCTTGTGTTCCACATGCGTCCCTCGCGCGCGCAGGTAACCGGTCTCATCGTCGGGTTTCTCGGCGTTGTCCTCATCGCAATTCCCACCGTCAC
>RGCG01000229.1 GCA_009919275.1 Actinomycetota bacterium
AACACCGCCAGCACGACGGGGAATTCTTCGGGAAGCATCGACATCGCCATCGCGATACCGGCGAGACCGCCTTCTTCCCATGCATAGGTTTCACCGCCACGCGTCAGGGCGTGCACGACGGCCACGAGTATGGAGGCGAGGACTGCGGCGATGGCGAGCCAGCGAACGACGCGTCGGGTTTCCTCTTGCAGGCGCGTTCGACCGTTGTCGATGCCGGCGAGCGTGCGTCCGATGCGTGCGAGTTCGGTATGCGCGCCCGTGCGTACGACCTCGCACAGACCGTGACCCGAGGTGACGAGCGTGCCGCAGTAGAGCGCGTGCTTCTCGTGGGAACCGCTAGACGCGAGACGAACGACCTCCAGCGAGGGTCGTTTGTCGACCGGAAGGGACTCACCCGTCAGCAATGATTCATCGACCGCGAGATGGCTACTGCGTCGGAGGATGGCATCGGCGGGCACACGCTCGCCTTCGGCGATGATCACGAGATCACCGACCACCACTTCGCGACTCGGAATTTTTTGTTCGCGGCCTTCGCGAATGACCCTTGCTCGGGGTGCGGATAAATCGGTGAGGGCCTCGAGAGCGCGATCGGTCCGGCGTTCGTGATAGAGCGTGAGCGAGATCACCATGACCACGGCTGCCAGGAGCAGGATCCCGTCGCCCGTCTCGCCGAGTGCGAGATAAAGCGCAGCACCGACGATGAGCATCGCGAACATCGGTTCGCGGATTACCTCACTTGCCGTACGCCAAATACCGCTCCGGGTGGGCGCAGGCAGGGCATTCGGGCCATCGCGGTGAAGCCGCGCCGAGGCCTGCTGCTCGGAAAGTCCGTGTTCTGGTTCGGAATTCTTGATATTCACTCCACGACGAGTATCCGTATTCGACGCAGATTTCAATGTCTCGTACCTCCCAGAATCGGTTTGACGATCCGAGTCCGCTGCCGGTCTAATTGCCGAATAATGAGTTCGACTCCTGAAGGCAAGATTTCGATCCCTACGCCATGGTGGCGTTCGCTCTATGCGCAGGTGCTCGCGGCCCTAGTCATCGGTGCAGTGCTCGGGCACTTCTTTCCGGAGCTGG
>RGCG01000230.1 GCA_009919275.1 Actinomycetota bacterium
GCATCCGCGCGCGGATGCCGATGGGGGCGGCCACTGTGAAGCCCGCCAGGTGGCGATCTTCCTCGCTCTCGCCGGCCCAGAACCCGTACTCGTGGTTCTTGCGGGCAAATTCACGACATGGAGCCATCACCGGGCACTGAGCGCACAGTTGACGGGCCCTGGCTTCACGACGCGCGCGTGCTTGGGGGCGCTCGGCCTTGGGGGGGAAGAACAAGGCCGTGCGCCCCTTGCACATCGCGAAGTCGGTCCAGTGGCTGGCCGACGGCGCAGAGGTCAAGCTGACGGGGGTCAAAGTGGAGGTCTGCATGGGGGGCTTCCGACTTCCTTTGTGTGAGTTTCCGACAGGGTGTGACTTGCGGGTGTTGCGAAGGTGGCGGTGGGGCAGGGAGGGGGCGCCCCAACCGCTCTCATTTAATACTAAAACCGATCGGGTCCAAAGTCAAGTGTTTTAGTGCTAAACATTTTGTCAAGCGGGGAGAGGCCCGGAGCGGCGCGTCAGCGAGAGCAGTTCAGCAGCTAGAGCAGTTCAGCAGCAAGGCTCGCGACCTCGCTGCGTTCACAGGCAGCCAGAGTCACATGGCCAAAGCATTCCTGTCCACCAAAGGCCTGGATCAGGACGGCGAGGGCGTTGTTCGATTCACCCATGTAAGGGGCATCGATCTGGCTGGTGTCGCCCGTGAAAACCACCTTTGTCCCTTCGCCGACCCGGGTGAGGATCGTTTTCAGGGTCGTGGGCTCCAGGTTCTGGGCTTCGTCGACAACCACGAACTGGCGTTGGAGCGACCGTCCACGCAAGAAGGTGACCGACTCGAGCGACAACTGACCACGGGCAATGAGGTCGTCGATCAGTCGTCGGGCATCGCGGCTCGAGCGCTGGTCGGTGAGCGCCACGATCGAATCGTGAATCGCCGACATCCACGGGTCGAGTTTCTCGTCGAGGCCGCCGGGCAGGAACCCGACCTCTGCGCGTCCGACGGGAACGAGCGGGCGATAGACGGCGAGTCGTTCGTACTGGCGACGCTCGACAACTTGTTCCAGACCCGCGGCGATCGCCATCACGGTCTTGCCCGTGCCGGC
>RGCG01000024.1 GCA_009919275.1 Actinomycetota bacterium
TCTCGACCGTCACGGGGCGCGCAACATGCTCGCCTTCGTCGGTCCGATTGCAGCGATCACGTACGGGTTGAGCAGTTTTGCAACGTCCGCCTGGCTCTACTGTGCGCTGTTCCCCGTTTCGGGTGCGGCAATCTCGGCAACCGGTTTCTATTCGCTCACCCAGCCGTTGGCGATGAGTCTGCGACCCGGTGAACATGTGCGGGCGATCACCCGCTTGACGATCTGGGGTGCATTTTCCTCGCCAATCACGATTCCGCTGACTGAGTTCCTCCGCGGCACGGTGGGATGGCGCAATTCCGTGCGAATTTCGTCGGGTCTTCTCATCGTCGCGTATGTTGTGGCCGCGCGCGCGACGCGAGATGTGAGTGTCGCGCGGTCGTCGGCATCGGCATCGATCCGTGCGGCATTGAGCGGCGTATCGGAGTCGAAATTCCTTCGTCTTTACGCGGCCGGTGTTCTCGTGTCGAGCGTGTCGGTGTCGTCACTGCTCGTGTTCCAGGTGCCCGTGATGCGATGGGCCGGATTGTCCGCTGCGCTTGCGGCATCGTTTGCCGGAGGAAGGGGACTGTTGCAGCTTCTCGGCAGGTTGCCCTTGGTGGCAATCGTCGATCGATTCGGGGTGTGGAAGGTGCAGATCACGTGTCGCGGCTCGATCGGGCTGGGGGCGATCGCGCTTGCTTTCAGCGGATCGATTCCCTTTGCTGTTGCGTACATCGTGATCATCGGAGCGAGCGCGGGCGCATTGTCCGCGATCGACGGCATGGTTGCGCGGGAAATTCTTCCCACGAAAGATTTTGCGACACTCGCCTCGGTGCTCGGCTTGATCGGGACAGTCGGAAGCGCTCTTGGGCCCATCGTCGTGGGCCTTCTCGTGCAAGCCTCGAATACTTTGGGAGTCGTGCCCGTGGTGGTAGTGGCGACCGGGATCAGCGCTCCGGTCATTCAGATTCTGGGAGCCCGCAGTCGGTCGCGAAATTGATGGTATCGCTTCCCATGCTCATCGGGTGATTCGCGCGACAAGTTTTCATCGCGCGGGCTCGAACGTGAATGGTCGATCCTTCAGGTCGCGGACACAACCCCCCGCTTTCTCGACAATCAGTTTCGTTGGCGCAATGTCGACGATGCGGTGTACGTCGCCACCCGGATCACAGAATGCATCAATGGCTCCCGAGGCGACCAGGCATCCTTCGATGACGGAACTGCCGAGGATTCGCAAACGGTCTGCTGCGCGGGCGACATCGCTCCATGCTTTCCACGTGGTCGGGCGCGGACGCAACAAAGAAATCGACGAGCCACTCAGTGATGTGCGACCCGAAGTCGTCGCGGCCTGGGGATCGTCAATGTGTGCCCGCCACTTGTGGTCGGTGCCGAGCCACGCGCACAAAGATTCGACAATTACGTCGTCGATGACAATTGCCGCGGCAAACGCGGAAATGGGAACACCCGCCGCCGAATTTGCCGTGCCGTCGACAGGGTCGATCACGACGGTGATGGACGACCCGCGGTCGATCCAGCCGACTTCCTCCGACAGCACGTTTGCGCCATGCAGTCCGATCACGTCGAGCACTGGCTCTTCGATCAAGCGATCGAGCAGCATCGTCGGTGTGCCGTCGCCACCGAGACCGATGTCGAGGCTGCGCTCCGATGCGGTCATGCTCGCCATTGCCCGGCGGTAGGCAACGTCAGCTGCAGCGGCCATCTCGTCGAGAAATCGCCCGAAGTCTCCCATGTCAGACATCCTGCAACGCCATGCTGGGGGACGCGATCGAGCCCGCACGAAAGGTTCCGATTACCGTCGGGTCTCGCGCGAGCAGGTGGCAGATTACGAGGTCGGCACGTGCGCCGATTTTCAATGTCCCGCGATCGTCGAGGCCGACGGTTCGTGCGGGTCCCGACGTCACCATTCTCACTGCCTCGGGGAGGGAACAGGCACCGAGGCGAACAAGTGCGCCAACCGATCCGACCATTGAGAACGGCAAATAATCAGAGGACAGGCCATCGCACAAACCGAGCGAGACGAGTTCTGCTGCCGAAACGTTCCCAGAGTGACTTCCACCACGAATGACGTTTGGCGCCCCACAGACAGTCCGCATTCCACACAATTTTGCGTGCTTCGCAGCAGCGACTGTCGTAGGAAATTCTGCAATAGACGCATTCCATCCGAGGGCCTCGTCGATGTCATCGATTGTCGCCGGATCATGGGACATGAGCCGAATCTCGCCGCGCGCCGCTCGCTCGGTCAGCCAAGGGATTGCGGCCGCACGGTGGTGGAGCAATGAGTCTCGTTCCGCGACGAGCTGATCGACCTCCGCACGGGCCGTGGCGGCATCGATGTTGCGCGTACCCATGATCCAACGTTCGAAGTAGGCGCGGTCCTTGTACTGGCCCTGGCCCGGAGTGTGATCCTCGAAGCTGACGAGCGGCGTCGGGTCGACGAGGCGGTCGCGGTCGAGCCGGTCGGCGACGCCGGTGAAACCGTCGGCATCGCGTGCATCGATGCGGTAGAGAACCCGATGGTCCACCAGCGTCGGCACGGCGAGGTAACCGTGCACAAGGTCGACGAGATCATTCGCAAGATCAACGGTGCGGTTGCCGTCGTTCTCGAAACCGATGCCGTGGAAGAGCGTGGTGATTCCGGATGCACGAACCCGCGCCTCGAAGGAGCGCAGACTGAAATCGAGAGGCAACTTGGCTCCCGGCCGGGGCCGATGTTCCATCTCGAGTCCGTCGCTGTGGGTGTCGACGATTCCCGGGATACAGAACGCGCCACGCCCGTCAAAAGTTTCGTCGGACGTACCGTTGCCGACGCCGAGATCGACGACGATTCCGTCTTCGATCACGATGCGTGCGTTGTCGATGACCCGGTCATGCAATACGGCCGAGACGTTGGAGATGATGAATCGCTTCATGGCTGTACATCCGATGGTTGAAGGAAAGGAAGGACTTCGGCCGCGGGGCCGTCATCGATGATGCGACCGTGTGCCATGCGAATGACCCTTGTGGCCAGTCGACTGATCGCGTCGAGATCGTGGAATACGGCGAGCACCGCGACCCCTGCGTCGGCGAGGTCGGCGATGAGGTCGATCGCACGGGCACGGTTTTCGGGATCGAGCGCCGACACGGGTTCGTCGAGCAGCAGAAGCCTCGGTGGAGAGATCAGGCCGGCCGCGATGTTGACGCGCTGCTTTTCGCCGCCGGAGAGCACGGCGGTGTGCACGTCCCACAGTGCTTCGGTGATGTTGAGCCGGCGCAGCGAAAGTGCTGCCATCTCACGTGCGTCGGTGCGCGACATTCCTCGTGACACACCCGCGCGACTGACGAGGTCGAGAACGGAGCGTCGCGGTTGCGCCGCGAGAAACTGTGACACGTAGCCGATTTCCCGACCGCGCAGTGCGAGGATCTCGACATCTGTGAGTTGTGCGATGTCGACGACCCGGCCCGACCGCAGGTGAAACTTGATCGAACCCGTCGACACGCGGTACGTGCGGTAGAGAACGCGAAGAAGAGTGGACTTTCCGGCACCCGACGAACCCGCCAGTGTGACGTGTTCGCCCGGTTGCACCGCGAACGAAATGTCGTGAAGAGCCGAGACGGTTCGCCCGTCGATGTTGTGGAGAGTGAACGACTTGGCAAGACCCGAAGCTTCGAGAATCGGTTGCAACGTTGTGTCCATCTCAGGCCCTCGCCGCCGCGACGAGTTTTTGGCTGTAGGAGTGCTGTGGGTCCTCGAGCAGTTGATCCGTCAGGGCTTCTTCGACGACGCGACCGTGTTGCATGACGATGCACCGCTGGGTGAGCATCTCGATGACCGAGAAATCGTGGGACACCACGACGACCGCGAGGTCGAGTTCCTCGAGCAAACGTCGCACGAGGTCGAGCACCCCCGACGCAACGCTCGCGTCGAGCCCCGTCGTCGGTTCGTCGAGGAGCACGATCGCCGGGTTGTTTGCCAGGGCGCGAGCGATCTGAACTCTCTGACGCATTCCGCCGGAGAAGTTCCGGACGATATCGTCCATACGGTCGAGTGGAACCTCCGTGCGTTCGAGTAGTTCCGCGGCACGCGACCGAATGCGACCGAAGTTCCGCCAGCCGGCTGCAGTGAGAGGGTCGGCGATGTTGCCCCCGGCCGTGACACCGAGGGCGAGTCCCTCTGCGGGGTCCTGGTAGACGACCGACAATTTGTCAATGCGCAGTCGGCGGCGCGTCGCCGGATCGAGGCGGAGAACATTGACGGTTCCCTCTTCGTGACAGGTGAATCTGACATCGCCGGTCGTTGCAGGCTGATCGCCCGCGATGCAACGCAGAACCGTGGACTTACCCGACCCGGATTCACCCACGATGCCGAGCGCTTCGCCCGCTGCGACCTCGAAGTTCACGTCCCACGCGGCGACGATCGAGCCGGAGAACGCGTCGCGTGCGGTTCCAGTCGTCGGGCCGGTGCGCTCGATCATCGACGGGTCAAAAGTGCCGAAGACCTTGCCGAGGCCGTTGACGCTGACGACGGGTGAGGGAACCGAAAGGAGATCGTCGTGGTTCACGCGAGCCTCCGACGTCGGCACCATGCAGTGTCACTGCACGACCACGAGGATGTCTCACCGGGTGTTTCTACGAGGAACGATTCCGTTGAGCCGCAGAGTTTGCACCGCGCACCATCGGCGCTTTCGACTTCGAAAGGAACGTCCTCGAACGTCAGCGGTTCGACGTCGGTGTGCGGTGGAATTGCATAGACACGTTTCTCGCGACCCGCCCCGAAGAGTGTCAAAAACTCTGAGTGGTGCAATCGTGGTATGTCCCACCGCGGAATCGGGGTCGTCGCGGTGACGTACCGTCCGGCGACGAGACACGGATATCCCGTGGTCTGGGTGATGACGCCGTTGCGAACCTTGTCCTCGTAGAGGCTGACCCACATCTTCGAATAATCGGCCTCGGCGTGCATGCGTGCGAGTTCCTTCATGTCGCGTTCGATTCCGCGCAGTGGCTCGGGCACTGGTACCTGCAGCACGAGGATGTGGTCCTCGCCCATCGCGTCCTCGGGGATGCGATGTCGACTCTGGATGAGCGTCGATTCATCGACCTCGGTCGATTCCTCGGTGCCGGTCGACGTGGTGATGAGACGGCGAAGGTTGACCGCGTTGACCCCTTCGTCGTCGCCCTGATCGATCACCTTGACGACATCGTTCCTGCCGACGATGGCGAGTGATATCTGCAGGCCGCCCGAGCCCCAACCGCGGGCGACGGGCATCTCGCGCGAACCGAAGGGAACCTGATAACCGGGTGTCGCAACAGCCTGCAACAAGGCACGGCGGATCTCCCTTTTCGACTCCTCGTCGAGCAGGGCAAACGGCAAGTCGCGGGTCGCGTCGGCCAATCGACGAACGGTCGTGGTCATACCTGCCCCCTCGCGCGACGAACCGCCACTTTCCGTTCGATCATCGACCTGAAGGTCACGTAATGCGGGAGCTTCAGGTGTTCGAGGAAGCCCGCGGAATCGAGGCCATCGGTCGTCATCAGAATCGATTGCTCGAGTGATGATCGTGAGCCGTCACGGTGGCAGGCAATATCGAGATTCGCCATCGCGATCGCCTTGCGTTCGTTGTGGCCGAGGCACATGCCGTACCCCACGTCAAAGGATCCACGGTCTTCCTCAACGCCATTGAGGTCTTCGATGGCCTCGACCTCGGTCACCCGAATCTCACCGAACTTCACGTCACCACCGGTCACCGGATGCTGCGCGACGAGTGGAAGACTGCCGTGGCGAACCTCACCGAGTGTCACCTCGTGGAGGTAACCGTCCGGGCCGAGAATGTTGCGATACCACTGCCCGATGAGGGCTCCGGTTTCTGCGCGCGCCATCGTCGAGAGGCGGGCCGAGCGCGGCGCGGGTGGTCGTGCCGGCATCCGCGTGATGTCGAAAGGATCCGGGTCGTCCGCGCGGCGACGATCGACCAACAGGTGCATATCGCGCAGCACCTGGCTCATCCGCGTCATGGTGGGCGCCGATGGTGTCTGCTCCGAACCGTTCGTATGCAAATCGGAATCGATGGTCGACCGACTCTGCGACACGGTTGCATCGTGACGTGGGTCGAGCATGCGCGCGGTGTAATCGGTGCTGCGGCCGAGGAGCTGCGGACCACCGGGTTTACGGAAAGCCGGCACGACGCGACGTTCGGCGACGATCTCGTCGGCATCGATCACCTTCGCGACGGCGATGCGCGGCAACGTCGATTTGTACGCGCGCAGGAGGTGGACCGCTTCGATGTTGTCTCCCTCGGCCTGCCGTATGGCCATCGCAGCCAACTCGGGCGCCCACAACCCGGCTTCTCCCATGACGCGATCGACGAGCAGTCGAAGGCGACCGGTGAACTGATCGGTGTCCAATGTTTGGCTCGGATCATCGTCGCGCAGACGACGAACCAGGTCTTCGGCACTCTTGATGGCTGACAAGCCACCACGCGCTGCTGCATAGCCCATCTCAGGAAACTCCTTCTTCCGCGACATGGACACTGAAATCGATTCGGCTGGTTCGCGGCACACCGATCAACTGGTCGTGCGAATCAAAGAGCCACAGGTCGAAGCCGCATGGGAGCCTCGGCGTGCGCGACCCGAGAATCGAGCCGAGGCGTTCGACTTCGTCGAAGGTGGCAGCGAAACCAATGGTCGTCGATCCCGCAACTCCGGGCCCGCGAAATGTGATCGAGGCAACAGCCGCGTTCGTTGCCGATTCCGTCGGGGCGGGAGTCGGTGCGAACCGCCCATCGACCTGGACGCCAACCTGGCATCCATTGTCGGGACGTTCGGGCGTGCCGACGCGCACTTCGGCCAAATCTTCGGAGCCGCCGCCGATCATGGCGAGAAACGCCGCTTCGGTGACAGGTGCGAGACATCCCGTCGTTGCGCGTGCGAGTGCTTCGTCGAGACCGTCGGTCACCGAGCCGATCAAGGCGAACGGCACATCGTGGCTGACGAGTGAGATGATCGGGGTCAGCGCCGGAACGGTACGCTTTGTCACCCATTCCGGAAGGCGCAGAACCGTCCCGGGCCGACTGAGTGCCTTGAGTAAGAGGCGAAACAGTTCCTGCGACTCGTGGCAGTCGACGAGATTCGAGCGATACAGATCCACATCTGCGTGCATCGTCAGTCCAATTCTTCGAAGTCGATTGCAGTCGTCAGCACGTCACGCAAACGATCGAACTCGGCCACCCGGTACCGCTCGTCGAGTGTGGTCAGTTCCTCGACGACCCGTTGAACATGAGGTGAATTTCCGTTGTCGTCTGCGAACCAGGCATCGAGAATTGCCGCCGCAACGGCGGATTCTGGATCAGCCCCGGGTCGCATCGCCCATCCGAGCGTGCCACCCACGACAACTTCGGCCGTGGTGACGAGTGCGTCACCGAGTATGAACCGATCAAGGCAGATGGGCTCACGTACCTGAATCTGCACCGTTCCGATCTGGGGCTCACGCAACGGAACGGGCGACGGAATCGTTCCGTTCGCCAGAAGGTCGTCGACGATTGGGACGAGACGGTCACCGGGAATTCGCGCAATCAGGTTGCACAACAGATTCCGGTCACCGGAAATTGTGTTTCCAGGAGACGGCACGTTGCGGAACATACGTGACCCTGATGACGTTTTCCTTACCAACTTCCTACGACAAGGAAACGCACGACCGACGGTAGGCGAACATTCATCTCGATCGTCGTTGCATGCCCGAATGATGATGCATCGAAAGTTTGCCCAACGTCCGCATTGGCGAAAACTCAATGGCTCTTGCATGAAAGGTTGACCGAATACCTTCTCCGCCGATGAAAAACAAAAAAGCATCTTCTCTCGTTGCCGTTCTCATCTCCGCGAGTGTTGTGGGAACGGCTTTTCTGGGTAGCGGCTCTGGTTCGGTTTCGGCCGATGCAACCACGCAGGCCGGTCTGCGGTTCCTCTCCAGGTGGACAAGTGGTAGCGGCATCGGAGGTGCCGAGATCAGCGCATTTGATCCGGCTTCGCAGCGGTTGTTCGTGACGAACGGCAAGACGAACCAGATCGACATCGTTGATATCAGCGATCCACTTGAGCCGAAGAAAGTCAAATCAATCAACCTCGCCGCAAAAGGGGCGACCGGAGTCCAAAGTGTCGCGACCAAGAACGGCATCGTCGCGATTGCCACGTCGGTCGGCGGCAACAATCAGGCAAACGGCAAAATTTTCCTCACCGATACGAAAGGAAAAGTCCTCAAGGGTTCTGAAACGGGAATCGACGTTGGTGCATTGCCCGACCATGTCTCGTTCTCGCCGACGGGTCGCTACGTGATGTCGGCCAACGAAGGCGAGCCCGCGTCGTACTGCAAGGCCGCCGACGGCACTCTTCCGGTCACCACGGATCCGTACGGCTCCGTCTCCCTGATCGACGTGAGCGGCGCCAAGATCGGTGCCGCAACGACGATCAACTTCGAATCGTTCAATGACCGGGCAACGTCGCTGGTGTTCCAGGGTGGTCGTGTGTTCGGTCCGGGGGCCAGCCTGGCGCAGGACCTCGAACCCGAGTACCTGAGCTTCTCGGACGATGAGAAGTACGCGTACGTCACGTTGCAGGAGAACAACGCGATCGCCACGATCGATTTGACCTCTCGCACCGTTGTCTCGGTCAGCGGTCTCGGCTTCAAGAAGCACGCCGATGCGGGCAAGGGCCTCGACGCGATCAGCGACAACAGGGCACTCGTCGCCAACCTGAACGTTCAGGGCATGTACATGCCCGACGCAATTTCAACCTTGACCGCCGACGACGGAACGACGTATCTCGTCACCGCCAACGAGGGCGATGCGCGCTCCTACGCATGTCTGCTCGGTGGCACCTCAGCCACGACGGTCGAAGACGAGGAATTCAAGTTGTCCTCCGCAGCCGATCCCGGTGACACCGCGATTTCCGAGGTGGCGAAGATTGCCGGTTCACTCGGCGTGACGCCGTTCGCCCCGGCGACGCCACGGTCTTCGACGGTCACGAAGTCGACGAAGGTGAAAGTCGCGTACTCCTTCGGGTCGCGTTCGATCTCGATCTGGAAGGCGACCAACGATGTCGTGGGTGTCGACGCGATGACCCAGGTGTGGGACTCGGGCGATCAGTTCGAGCAGATCATCGCTGCCCGTCGTCCCACCTACTTCAACGCCGATTGGGACACCACCACCGGCGCGATCAAGGCGATCGATGCGCGGTCGACCAAGAAAGGCCCCGAGCCCGAGGCCGTGGTTGTGGGTAAGGCCTACGGCAAGACCTGGATCGCAGCGGCTCTCGAGCGCGACGGCGGTGTGGTGTTGTTTGACGCGAGCATCCCGACTGCACCCGTGTTCGTCGACTACATAAACACGTCCAATCCCGCGGGCAACCTCGTCACCGGCGCAAACGCCGGCGACGTCTCGCCCGAGGGTCTCTTGTTCGTCACCGAGGACGAGAGCCCGACGGGCAACGCTCTCGTGATTGCGTCGTTCGAACTTTCCGGAACGGTGGCCATCTACGAGATCCCGACTAACACTCCGTCCGCACCACGCAAAGTCAAAGCAGCTGCGACCACCGGCAAGTTGGCGATCTCGTTCCGCGCACCGACGGACATCGGTTGGGCGGGCGACGTGTCGTACACCCTCAAGTGCACGAGTGACCGTGGCACCCTGACCGCCAAGGGCCAAAAGACACGTCTGAACGTGACCGTGCCCTCGAAGTTCCGTGGCGCCACGGGCGAATGCGTCGTGTCGACGAAGTCGACACTCGGCAAGGGCGACTCTGCCGAACCAGTCACCGTCAAATTCAAGTAAACCCCACACGATCAAAGGAGAAAAGAAAAACATGAAAGGTCGATTGAAACTCAAGTTCGTCGTTGCTGCGGCGGCTGTGCTTGCGCTCGTGGGCGCGGGAACCACGTCGGTTGCGGCGAGTAGCGCGACGCCGAAAGCCGGCGGCGAGTGCACGAAAGTCCAGTACGCCAAAATCGTGAAGGCGGCAGGCAAGTCCTACCGATGCATCTACGACGCCAAGACAAAGAAGTACAGATGGCAGCTCATCACCAAAGCGACGACGACAGTGACAACCGTCGACCCGACGAAAGTCGACAAGACCGGCTGGCCGTCGAAGTTTGTGATCGGCGGAGTCCCCGCTGAGAACGTTGCCGCAATGCAGACCAAGTGGCAGGGTCTCGTCAAGTTGTTCCAGGACGAGCTGGGCATCCCGGTCGAGTTCTACGCGGGTACTTCGTACGCAGGCGTGATCGAAGCCTCGATTGCGAACAAGGTCGACATGGTTGCCTGGGGCGCGATGTCGTACATCGTCTCCAAGCTGAACGGTGCGAAAATCGAGCCTGTTGCGATCTCGAAGTACGTCGATGGTTCGACTTCTTACACCTCGAAGTTGTGGGTCAAGTCCGACAGCACCATTGCGGGAATCAAGGACCTCAAGGGCAAGAAGGTTTGCTTCGTCACCCAGACGTCGACCTCGGGTGGCCTCATTCCAACCGAAGGAATCCTGAACGCGGGATTGACCGAGAAGGACATCACCCAAAACTGGACAGGCGGCCATGACAAGTCGATGCTCGGTCTTTCGACAAACCAGTGTGAAGCAGCATTTTCCTGTTGTGTGGTCATTGGAACCGGAACACTGGCCGCGATGAAGCCTGCCGAGTACAAGCAGATCTGGGAGTCGGGCCCGATTCCCAACGGTCCGATGTCGATCCGCAGCACGCTCCCTGCATCGTTCAAAGCGGCGGTAAGGAATATTCTGTTGACGAAGGGGAACAAGGAGTACTTCGTCTCGAAGGGCTACAACGGCTGCACGGACATCGCAACCTGCGTCGTTGTTGAAGACAAGAACGTCAACAACTTCGTCGAGGTCAAGGACTCGTTCTACGACTACATCCGTGGAGTGTGTGAGGCGACGAAGAGCTCGTCGTGCAAGGCGTAGGAGTTCGTGGGGGGGACGCGGTCATTTCGATCGCGTCCCTCTCCAAGCGCTTTCCCAACGGAACTCTGGCGGTCGACAAAGTCTCGTTCGACGTACCCGCCGGCCAGGTTGTCGGACTCCTCGGGCTATCAGGGTCGGGTAAGTCGACCCTGATGCGGCTGGTGAACGGCCTGCACAAGCCAACTGGCGGGCATGTCTCGGTGCTGGGTCGCGTTGTCGACGAGTGCAGGTCGGCGGAACTCAGGGTCTTGCGCAGGGACATCGGTTTCATCTTCCAGCAATTTGGTCTCGTGGGACGTATGACGTGCATCGAAAATGTGCTCGTGGGTTCACTCGGTCGTTTGCGAGGCCCACGACTCGGGGTGCGTTCGTATCCGAAGGCGCTTCGCACTCAAGCCCTCGAAAATCTCGAGCGCGTCGGACTGTTGGCGCAGGCATTCCAGCGGGCCGACACGCTTTCCGGTGGTCAAATGCAGCGCGTCGCGATTGCGCGAAGTCTCATGCAGCAACCCAAAGTGTTGTTGGCAGACGAACCCGTGGCGTCGCTTGACCCCGAATCGTCGGTGCAGGTACTCGACCTGATTTCCCGCATCGCTCGGGAAGACAACATGACAGTGCTCTGCAGCCTTCACCAAGTCGAACTGGCGATCGGTCGCACCGACCGCTTGATCGGTCTTCGCGACGGCCAGTTGATTCTCGATCGTCTGACGGCGGGTGCAGACCAGGCAGAAATCATGGCGCTTTACCGGCGCACAGGTACCGCTCAATCGGTCGAGACGCGCGTCAACCAACTCGCATGAGCACGACGCTTTCGTCGGCGCGCACAGCACCGCCCATCTCGGGGCGCCAGATCGCACAGTGGGTCTTCTGGCTGGCGTTCGTGGCGACCTTCGTGTGGGCGTGGCGGCGGCTCGACATGTCGGTTTTCGGTTTCTTCAGTGACCTGGGCAACGTCGCGAATCTCTTCAAGCGGATGTATCCGCCGGATTTCTCCGACTTGTCGCGCATTACGTCGTCGATGGTCGAGACATTGTGGATGGCCCTCCTGGGCACGGCGGGCGCAGTGGTGCTGAGTTACCCGTTGGCCCTTGCCGCTGCGCACAACACCACGCCGGGGCGCGTCGCCCGTGGGGCAAGCCGAGCGATCATCACCCTCTCGCGCGCGGTGCCGGAAATCATCTTGGCGGCGATCTTCGTGGCCGCGTTCGGCCCGGGCCCCTTCCCTGGGATCCTCGCACTGGCCCTGCACTCGATCGGAATGATCGGCCGGCTGTTTGCCGACGCGATCGAGAACGCCGCGGAGTCACCACGGGAAGCGGTCGTATCGGTCGGCACGACGAAACGTCAAACGATCAGGTCGGCGATTCTTCCGCAGGCCATTCCGTCGATGATCGCAACGTCGCTCTTTCGCTTCGAGATTAACCTACGTGGTTCGGCGATTCTCGGCCTCGTCGGCGCGGGTGGTATCGGTCAGTTGATTTCGGAGGCGCTCGAGACGATCCAGTACAAGCCGGCGCTGGCGGCGGTTGCGGTGTTGTTTGTGGTGATCCTGGCCATTGAGGTCGCATCGACATCGGTGCGACGGTCGTTGATCGGCGAGGCGGCGAACCTTCAATTGTCGGCGCAGCGACGCTCGTGGTTCCGCGATCGCCTGATCAAGCGTGACAGCCGCGTTAACGAAGCCGCCACCCGCGAACGTCAACTCACTCCTCCGTGGACCTCAGAGCGGATCTTCCGCGTCTCGATGGCGGCGTTTTTTGGGGTTCTATTCGTCGTGGCGATCCTGACCGTGAATGTCTCATGGTTTGATGCATTCGGCAACATCGGCGACATCTCCATCGTCTTGAAGCAGATGGTCCCCCCGAGTTTCCGGGGTGAGCGATCAATGGTGATCTCCGGACTCGTCGAGTCGTTCGCGATCGCGGTCGTCTCGACGACACTCGGTGTTCTGGTCGCGCTACCTCTCGCCGTGTTGATGGCCCGAAACATCAACATAAGGAAGTGGGTCGCGACGTTCATGCGGATCTTCGTGCTTGCGCTGCGCGGCATCCCCGAACTGATCATCGCGGTCATTTTTGTGAGCGCGATGGGTCTCGGGGCGGTGCCGGGAACCCTGGCGCTCAGTGTGACGGTTGCGGTGTTCGGCGCGAAGCTGTTCGCCGATTCGCTCGAGGAGGTCAGTCCTGCCCCGCGAGAAGCGGTGGTGTCGGTTGGTGCGTCCCGCATTCAGGAGTTCGTCTCATCGGTGATCCCCCAGTTCGTTTCGCCCTTCGTGTCGCACTTCTTCTACTTGCTCGACGTGTTCTTCCGGTCTTCGACGGTTCTCGGCATCGTGGGCGGAGGGGGAATCGGATTCCTGCTGCTGCAGTCGATTCGGGTCTTCGAGTTCAAGCTCACCACGATGATCATCCTCGGCGTCTTCCTTATCGTTCTCGCGATCGAGTGGCTGGGCTTGATGCTTCGCCGTCTGTATCGCTAAAAAGTCGTTTTCTGTGTCGGCTACGCCTTATGTCATTCGGCTACGCCTTGGCGCGGGTGCGACGCAAGAGTGGGTCGGTGATGCGCAGTGTGTTGTCGGCCAGTCGCATGACCCGGCCCGCGGCGCCCGGCGTGCTTGAGTCGATGAGATTTCCCATGACGGCCAGGGTGATGTCGGCCGCGGCCTGAGTACCCACGGCGATGCGCAGGCCGGGACGCAACAACCACGGGTGTCCGATGATGAAGCTGAATCGGCGACCGGTACGCAAGAAAGAGTCGAAGCGTTCGCCCACTTGCCTGTCGTAAGAGGTCGATGCGGTGGCGGGGTTGTCGAGGAAGCACTTCACGGCGAGAGCGCCCGATTCGAGTGCGTAATCGATTCCTTCCCCGTTCATCGGGTTGACGAAGCCCGCGGCATCGCCGATGGCAACCCACCCGGGGCCGTGCCGGCGAACGCAACTCATGGGTAGGCGCCAGGCGCGGGGTTTCTCGATGTAGTCGCCGAGCGACCAAGAGTCACGAACGATCGCCGCGTACTGGTCGAGCAATGTGTTGAGGTTGAGTTTCTTGAAACCCTTCATGGTGCTGAGAGCACCAACGCCGATGTTGACGGTGCCGTCTCCGGCGGGGAACATCCAGCCGTAGCCGGGAATCGGCGTACCGTGCTCGTCGCGCAAACTCAAGCAGGCTTCGAGATGTCGTTCGGCATGACGAGGTGTGGGTGCGTAGGCGCGAATTGCCAAACCGAAGGTCTCGTCGGGATCGCGAACAGCGCCAAGCATCTTGGCCGCGGCACCCTGCGCACCGGTTGCCAGCACCACCAGCGATGAACGCATCACCTCACCGTTGACCGTGATTCCAACAACCGTTCCGTTCTCGACAACGGGCAGAGCCTCGGCGTTGAAACGCACGTCGGCTCCTGCGGCGATGGCAACGTCGAGGAGGTGATTGTCAAAACGTTGTCGGGGCCACACCGCACCATGGTTGGGAAAACGATCGGTGGTTGGCCACGACAGTTCGCGCTGCTTCTTGCCCGCGATCATTCGCAAACCATCGATGCGGTGAGCAACGGAATGATCGATGCCCAGTTCGTTGAGTGCCCCGATGGCACGCGGCGTGAGTCCGTCACCGCACACCTTGTCTCGACCGTATGGTCCCTTCTCGCACAACACCACTCGAAGACCGGCCCGAGCGGCCGAAATCGCCGTGGCGGAGCCGCCGGGGCCACCTCCGATGATGGCGATGTCGAACTGCATGTTTCGAGCCTTTCACGCCCGTTTCTGAATTGCCAAGGCTGGCTCCCGTCCCGACGTGTGCACCCGTCACATCCCCGACGGTGAAGTGAGGAAGGGATTGCCGCGAGCGTCAGCGTTTTCCGGTGCGTTGATACAAGCGCGTGGCGATCGGGGCGAACACGACGATCAGCAACACTGCCCACGCGAGGGAATACACCATGGCGTTTTGCAGCGGCCACGACGTTGGCTCGGGCGTGCCGGCGGGAAGGTTCCCGAAACGAACACGTACGGCATGTGTAAGGGTCGACACCGGGTTCCACTCGGCGATCGTCTTCAGCACGCCCGGAAGGTTGTCGGAGGGAACGAAAGTGTTGGCAATGAATGTCATCGGAAAGAGCACGATGAACGTCGCATTGTTGACCACTTCGGGTGTGGGCACCATCAACCCGAGACAAGCCATGACCCAGGAAAAGGAATACGAGAAGAACAAGAGCAACAGGTAGGCAACGATCGCGTCGAGGACGGATCCACGAATGCGCCAACCCACCGCCAAACCGGCCAGGGACATGATGACAACCGACAGTGTGTTGTACACGACGTCACTCGCCGTGCGTCCGGCAACGACCGCCGAGCGGGACATGGGCAACGATCGAAAGCGGTTGATGAGTCCTTTTTGAACATCTTCGGCGAGGCCGGACGCAGTGAACGTGGCCCCGAAGACGACGGTTTGGGCGAAGATGCCCGCGATCAGAAACTCGCGGTAGCTGCCTCCGGGAATGTCGATGGAACCACCGAATACGTACGCAAAGAGCAACACGAACATCATCGGCTGAATGAGTACGAAGACCATCACTTCGGGCACGCGCCCGATGCGGATCATGTTGCGACGCGCAATCGTCGCAGCGTCACGAAGCACACTCATGACGCGGACTCTTCCTCTGCACCGTGACCGGTGAGTTCCATGAACACATCGTCGAGTGTCGGTCGGCGCAGGCCAATATCGACGATGTCGACCTTGCCGGCCTTCAGTTCCGCGATGACCGAGGCCAAGGCGTCGACCCCGCTCGCAACCGGCACCGAAACAAGGGCCTCTTCGACTACGACCCTCACGACACCGACCGCGACGGACGCCACGATGGATTCGACGCGTGTGATGTCCTCGGGCCGCGCCAAGTGAACATCGAGATGTTCGCCACCGACGTGACGCTTCAGTTCCTGGGACGTACCGCGGGCTATTGCGCGGCCGTGGTCGATGACCACGATTTCATCGGCCAGTTGGTCGGCTTCCTCGAGGTACTGGGTTGTGAGCACCACCGTGGTTCCACCCGATACGCGGTCACGGATCGCATCCCACAGTTCGCCGCGACTGCGTGGGTCGAGGCCGGTGGTGGGCTCGTCGAGGAACAACACCGGGGGGTCGGCGAGAAGCGCCCCGGCGAGATCGATACGTCGACGCATTCCGCCGGAAAACGTCTTGAGTGGTCGGTTGGCCGAATCGGACAAACGAAATTGGTCGATCAATTCATCGGCTCGGCGCCGTGCCTCGCGGCGGCGCATGCCGTAGAGGCAACCAATCATCTCGAGGTTTTCCGTGGCAGTGAGGTGTTCGTCGACCGCGGCGTACTGGCCCGACAGCCCAATGAGTGAACGAACGCGTTGGGGTTCTGCAACCACGTCGACGCCCGCGACCCGAGCCCAGCCACCGTCGGGCTTGATCAGGGTCGTCAACACCGAAACTGCCGTGGTTTTCCCTGCGCCGTTTGGACCCAGCAGTCCGAGGACCGTCCCAGCCGGAACCGAGAGGTCGAGACCGTCGAGAGCGGTGACGTCGCCGTATCGCTTCACGATCGCGTGCGATTCGACCGCCACGCCACCAAAACGGGGCTCGCCCGGCGTTCTCATCACACGGCAAGCCTAGTGATTGATGGCGCGAGTTCACCCAAACTTCGCCGGTTCGGACTTGCAGAATTCACTCAATGATGATTGAGTAAAAATGTGAAGACACACTCGATTGCAAACCGTGCGCGGCTCCACGCGGCTCTCGGCGACGAGAGCCGTCTTGCGATAGCTGAGGAATTGCGGTTCAGTGACCGGTCGCCGACCGAACTGGCGCAACGGTTGGGCGTGAAGTCGAATCTCCTCGCGCACCATCTCGATGTCCTCGAAGATGCAGATGCCATCGACAGGGTCGTCTCGGCCGGCGATGCGCGGCGGCGCTACGTTCGCTTGACAGCGGCGGCCGTCGAGGTGATGGGCCCACCCGAAACTTTGGGACAACGAAGTGTGCTGTTCCTCTGCACACGGAACTCGGCGCGGTCGCAGCTGGCCGCCGCAGTGTGGCGGGCGCGCACCGGTCGTCCGGCGCGATCAGCAGGAACGCATCCTGCCGCGGCCGTGCATCCGGGGGCCGTTGCGGCTGCGAAACGTCTGGGTGCGTCACTGGACAACGTCGTGCCGAGTGCCGTCGGGTTGGTTCCGCGTGGAGTACAGGTGATCACGGTGTGTGACCTCGTCCACGAAGAGCTCGAGCCACGCGACGACTGGTGGCACTGGTCTATTCCCGCGCCGTCGGCCTCGAAGAAGTCGACTGCATTCGACGCCGTGATTGACGAACTGAATGAACGAATGACACGCATCGGTGTGCCGACGGTGCCCGGTCGACAGGGAAAGGTGGAACGGCGATGACCGTGCGGATTGGTATCAACGGTTTCGGGCGAATCGGTCGTTTGGTGACGCGCGCCCTCCAGCACCGTCTCGGAGTCGAAGTCGTCCACGTGAACGAAGTGAAGGGCGGTGTCGAGACGGCAGCACACCTTCTCGAGTTCGACACCGTGCACGGTCGTTACCGTGGCTCGGTAGCGGTCACGAACGGTGCGCTCGAAATAGACGGCCGTCGCGTCGGCTTCACCGAATATGCACGACCCGGTGACATTCCGTGGCGCGAGCTCGGCGTCGACGTGGTCATTGAATCTTCGGGCAAGTTCAAGACCGCCGAGGATCTGGGCCCTCATCTCGCAAACGGTGCGGAAAAAGTTGTGGTTGCGTGCCCGGTGAAGAGTGATGGCGTGCTGAACATCGTGATGGGATGCAACGACCATCTCTATGATCCGACACTCCATCGAATCGTCACGGCAGCATCGTGCACAACCAATTGCCTTGCGCCGATCGTGAAGGTGTTGCATGAGGGGATCGGCATCGAACGAGGCGCAATCACCACCGTTCACGACGTGACGAACACCCAGGTGATCGTCGACGCACCGCACAAGGACCTGCGGCGCGCACGTTCGGCGCTCAATTCGCTTGTTCCCACCTCGACCGGGTCGGCAACCGCGATCACCATGATCTACCCGGAACTGAAGGGAAAGCTGAACGGAATCGCGGTTCGCGTGCCGCTTCTCAATGCCTCGCTCACGGATTGTGTCTTCACAATGGTCCGCGACGTCACGGTCGAGGAGGTGAACGGCATGCTCGAGGCCGCCGCCCGCGGTCCGTTGCGCGGGATTCTCGGATTCGAAACCCGCCCGCTGGTTTCGGCGGACTTCGTGAACGACACGCGGTCGGGGATCGTCGACGGGCCCTCGACCATGATCATCGATGGACGCATGGTGAAGGTGCTCGCGTGGTACGACAACGAGGTCGGTTATGCACACCGCATGGCCGAGCTCGTCATCAAGGTCGGCGCCGATCTGTGAAACTGCGCAACTACGTCCTCGTCACCGCGGGTTACTGGGCGTTCACGCTCACCGACGGGGCGCTGCGCATGCTCGTCTTGTTGCATTTCAACGAGCTCGGGTATTCCGCGGTATCCATCGCCTTTCTTTTTCTGGCCTACGAATTCATGGGCATTCTCACGAATCTTCTCGGTGGCTGGGTTGGATCACGCCGGGGCCTCAACCGTACCCTCGTTGCGGGCCTGGTGCTGCAGATTGTCGCCTTGCTGGCATTGTCGGCAGAAGCAAGCACATGGGAGCGGTGGCTTTCGGTGACGTTCGTGATGGCGATGCAGGCGTTGTCCGGAGTCGCCAAGGACCTCACGAAGATGAGTTCGAAGAGCGCGGTGAAAACCGTGGCCGGCGACGGATCGCTCTTCCGTCTCGTTGCGATCCTCACCGGATCGAAAAACGCGTTGAAAGGCGTTGGCTTCTTCCTCGGCGCCGTGTTGCTTGCGTGGCTCGGCTACGACGGCGCACTCTGGCTGATGAGCGCAGTGCTCGCGGTCGTTGTCGTGGTTCTGGTCGTGTTCCTGAACGAGGACATCGGTAAGTCGAAAAAGAAAGCGCCGTTGAGGTCGGTGTTGTCGAAGTCGTCGGCGATCAACCGACTGTCGGTTGCCCGATTCTTCCTCTTCGGTTCCCGTGACATCTGGTTCGTCGTTGCGTTGCCGGTGTTTCTGGCCGACATCCTTGGCTGGTCGCACTACACCGTCGGCGGATTCCTGGCCATCTGGGTCATCGGTTACGGGGTCGTGCAGTCGTCGGCACCGCGAATTCTGTCGCTGCGTCAGGCAGCAGTCGACGAGGTGCGTGCAGCGCAGCAGTGGGCATTCGTTCTGGCCGCCGTTTCAGGTGTCATCGCGATGCTGGTGGGTCTCGACATCGCAGTCGAAGTCGCCATCGTCGCCGGACTCATTGTGTTCGGTGTCGTCTTTGCGATGAACTCCTCCCTGCATTCGTACCTGGTTCTCGCGTTTTCCGACGACGACGAGGTCGCGCTCGACGTCGGCTTCTACTACTCGGCAAATGCGGCGGGTCGCCTCGTTGGGACGCTCCTGTCCGGGCTGCTCTATCTGTGGGGTGGTTTGCCACTCGCAATGTGGGGAGCAACCGGGTTCGTGGTTCTCACCGCACTCTTTGCGTTGCGGCTCCCGCCCAAACCGGCAAATGTTCGGGTCTCTCTGGCGGACGTCGATGGCGGCGACTGAGAACCCCTTGCACAAGGGCGACTATCGTCTTCAACGTCAGGGAGTCGGTCCGGGGGGACCAACGAGGGGAGACGGGTCGTGGCCAAGGATGACGTCGACGTAGTGGTCGTCGGTGCCGGTTTTGCCGGCATGTACCTGTTACACGAACTGCGCAAGCACGGCTTCACTTCGCGAGTGCTCGAGGCCGGCGACGACGTTGGCGGCACGTGGTATTGGAACAGGTACCCCGGTGCGCGCTGCGATATCGCCACCACCGACTACCAGTACACGTGGGACCCGGAGTTGCTCGATGAGTGGCAGTGGTCGGAAAAGCACGCCGCTCAGCCCGAAATCCTTCGCTACGCCCAGTACGTCGCGAAGAAGCACGACCTGTATTCGGGAATCGACTTCAAGGTGCGCGTCGACAAGGCAGCGTGGAACGACTCGACGAAGAAGTGGTCGGTTCACACCTCGACGGGTGAAACCATCACGTGTCGTCACTACGTCATGGCAACGGGATGCTTGTCGGTACCGAAAGAGCCCGACATTCCGGGTACCGATCGTTTCAAGGGGAACGTTTACGTCACGGGGCGTTGGCCCCACGAGGGCGTCGATTTCACCGGTCAGCGTGTCGCCGTCATCGGTACGGGTTCGTCGGCCATCCAATCGATGCCGCACATCGCCGCACAGGCGAAGCAACTCGTTGTCTTCCAGCGCACGCCGAACTTCTCGATGCCGGCGTTCAACGGACCGCAGCCACCCGACCGCGTGGCACGCTTGAAAGCCGATCGTGTTGCCTACCAAGCCGAAGCCCGCATGTCGCCGACCGGCGTGCCGATGGACATGGCGACCGTCTCGGCACTCGCGGTCTCGCGTGAAGAGGCCTTTGCCATGCTCGAGAAGTCGTGGCGAAAGGGTGAACTGCTGCAAATCGGAGCAACGTTCACCGATGTCGGTATCAACCGTGCCGCAAACGAGGTCGTCTGCGAGTTCATGCGGTCAAAAATCCATGAAGTCGTGCGGGATCCCGAGACTGCCGAAACGCTGAGCCCCCGCGGACATGCGTACGGCACCAAGCGTCCCTGCATGGACACCAACTACTTCGAAGTGTTCAACATGTCACACGTTCGGTTGGTCGACATCCGCAAGAAGCCGATCACGTCGGTCACCGAGACCGGAATCGATTTCGGTGATGAATCGATGGAGTTCGACTCCATCGTCTATGCCACCGGTTTCGACGCGATGACCGGCGCCATCGTCAACGTCGACATCACGGGCAAAGACGGTCTTACCCTGAAGAAGAAGTGGGAGAACGGCCCGCTCACGTACCTCGGTCTGACGACCGTTGGTTTCCCGAATCTTTACATGATCACCGGGCCGGGTAGCCCGTCGGTGTTGTCGAACATGATGGTGTCGATCGAACAACACGTCGAATGGATCCGCGACGCGCTCATTGATTTGCGCAAGAACGGCTTCGACACAATCGAGCCCACGACCCAGGCGGAAGAGGACTGGCGCGTTCACTGCACCGACTGCGCTGACATCACCCTCTTCCAAGACACGAACTCGTGGTATATGGGTGCGAACGTTCCGGGCAAGCCGCGCGTCCTGCTGCCGTACATCGGGGGAGTCGGTCGCTACCGCCGCATCTGCACCGAGGCGTTGGAACGTGGCTTCCTTGGTTTCGAGCTCACCTCACCGACAAAGCATCACCTCAACCCCGGTCCCGTCCGCCTCATGCAGCCAGACGTCGAGATGATGCTCGACGTGATGGCGACGCTCGAACTTCCGCCCATCGAGGCAATGTCGCCCGCAGAAGCGCGCGGCTTCATGGATGCTTCGGCAACGATGCGAGCACCCGGGCCCGACGTCGGCGAGATTGTCGACGGCACTTTCCCCGGTGCGGCCGGCGATCTTGAATACCGCATCTACCGCCCGGCCGTGCCCGGCCCGCACCCGATCGTCGTCTACTACCACGGTGGTGGTTGGGTGCTCGGCAGCCACACGTC
>RGCG01000231.1 GCA_009919275.1 Actinomycetota bacterium
AGCCATGATTAGATCGCCTTCGTTTTCGCGATCTTCGTCGTCGACCATAATTACGAGTTCGCCACGCGAAATTGCGGCGATGATGTCTTCGATAGGCGCTAAATCTGGATCATTGCTCGGTTTAAGAGTTGTCTGATTTGACTTACTCATTTTTGTGTCTCCTGCTGTGTTGAATTTGGTTCGAGAATAATTTCGATATCGTCGCCAAGTTGCTGTGAAGCAACGATTTTTCCGCGCCAGAGTTGAGACATCGTCGAGATGCCACTGCTTTCGAAAATCGGCAGCGAATCGTTACCACCAGTTAGTGCAGGCGCCAGGTGAAAAACATACTTGTTGATTAAATTTTCGCGGTGAAATGCTGCAGCGACAGTTGGTCCGCCTTCGACAAGTAGTTGCAAAACATCTTGGTTGCCGAGTTCGTCGAGCAAGTCGACGAGCGCACCACGCCACTGCGTGCACGGATTGACTCTGGCTGACTTTGCAACTTCGCCAAGAACTATGCGTCGGGGTGAGTCGCCTTCGACGTCGCGAACAGTCAATTGCGGATCGTCAATACGTACTGTGTTGGCGCCCACGAGCACCGCGTCACTCTCGGCGCGAAGTTGTTGCACACGTCTGCGCGCGGTTTCGCCCGTGATCCACATGCTGGTGCCGTCTGGTGCGGCTGTTCTGCCGTCTAAAGTCGACGCCATTTTTAAAACGACGAATGGTCTATTTGTTGTTCGATGATGAATGTATGCCTTGAGCTGTGAAGCAACTTCGTCGGCAAGTACGCCATCTTCGACGCTGACGCCTGCTTCGCGCAAGCGAGCGATGCCACTACCAGAAACTTTGGGGTCGGGGTCTGTAATGCCGACGACCACCCGCGTGATGCCGCTGCTAATTATTGCTTCGGTGCACGGACCAGTGCGACCAGTGTGATTGCAGGGTTGGGTGAAATTCCCTATCGGCGGTTAAAGCCCGCGACTCTCATGAGCAATTATGAGACTGATCTGGTGTGACTCCAGGGCCGACGGTAAAGTCCGGATGGAAGCAAGAAGCGGTTATACGC
>RGCG01000232.1 GCA_009919275.1 Actinomycetota bacterium
TGCGCAGTGACCTTCAGGAGCTGGCGAAGCGGTCATTGGCGGGCCGCGAAGGGTCGGTGGTCGTGCTGGACGTGCGCACGGGTGCGGTTCTGGCGATGTATTCGAATCCAACGTACGACCCGAACACGGTGGCGGTTCACGACATCGAAGCAGCGGGGGCTGCGCTGACGGCACTGGACGAGACGCCGGGCAAACCGTTGCTGGCCAACGCCTACCAAGAGCGTTACATGCCGGGATCAACGTTCAAGGTGTTGACAACGGCGACGGCGTTGTCGAACGGTGTCGTGTCGGGTGCGTCGGCATGGCCCGATGAATCGGCATGGGTTCCACCAAACACCAACAACCCGATTCAGAACTACGGCAAGAAAGTGTGCGGTGGTGACTTGGCCGAGGTGTTCCGGCGCAGTTGCAACATTCCCTTTGCGCGCATGTCGGTCGATGTTGGGCCCGAAAAGTTGGTCGATGGCGTTCGGTCGTGGGGGTTGGAGGCGAAGGTGCCGATCGATCTTCCGGGGGCAGCGACCGTCGACAAAACCTTGGCCAACAACGGTTCATTGTTGACACAGACCTCGCCCGAGGTGTGGCGCACGCCGATCTCGAAGCCGGTCGCCGACCAGTTGACACAGTTGATGGTGGGTGTGGTGAACGATGGAACCGCGCGCTGCTGCATGAAATTGGCTCGGGGCGTGCAGGCCGCTGCCAAAACAGGCACGGCACAACTGAATGCCGACGGCGAAGAACAACGCTCGCACGCCTGGATCACGGCGTTTGCACCCGCAAAGGCACCGCGTGTAGCTGTGGCGGTGATGTTGAAGGGTGTCAACGCCACTGTCAGCGCGGGCACGGGTGGCACTTTGGCCGGTCCGGTGGCGAAAACTCTTCTCGACAAGGCTTTGCTCGTTGTCCCGAAGTGACGAAATGGGCCGAAACCCTACGGGGTCGGCCCACCCCGTTAGCCTTTCGTAACACTTATGGCAAACGACGGGAAAGCGGTCATCAACGACCGCTACGAGATAGTCCAGCGCGTGGGGCGCGGCGGCATGGCCGAC
>RGCG01000233.1 GCA_009919275.1 Actinomycetota bacterium
TCGCTCGGGGTCGAAGTCGCGACCGCGGCTCCACGGCACGTACTCGTGCGGAAACCACTCCTTCGCCACACCCATGTGGCGGTCGTACAACTTCGCCGCCGTGGGCTCAAGCACCGCGAGCAGTTCTGCCGGCGTCATGACTTCACCCTAACCTGCGCTGAAAGCGCTGGCGATTCGACACACCGACGTTGCGGACGCTGGCGATTCGCCTCGAGTCCAAGCGACCGAGCATCTGTCACGCTCGCGCACTAGTTCGACGCGCTGAGACGACGCACCAATCGCGCAAGCGGGATGCGAAAGTCATCCAGAAGCGGAATGTTCGCCGCACGCAACGCAGCGTTGTCGAGCACCGAGTTGGCCGGGCGCGGTGCCGGGCGCGATGGCACGAGGTCGCGGGTACGCACCGGCTTTACACGTGCTGGGTCGTGCCCAGCAATGCGCATCACTTCGCGCGCGAACTCATACCAACTCACCGCACCTTGATTAGTCACGTGCCACAGACCAGCACGACCCTCTGTTGCAAGACGAACGATCATTTTCGCTGCATCGTCGGCGAATGTCGGATGCCCGACTTGGTCGTCGACAAAGGTGAGCACGTCTTGTTGCGCAGCGATTCGAAGGATCGTCTTCACCATGTTTGAGCCATGAAAACCACACAGCCACGACACCCTCACAACCGCGTCGATCGACGTATCGACGGCGTTCTCCCCCGCCAGTTTTGATGCCCCGTACACCGACTGCGGGTTGGGCACGTCGGTCTCCACGTACGGCGACGATTTGGTTCCGTCGAAGACGTAGTCGGTCGACACATAGGCCACGCGCGCCCCAACGGTTCGCGCAGCTTCCACCACATATTGCGTGGCGCCTGCGTTACACAGCATCGCTTTGTCGCGGTCACTCTCGCACGCGTCGACAGCAGTCCACGCTGCCGAGTGGACGATGACCTGTGGCTTCTCGCGTGCCACTACGGCACGCACGCTCTCACGATCTGTGACATCGAGCTCTGCTCGAGACGCCGCG
>RGCG01000234.1 GCA_009919275.1 Actinomycetota bacterium
ACCTCGAGCGAGTCGGGCATCTGGCCCGACTCTTTCCATTCAATGAGGCGCGGAATCTCGGCATTGCAATGCGGACACCAATGCGCAAGGAACACCAACAGCTTGGGCTTGCCCGACGGCGCCACCGCAACCGGTGAACCCGAGAAGTCAAAACCCTCGAGCGTGGGAGCGGCGACACCCTCGCCCGGGTCGCTTCCCGGCGCCGGTACGGATTGTTCGAGTGGTGGCAGGGCAACGCCGGTTGCCGTGACCGGCTGGAACTCACCCGCCACACCTTCACCACCGGCAGGACCACCAGCATCCGGCTTGACCTGCGAGCCACTGCCGTCGCTTGTCGAACCGCCATCATCGGAACCCCCACCCACGATGGCGATGCCGGCAATGACCACCAGCACAACGGCGATCGCCGCAACGATCCATTTCGTCGGCGAGGACTTCTGTTTCTGGTCTTCAGCGCTCATGATTCAAACGATACGGCTTTTGGTCGATGAGTGGTCGCCAACAAAATGATGATGCTCACGTACCCGCACAGTGCCATGAACGGCAACGTGACGAAACCGAACTCGCGGAACCAGATTGTGGTGCAGGGCACGTCAAGAGAACAGACATTGCTCTCCCACGTGGGGTTCCACTCGAGCAGATAGTGATACGTCGACACCACACTCCCCAGCACAGCGAGGACGATGGCATACGGCGTGATTTCACGTTGCGAAGCAAAAGCGTCATCTTTGGTCACAGCCCGCCGCACCAATGCGACGGCCAGAATGATCGCCAACGAGTACATCGCGATGCGCTGATACCAACACAGCTTGCAGGGGTTGTAGTTCGCCGCCTCGCTGAACCACAGACTGCCGAACATCGCGAACCCCGCCACCATGAAGGCAAGCGGTAGAGCCACCGGCCGAAAGGCCAGGACAAAATTCGCCGCGGCCGGCAACCTGTTCGCGGCCAGCCGTGCGGCCAGCAAGACAAGGCTTCCCCCCGCCGCAAACAGGGCGAGAAGCGCGGACAGCAATTGCA
>RGCG01000235.1 GCA_009919275.1 Actinomycetota bacterium
GATGCAGCACGCTTTCGTCGTCAGGTTGTGCCTGGTGATGTGCTTGAAATGTCAGTAAGTCTCGGTCGTATGTCGGCGCGTGCAGGAAAAGGTTCGGGTGTTGCAAAAGTAAACGGCGAAATCGCCTGCGAATGCGAATTACTGTTTGTAATTGTCGACGCTTAGGCGTACGGCGCGAGAATAATCGAGCCGTTGTGGCCGCCGAAACCAAAATTATTCGAAATAGTCGGTCCTGGTTGCCAAGGGCGAGGTGCACCAGTGACGATATCGACGTTCAACATCTGCGGGTCGACAGCCGAAGTGTTTGCCGTCGGCGGAATAAGTTTGTGTTCGAATGAAAGCAGAACAGCAGCTGCTTCTAGGGCGCCAGCAGCACCGAGAGGGTGACCAGTCACACCTTTAATCGAAGTCATCGGTGGTTTGGTTGAACCAAAAACTTCAGCGACCGCGCTTGCCTCGGCGGCGTCGTTAAGGGGCGTCGATGTACCGTGAGCGTTCACTTGTTTAATATCGCTCGGCGAAAGCCCCGCGTCGTCGAGTGCGAGTCTCATGCAAGCGATCGCACCAACTCCACCTGGTGACGGTGCGGTGATGTGGTGTGCGTCGGCGTTACTACCCGCACCCAAGACTTCTCCATAAATTTTTGCGTTTCGGGCAAGTGCGAGATCGAGACGTTCAAGAACGAATACCGCAGCACCTTCGCCGAAGATGAAACCATCTCGAGTGGCATCAAATGGCTTGCTTACCTTTGTTGTTGAAAGAGCGGTCATGTTTGCAAAGCCAGCAACAGCAGTAATCGTGGCCGCAGATTCGGCACCGCCCGAAATCACTGCGTCGCAACGTCCCCATGCAACAAGTCGAGCGGCATAACCAAGGGCGTGTGTGGCTGCGGCGCATGCAGTGCAGATCGTTTCGGCCGGTCCTTGATATCCGTACCGCATTGAAATGGCTGCACCAGAAGCATTTGACATCATCATCGGCACCAAAAATGGTGAAACGCGTCGTTCGCCTTTTTCGACA
>RGCG01000236.1 GCA_009919275.1 Actinomycetota bacterium
GCGTGCGCAGCGCGCGCATCATGGCCCGCAGGGGAGAAGTCGGTCATCTTGTCGTCGTAACCCGAGACGCCGAGGTACGTGGCGGCCAGCGGGTCGAGTGCGGCCATCTCGTCGATGAAACGGTCGGAGAGCGAGTAGATCGGGGTATCGCGCTGCGGCATTCCGCCACGTTAGAACCCGACAACTGACCGACTAAATTCTCGCGAAGGGGGTGGGCAATGAACCTTGCGCGAATCGGGGAATTCTGGGCGCGGTGGCGACCCGACGAACTGGCCATCAAATACGCGGGTGTCGAAACGACGTGGCGACAACTGAACACACGTACCAACGACCTCGCGACCGGTCTGGCGGGGAAGGGAATCGCCAAGGGCGATCGCATCGGTCTCCTGCTGACCAACTGCATGGAATGGATCGAACTCACGATGGCCGCGTGGAAGCTCGGCGCGCTGATCGTGCCGATCAACACGCGCTTCACGCCTGCCGAGGTCAAGTTCGTCGTCGCCAATGCGGGCGCAAAACTTCTCTTCACCAACGACGGGCTCGTTGCGTCGACGACGACCGTCGAGGGTTGCGAGGTCATTCGCGTCGAAGCGATTGCGCCGCTCTATGCCGATGGTTCGAAGATCGTCACTGCCGACACGGCACCCGACGACGCCGCATTCATCTGTTACACCAGTGGCACGACCGGTGACCCGAAGGGCGCGGTGCTCACGCACGGGTCGTTCAACGCCGGATCACAATCGTGGGCGCAGGCGCTCGACCTCTGGCCCGGCGACAAGTTGCAGTTGCCGTTTCCGCTGGCCTTCACCGGCGGCCTCGCGCTGTGGCTCTACACCTACTGGTCGGGTGGCAGTCTGCTGCTCGACAACGAGGTGAACATCGACCGCATCTTCGACAACTTCGAAAAGGAAAAGGCGACCGGCTTCATGGGCGTGCCGACCATCTTCCAGATGATCGTCGACCACCCGCGCTGGAAGACCGCCGACCTCTCGTCGTGGAAGAAGGCATGTTCGGGTGGTG
>RGCG01000237.1 GCA_009919275.1 Actinomycetota bacterium
TGCCATACCTTCGACCACACTTTCTCGAACTCCAGTTCGAGAAACTCCTTAGACGTGTACCGATAGAAACCGATGGGCTCGTCGCCGAGAAACTCGTACGACTCGGTCATCATCTGAGACGGTGCGCCGGTTTCATCGCGGCGCAGCACGTCTTGGTACGACTCCCCCGGGCAACGATGCTCACCCTTGGCGATGTTGGGATCCGGCAGTGTCTGCTCCATGGGCACAGGGTAACCCAGTGTCCGATGGCCTTCGAGAGGCAGAGCGGCGACGGCTGGCCGTCGGCTCTTTGCCGGTCAGCTCTTGACGAGGAAGACCGAGTCGATCAGTTCGGCGAAGATTGGGTCGAGCGACGAGCCACGATCCTCGTCGCCAGCGAGTAGATCGGTCAGGACCGACCCCAGGTGAATGGCCAGCGTGAACTCGGCCATGTCACGGGCGGAGATTGATGTGCGAAGCAGACCGCGGTCCTGTGCGCCAGCGAAGACTGCCGTCAACTTTGTCGCCAGTTCTTCCTGTACTTCGCGAAGCGCAGTGGCCAGTTGGGGGCGCGTACGCGACGAGCCGACAATTTCGGCGCGAAGGAATCGGATGGCGCGACTCGCTTGCGACGTTGCCTGACCGAAAAAGGACCGCACCACAACTGCCAATTCATCGCTCGTCATGGCTGCGTTCATTGCCCGTGAGAATTCGTCGTAGTAGATGCCGGTGGAGCCCGCGAACTGTTTCAAACGAGCCGCGACGACCAAACCTTCTCGGTCGCCGAAGTAGTGGTACAAGGTTGCAACGGAAACCTCGCTGTCACGCGCAATGTCGTTGACGCGAAGCGACGGCTCACCGCCGGCGTCGATTGCTGCGACAGTGACGTTGACGATGCGATTCATCGTTGACTGTGCCAGAGCGGACCGAACTTTCATGCAGGTCGTAATCTATTTGAAACGCGCTCAATTCGGAATATCTAGTCGTCTTTTTGTCGCCGGCCCGTCAACTTCGCAAGAAGGAAGCCCAGTCCCATCGACG
>RGCG01000025.1 GCA_009919275.1 Actinomycetota bacterium
CGCATCGTGCCGGCGCGACTGGGCGACGACGGATCACTCATCGGTGCGGCGGCGGTTGGCTTGCGCGGCCTGAACCGGCAGCGCGTCTGAGTCGCGGTTACGGGTCAGCCACCAAAACCGCGCAGCAGGCGCTCGAGCGGACCACGGCCAAAGAAGCGATGCCACCATCCGCCAATCGCAACGAGCACGATCCACATGATCGCCGAAAGACCAAGGGCAGTGTCGAGGCCTGTTGGTCGAACCCATTCGAGTTGGTTGACGATGAGGTTGTAGGCGAGCCCGTGACACACGTACAGCGTGAGAGTCATTTGTCCGGCGCGCACGAAAACGTCGGCGATCGGCGACCGAGGAAACGCATCGATGATCCACGAGACGACGATGAGGACGAGAATCGACGAGAGCGTGACGCCGACGGTCGCCAGAATGCCACGTTCGAACGGGTCGGTGCTGGTGAGGCGCTGCCAAGCACCGTCGGTGCTCCGCCGCACCACGGTGCTGAGGGTGTAGACGGCGATCACCCCGACGACCAGTGGCGCAAAAAGACGTGCCCTGTTGGCGAAGAACCACGGCATGGACCGCCCGATGAGAAGGCCGACGCAGAAAAAAGCGAACCATGGGAGAACCGGGTGGGTGTAGTCGACGAAGTACCTGAGGACAAAGTTGCGAGGTGAGTAGGGATAGGCGGGGCTGAGCCACGAAGTCGAATGGAAATCTTCCTCGCGTACGAACCTCCAGAACGAAAGAACCGCGGCCGACGTCGTGCACAACACGGCGACAAGGATGATGTTGCGTTTCGACCATGCGCTCACGGCTGCGGCCAGAACGAAGTAGATGCCGAAGTAGGGAAGGATCGTGCCGTTCCAAACCCACTCGAACATCGAGCCGATGGCGAGGAGGAGTACTCCGCGACGCACGAGAACCCAGCGGTCGAATTGTGCCGAGGTGAGCAGCGCACAACTGATCCCCGACACGAGTACGAAGATGACGGGACTCGGCGCGAGCACCCCGTTCCACGCATCCATGATGCGAGCAAAGAAGTTCTCTTTGTTCGCTCCGATTGCGTCGTAACGGTTGAGATAGCCGTGGTAATTGAGGACAATGATGCCGAGAAGAGCGACCGTGCGCGTCGCATCGAGCGCACGGTTGCGTTCAAGGCCACTGCGCGTTGTGGTGTTGGTCCCAACCGACATCGTCAAACCCAATCAACGACGTCGGGATGAACCGTGGTGAGCGGTCGCTGCACGTCAACGAGATCGCCGACACCGGGACAGGGCTGACCCTCGGGAACAAACGCGAGTGCCGAGTGCATGTAGGGGTTCTCGAGCAGGGAAAGACGTTGACGAGCAAAGTGGAACGGACTGTCGCCGTTGTGCAGCGGCGCGACGCCGTGGGCCGAGCCGGCACCGATGACCACGAGGGTGCCGTTGCCCGCGACGGACGTTGACCGGTAACCCGCCGATTCTCCCGCACGACACGGCTCGGCGCGCATGACGTCGGCGTGGAGGGCGAAGTGGTTCTTTGTTCCGTGCCACAAGGCGGTGCCGAGGCGGGCTTCGACGGTTCGGGTCTCGTCGGAGTTGCGTAGTTCGACGAGCGATTTGGGTGACAGGTGACTGACCGACAGGGTGACGCAATCGGGCAGAAGTGGGAGCCACCGGCGAATCTCAGCGATTCGGTCGGTGTCGGGTCCTGCCGTTGGTGGGTGGATGCTGCAGGCGTGGATGTTTCCGCCGATTCGTCCGATGTCGCGGACAAGTGCGGGAAATTCGCTCTGCGAGGCACCGAAGCGGCGCATCGCGGATGCGAGCTTGACGATGACCCGTCCTTTCCAGTTCCGTCGGGCCAACACGTCGACGTCATGGGTTGACCCGATCGTGGGAATGACGTTTGCCGGCAACCCGCCGAGGGCGGCGAGGTCGATATTGCCAATGGGGTTCATGACATGCACGGCGTAGCGAGCGGGAATGTCACGGGCCTCGTGGATGGTGCCAACCGCGACCGTTGTGGTGACGGGCAGCAACTCACCGATCAAACGAATGAGTTCGGAACGACCGAGACCGTACCCGTTGCCCTTGACGACGGGAACGAGGTGGGACACATCGCGCGCCACGCCAAGAACGTGGTTGCGGAAGGCGTCGCGCCGGACCGTGAGTCGCAGGGCCATCGACCCCCACGGTACCGCCCTGAAGCGACTTCAATCGTTACGCGAACCGTCGAACGTGATTGTGGGCACGATTGCGCCGGCATCACGTTCGCGCAGGGCGGTCCGCCACACGCCGGTGCCGTAGGCAGCGTCATCGACGATGCGCAACAACGTGAATCGCACGGGGTCGAGGCGCGGACGCTTCTCCCACCACTCGGCGAGTGACGGAATGAGTGCCGCCGCGCAGAGGGCGACGCGCATGCGTTTGGAGACGAGGGCCAGGACGAGAGCGATGGGCCACCAAACGCGCGTCACGGCCGAAGCGAGGTTGCGTCCAACATGCACGTGCGTCATGCCCGCCAACCGAAGTGCCTCGCGAGGTGCGTTGGGGACGAACCGCAGTTTTCGTGCGAGCATCGACGCAGTCGACAACGCGGTGACGACGGCGATGATCGGGTGCCCGAGAGTCAGCGCGATCCAAGCGGAAATCGAGGTCACCGAACCACGCGCGGGCGCCACGGCAGCTCCGTGGCGACGGTGAAGCACGGCCGTCGACTCGCCATAACCCATTCGTTGGCGAAGTACGTCAACCGCCGAAGAGCGACGACGGTGACGGACATCGATCGACGGTTCGTAGCGGCACCGATGACCCGCTGCATCGAGGCGCCACACGAGATCGACGTCTTCGCCCGTACGCATCGATTCGTCGAACCCGTTCACCGCGCGCAGGGCGGCAACCTCGCACAGAAGAACTGCCGCGGGTACGTACCCCACGCGTGTGCCGGCACGCACGCGCGCCGGGCGAATTCCCATGTCGAGGGGTGACCGTGCTGCTTCATACGCACCGAGAACCGAGCCGTCGTCGTCGGTGATGACGCGCGGCGCGATTGCCGCGGCGCCCGCTGCGACCAGCCAACCGCCGAGAGCGACGATGTCGTCTGCACGACAGTCAACATCGCTGTCGATGAAGACAACGTGCGATGTGTCGACGTTCGCAAGGCCGGTGTTGCGTGCCGCCCCCGGACCACCGTTCGTATCGCGACGGACCACGCGGACGGGGGTCTTTTCGGCAGCGAGCGTGGGCAGCGGCAGGGGCGAGGAATCATCGACAACGATGATCGCCCCGAGTCCGGCCAGGGAGTCGATGAGTCGCGCGAGACGCGAACCGTCGGCGGATTCAGTCAGGTACACCGGAATGACGGCGGTGATCATGTCGGCCGAAAGTACGTGGAGCGACGGATCAGCGAGAGGATGAATTGCACCCGCGTCGACGAGGCGCTCGATGAGTCCGGTGGCACCGGCAGGGATTTCGTCACCACGTTCGATTGCCTCGACGACACCTCGGCCCGCGGACGTGAGTTTGAACGCGCGTGTTGGCGAGCCGCCAACGACGGTGTCAGCGTTGCCGGGTCGACGCCACGTTCGATCGACGCTGAAGCGCATACCTCATTGTGGCCCGATTTCCCGCCGGGCGCACCCGCGCGGTCGGGCCGTGATCTCGGGCCGTGTTCTCAGGACTTGCGTTTGCGCACGTGTCGAATGACTTCGATCAACACGGTGATCGAGATCGCCGTTGTGAAGGCGACCACGAAGGCGAGAGTGTGGTTGTCTTCGAAGGTCTTGCCGCCCGCGTACCCGAGAAGCGCGGCGTACGACGCCCAAATGACGGCTGCGGCACCGACCCACTTGGCGAACCATCGATGAGGTTGGCCGGTGATCCCGCACGACAGCGTGAGCAGAGTGCGCCCACCCGGAATGAAACGAGCGGTGATGAGAAGCAAACCCCCGCGCTCTTCGATTTGGCGGTCGGCCCATTCCAGGCGCTTCAGCCGTTTCTCGCTGCGTGAATACCAGCGGGTGACCGGGTCCTTTGCGCGAAGACCGATTTCGAACGACATGTTGTCCCCGACGAAAGCGCCCGCGGCACCAACCGCCATCACGGCGAGAATATTGAGATCGCCGAGGCCGGCCGCGACTCCGCCGATGATGACCATCGTTTCGCTGGGAACGACGGGAAACACGGAGTCGAGTACTGCGATGACGAAGATCACGAGGTAGAAGACCGGCGAATCGGAGAGATCGCGCAGGCTGTCGAAGATGGTCGAAATCGCAGCGGCCACGGGTTCAGGCTGCTTTCCCGTGGAGGGTGTGTTCCGTGCCCGACCGCAAGCGACGCAGGTTGGGCAGATGTCGCATCACGACGAGAAACGCGAGACCGGCCATGGCGAGAATTTCCCACGCCGGAGTCCCGGCCACACCCATCCCAACGGGTAGTCCGATCGTGACGACAATCGAGGCGATTGACGCCTTCTTTGTGGTTTTGCTGACGAGAACCCAGACCACGGCGAGGGCCGAACTGACGGCGGGTTGAAGAACGAGCATCGCACCACTGCCCGTTGCCACACCCTTGCCTCCACGCAGGCCTCGTGTCACGGGGAACACGTGACCGACGACTGCGGTGGCAGCGCACCAATATCCACCCGCGTCGCCGGCGACGAGCCGTCCGATGACCACCGCGAGGACACCCTTCACGGCGTCGGTCACGTAGACGAGGATGCCTTTGCGCCAGCCAAGTGTGCGCGCCACGTTCGACGCACCCGGGTTGCCCGATCCTTGCGACGTGATATCGATCCCGCTTGCCTTCGCCACGATGATCGCACTGGGAAAGGTGCCGAGTGCGTAGCCGACTATTGCGACTGCGGCAACGATCGCGTAATGCACCGCGTCAGTTTAGGAGAGTCGGGGTTGCCGACCAGTTATGCGCGAGCAGGCTTGCGAGTGAGTGAGACCGGACGAGAGTGGTTACTCGTCGGTTTTGGTGCGGTTGCGATTCCGGACGACGTTCTTGCCGACAGCAATTCTTCTCCGTGTCCACTGACGCATTCTGGATCGGGCCCGTCGAGGGGGAGCCCGGTGAAGAACTTCGCGGCCATGCAACCACCCTGACACGCGTCGTAGCTTCCGCATGATGCACACGCACCCGCTGATTCGGGTTCGCGAAGCGACGTGAAAAGGGTGCTCTCCCGCCAAACCTTCGTGAAACCGCCCGGGTCGAGGACGCTTCCCGCGCGGAATTCGTCGTGCAGGACGAACGGGCATGCGTACACGTCACCAACCGGATCGATGAGACACACGACGCGCCCGGCGCCGCACAGGTTGAGACCGGGCAGCGGTTCGCCGAGTGCGTTCAGGTGGAAAAAGGAATCACCCGTGAGAACGTTCTCGCCGTGGGCGAGAAGCCACCGGTAAATCTCGACTTGCTGGTCGGCTGTGGGGTGCAGTTCGTGCCACGTATCGGCGCCGCGTCCGGCGGGGCGCAAACGCGTGATGCGCAACTGCGCACCATATGAATCGGCAAGCGACTTGAACTCGTCGAGCTGGGCGACGTTATGCCGGGTCACGACAACCGAGATCTTGAACTCTCCGAAGTTCGCGCGCCGAAGGTTTTCCATCGCCGTGATTGCGGTGTCGAACGAGCCGGCGCCACGGACGGCGTCGTTGGTGGCCGCGTCGGTGCCGTCGAGGCTGATCTGGATGTCGAGGTAGTCCATTGCGGCGAGGCGTCGTGCGCTGTCTGTGTCGATGTAGGCACCGTTCGTCGAGAACTTGACCCCGATCGAATTGTGGATCGAGTGACCGATGATGTCGAAGAAGTCGCGGCGGATCATCGGTTCACCACCGCCGATGTTGATGTAAAAAACCTGCAGGTCGCGCAATTCGTCGATGACGGCTTTGGCCTGGGCAGTGGAGAGTTCACGTGGGTCGCGTTGGCCGCTGCTCGACAAACAGTGGACGCATTGCAGGTTGCATGCGTACGTGAGTTCCCACGTGAGACAGATCGGCGCGTCGAGCCCGCGCTTCAGCTGCGAGACAAGTGTTTCAGCCGACACTGATGATCTCGGATTTCGTGAGGTTCTCGAGCGCCGCGAGAAACGACGGCCTGCGCTCGTTCGCGATGCCGCAGGCATCGAAGGTCGCAGCGATGGTGGGGTGGTCGGAGAGGCTCTTCACGACGGAGACCATGTCGGGGTGCTTCAAGAACACGAGGCGCCGGTTGCCGTAGTGATAAGCGAGCGCACCGAACGGTTCGGGCCGCAGGGCCACCTGCGGCGAAAGGCTGCAAGCGGACTGGAGAGTGAGCGCCATGACGGGTGTCGGCGGGTTCTCGCGTGCGTCGCGACTCAGTAGACGCCGCACATGCCGTCGATGGAGATTTCTTCGACGAGCAAGTCTTCGAGGACGACCGATTCTGTTGCGACTGTGTCCTGCGCGGACTCGGCGGTTTCGGATGCCTCGAGGACGGCGGAGTTGGGAGCCGGGGTCATGGGCGCATCGTACCGTGTGACGCCCGTCGGGTGCGTGGGCTAGCGTCACGTCGTGTCAAAGACGCCCGCGTGGCGTCGTGAATCATGGGCGCCCGCGTGGCGTCACGAATCGAGGGGGCCGAGTGAAGACAAAAGCCGCAATCCTGTGGGAACTCAACGCGCCGTGGTCGGTCGAAGAGATCGACCTCGATCCGCCCGGCCCCGGCGAAGTTCTCGTGAAGATGGCCGCATCGGGTATGTGCCACAGCGATGAACATCTCGTCACCGGTGACCTTCCCTCGCCGCTGCCGATCATCGGCGGTCACGAGGGTGCGGGGATCGTCGAGCAAGTGGGTGAAGGTGTCAGTTGGCTCTCGCCGGGCGACCACGTCGTTTTCGGTTTCATTCCGTCGTGTGGTCGTTGTCCGAGTTGCAGTACCGGGCACTCCAACCTGTGCGATCTCGGTGCATACCTCGGTCTCGGTCTTCAGATTGCCAACCAGACGTCTCGTCACCACGCGCGAGGCAAGGACCTTGCACTCATGTGCATTCTCGGCACGTTTGCCCACCACACCGTCGTCAACGAAGCCTCGTGCATCAAGATCGACAAGGACGTCCCTCTTGACCGGGCGTGTTTGCTCGGTTGTGGCGTTGTCACCGGGTGGGGCAGCAGTGTCTATGCAGCCGACGTTCAGCCCGGCGACACGGTGTGTGTCATCGGTGTCGGTGGCATCGGCGCCAATGCGGTGCAGGGTGCCAAGCTCGCAGGTGCAAAGAGGGTCATCGCAATCGACCCCGTCGAGTTCAAGCGTGAAAAGGCGATGCAACTCGGCGCAACGCACACGGCCGCATCAACCGCCGAAGCAATCGAAATGGTGCGTGATCTCACTTGGGGAACCATGGCGAACAAGGTCATCATGACGATGGGCGTCGGCAGCGGTGAACTGATGATTCAGGCGCTTGCGCTGACGGCCAAGCGGGGACGCGTCGTCGTGACGAATCTCCATCCCGCAATGGAAATGAGCGCGAACATCAGCTTCCTCGACATGACGCTCATGGAAAAGCAGGTCGTTGGTTCGTTGTTCGGGTCGGGCAATCCTCGTGCCGACATTCCGAAGTTGCTCGGTCTGTACCGCGAGGGACAGCTCGATCTCGACGGTCTCGTGACCCGCACCTACACGCTCGACGGCGTCAACGATGGATACGACGACATGCGCGGCGGCAAGAACATCCGCGGCGTACTCGTTTACAACTGAACACGGCAAAACACGAACAGAGTTGGGGGAATCATGAAGGCAAAAGCGGCAGTCATCCACGGTCTTCACCAGGACTGGAGCATCGACGATGTCGAGGTTCACGCGCCGAAGGCCGGAGAGGTTCTGGTGCAATGGAAAGTGGCGGGCCTGTGTCACAGCGACGAGCATCTCGTCACCGGTGACATGGTGCCACCGAAGGAACTTCTCGACATGATGGGTCTCGAGTCGATGTTTCCGATGGTCGGCGGCCACGAGGGTGCGGGCGTCATCCTTGACGTCGGCCCGGGGGTGACATCGGTGAAGAAGGGCGACCACGTGTCGGCGTCGTTCATTCCGTCATGTGGTCGGTGTCGCTACTGCAGCACGGGTCGTCAGAACCTG
This sequence comes from Actinomycetota bacterium, assembly GCA_009919275.1. Taxonomy (GTDB): domain Bacteria; phylum Actinomycetota; class Acidimicrobiia; order Acidimicrobiales; family Ilumatobacteraceae; genus F1-20-MAGs119. The sequence continues at coordinate 8,085 of RGCG01000025.1, forward strand.
TGCGACCTCGGCGCGGGGACGATGGTCCCGGGCATGATCACCGATGGCACGCACCGTCACTTCCTGAACAACGGCACACCCGTTGGCATGATGGCCAAGGTCGGCACGTTTTCCGAGGTTGCGTGCGTCGCGGAGGCGTCGGTCATCAAGGTCGACCCCGACCTGCCGCTCGAATCCGTCGCGCTCGTATCGTGTGGCGTCGCAACCGGATGGGGGTCGGCCACCAACCGCGCCGACGTGCAGCCCGGCGACACCGTCGTCGTGGTGGGCATTGGTGGCATCGGCATCAACGCAGTGCAGGGCGCCAAGATGGCCGGAGCCAAGCGCGTGATCGCGGTTGACCCGGTCGAGTTCAAGCGCGAGAAGGCGATGGAGATGGGCGCAACACACACCTTCGCGTCGATGGAAGAGGCATTGGCCCCGGTGATGGAAATGACGTGGGGACAAATGGCCGATCGCGTCATCATGACCCCCGGCGTTCTGCACGGCGAGATGATGGAAACTGCCCAGAACCTCACCGGCAAGGGAGGCACGATGGTGGTGACCGCGATTTCGCCGATGACCAGCGGCACCGCCAGCATCAACTTGTTCAACCTTGCAATGTTCAACAAGGAAGTGAAGGGCACCATCTTCGGCAGCCTGAACCCCCGCGCCGACATCCCGAAGCTTCTCGGTATGTACCGCGACGGTCAGTTGAAGCTCGACGAGCTCATCACCCGGCGCTACAAGCTCGCCGACATCAACGAGGGCTACCGGGCAATGCGCGACGGCGAGAACATTCGCGGCGTCATTGTCAACGACTGACGAGCAGCCACGAATGTCGAATGATCTCGAACGCCTCGGGCGTGAGGTAGTCGGTCGTCGTCGTGAACTCGAGATCGTCATCGCTGCGCTGCGCGCCGATCGCCACATCGTCCTCGAGGGTCCACCCGGCACGGGCAAGTCAACGTTGCTCCGCGCCGTGGCTCGCGCCGTCGGCGTGGGTTTCGAGTTCGTCGAGGGCAACGCCGAACTGACCCCGGCCCGACTCGTCGGGACTTTCGACCCGGCGCGCGTGTTGAACGAGGGATACGCAGCCGATGCGTTCATGGACGGTCCCTTGGTGGCGGCGATGCGCGACGGCTCGCTGCTGTACGTGGAAGAAATCAATCGCGTACCCGAGGAGACCCTGAACGTTCTCATCACGGTGATGAGCGAGGGCGACCTCAGCGTTCCCCGCCTCGGACGAATTTCTGCAGCTCCGGGTTTCAGGTTGGTCGCCGCAATGAACCCATTCGATTCGGTTGGCACGGCGCGAATCTCCGGAGCCATCTACGACCGAGTCTGTCGTGTTGCGGTCGGCTACCAATCACACGACGACGAAGTCGCGATCGTTCTGCGCAACGTGCCCGATGCCGACGGAAAGTGGGTCGACGGGCTCGTACGCGTGGTGCGTGCGACTCGGGAACACGCCGATCTGCGCACGGGCTCGTCGGTTCGTGGCGCCATTGACACCGCTCTCGTCGCACGGTCGCTGGGGGAACTGCGTGGAGTTGCGGCCACCGACAACGCCGTTGCGCGCGATGCCGCACTCACGTCGTTGAGCGGTCGAGTTCGCTTGCGAGAGGGTGTCACCCGCAGCGCCGAGGACATCATCCTCGAAATCTGGGACGCGGTCTTTGCGCCTACTCGCGAGTTGGGTGATCCGGGAAAAGTTGGAGCCCCGACCGGGGCCACGAACTCCCGCTGATCAAAGAGGGCGCAGCCGCGCAGGCCGCCGAGCAGGAGGCGGGACGCAAGACGAAGTCGCGCACCGAGTTGTCGCGTCACCCGCGATTCGAGCAGGTCTCGCCGGAGGTCGGTGAACTCGACGAAGCCGCGGTGGACGAAGCGATGCAGCACGACCCCGACGAAACATTGTCGATGATCGCCGACCTGACTGCGGCAACCGACCCGAAGCTTCGCGCCGCTGCGCGGAACCTTGCCGCGCGGCTCATGCTCGACCTCGCGGCAAACACCGCACGGCGACGCCGCGGCATCGGACGCATGGTCACCGCGCCTTTTCGGGGCGAGGGTGACATCGACATCGATGCCAGCATCGAGGCGTTCGAGGGCAGCGGCTCGCGGCGCCGTGTGCGCGTCGAAGAATTGAGGGCCCGAACATGGTCAAAACGGGACACGGCGGTGTGTCTCGTGGTCGATCGCAGCGGGTCGATGGGCGGAAAGCCGCTCGCGACGTCGGCACTCGCCGCCGCGGCCGTCGCGTTGCGTGAGCCCGATGACTACAGCGTGCTGGCTTTCGGGCGCGATGTCGTCGTGGCAAAGTCCCAGGACGCACGTCGACCCGGGCCCGAGGTGGTGAACGCGGTTCTTGCGCTGCGGGGTTTCGGTACGACCGATCTCACGACTGCCCTTCGTGCAGCAGCCGACCAGCTGGGTCGTTCGCGAGCCGCACGCAAGGTGGTGGTGCTGTTGTCGGACTGTCGCGCAACTGAACCCGGTGATGTCGAGGCGGTGGCGCGCGGTCTCGACGAGCTGTGCATCATGGCGCCCGAAGGCGACGATGCGGAGGCGCGGGCACTCGCCGCCAAAGTCGGGGCGAAGGTGGCAACGGTCGGTGAGCCGAGTGACGTACCGGCGGCGTTGGTCGAGGTGCTCGAACGCCGTTAGTGGAACGCGGTTGATTCGAAAGTCAACGACAGGTGGGGTCGTTCGGCGGTGTCACGCTGAACCGTTGTTGCGAGAGCGTTTGGTTGACCACTTCGGGAACCGTGGTTGTGGTGCTGGTGTTGGCCGAGCGAACACCACGTGTCGAGCCCACTGCTGCATCGATCTGACCGAGTTGCTTGTTTCCCTCACCGATGGTGGTTTCGCCACGGAAGATGGAAAGAATCGCTTTCATCGTGTCGTTGTTGATTGTTGGCTCGATGACCGATTGTCCGCCGATCTGCTTCATCGCCCCGTTGACGGTGTACGTGCGCACGTCCTTTTCGCTGACGTTGCGCATGGCGCGGGCGAGCTGCAGCATTTTGAGGGGTGAGAGGTTGTCGTCGGTCACGACGTTGTCGAGTGCGGCACCAAGCAGTTGATTCGCGACGGCCGGGTTCGTTACGCCCTTGTCGAGCGCCGCGCGCAGCACGCGACGCAAAAAGTCTTGTTGACGGGCGATGCGTCCCCAGTCACCCGAGGGATCGCTGATCCACTTGTTCTTCTTCGGGTCGAAATAGGCGTAGTGGCGGGAGCGAACGTAGGCGAGCGCCGCATCGCCGTCGAGTTCGGCGCAACCGGGCTGCTTCACTTCGAAAACCGTGTTCTTGTCGCGCGCCGCAAACGCGAAGGGGATTCGTACGCCACCGACCGCATTGACGATGGTTTTGAACGCACAGAAGTCGACCGCGATGTAATGGTCGACTCCGACACCGAAGTTGGTCATGATCGTGTCGACGAGACGCTGTGGTTCATTCGGTCGGAACGCCGTGTTGATTCGGTTCTTCGAGTCGGACTTGGCGATTCTCACGTAGAGGTCGCGCGGGAAGGACAACACCGCTGCCTTGTTCTCGGCGGGGTCGACGCGGATGATCATGATCGTGTCGGTGAGGCCCGCGTAACCCGATCGGCCCTCGACCGTTTTGCCGTATTTCGAATTGCTGTCGACGCATTCGTTGTTGTCGCGGCCCGTGATGAGGAAATTCTTTGCGCTGAGGTCGCCCTCGGGAATGTTCTCGAGTTCGTCGGCCGACACTGCACCGTCGGCCACTTTCTGGGAGTACGTGCCCGAGATCGACACGACCTTGCGATCGGTGACGCGTTGGTTCGCGTACACGAGCGCGCCACCACCGACGAGAAGGGCAACGGCAACCACGATGTTGAAGCCGAAGATCAGTCGCTGTGGCCAGGTATGCCTGAACCTCTGGCTCGCCATGACAGTGACGCTATCCGCTTGGGCTATTCGGTTGCAGTCGGGGCGAGCGTGACGGATGCGACGATCTCGTTACCGTCACCCGTCAACGAATGGCTCCGCACCGAACCGGCGAAGCAGAGGTCAACCATCGCCGCGCGAACCGCACTGATTGCTGATTCGGGTCCGGTGACGGCAAGTGATTCGACTTCGGCCCTTTGTGACACTTTGGCTTCGGTTTTCGCTCGGCGAACAGCGGCAAGAACGCTGCAGATTGCCTCGAGGTCGGCTTCGTGATTGTCGATGGGGGAACAACCGGCAACCAGTTCGCTTCGCTGCGGCCAGGTTGCGGTGTGAACCGAGGAGTCGTTCCACCAACGCCACACTTCTTCCGAGACGAAGGGAACGAGTGGTGCGAAGAGGCGCTGGATGGTTGACAGTGCGCGACGCAAGGCGACCCGCGCCGATGCCGTATCGGCGGCGCTGACACCGTCGACGCCGTAGGCGCGCTGCTTGACAAGTTCCACGTAGTCATCGCAGAACCACCAAAAGAACGATTCCGTGCGTTCGAGCGAACGTGCGTAGTCGAAGCCGGTGAAGGCTTGGGTGCATTCGTCGACGACGTCGGACAGGCGATTGAGCATCGCGATGTCGACGAGTGCAGTCGGCGACGCCGACGCATCGACATCACCGAAGGACAGAACGAACTTGGTCACGTTGAGCAGCTTCATCGCCAACTTGCGACCGACCTTCATCTGTTCTTCGCTGAACGCGGTGTCGACGCCGGGCCGGGCGCTGGCCGCCCAGTAGCGCACCGCATCGCTTCCGTACTTGTCGAAGAGATCGATCGGCGTGACCACGTTGCCCTTCGACTTCGACATCTTCTTGCGGTCGGGATCGAGAATCCAACCCGAAAGCGCGGCGTTCGACCACGGTGCCGTGTCGTGTTCGAAGTGCGACCGGACCATTGTTGAAAAGAGCCAGGTGCGAATGATCTCGTGGGCCTGTGGCCGCACGTCCATCGGGAAGATGTTGGCGAACATCGCGGGATTGTCGAGCCAACCTCCCGCAATTTGTGGTGTGAGTGAACTGGTTGCCCACGTATCCATGACATCGGGATCGCCAACGAAGCCGCCCGGCTTGCCGCGCTGGGCTTCGGAGAAGCCGTTTGGTACGTCGGTGCTGGGGTCGATGGGCAGCTGCGAGTCGTCGGGAACGAGGGGATTGTCGTAGTCGACCGAGTCATCGGCAAGAAGCGGGTACCACAGCGGAATCGGCACACCGAAGTAGCGCTGTCGACTGATCAGCCAGTCACCGTTCAGGCCCTCGACCCAGTTTTCGTATCGATATCGCATGTGTTCGGGGTGCCAAGTGAGTTCGTGGCCACGACGCACGAGGCGCGAGCGCAGGTCGGCCTCGCGACCACCGTTGCGGATGTACCACTGGCGCGACGTGACGATCTCGAGTGGACGTTCTCCCTTTTCGAAGAACTTCACCGGATGCGTGATGGCGCGTGGTTCACCGATCATCTCGCCGCTTGCGCGCAGTTGTTCGACGACCACTGTTTGAGCCTGTTTCACGTTCTTGCCCGCGATTGCGGCGTAGTTGTCGCGCCCGCGCTGGCTGGTGATGGCGTCGGGTCCTTCGGCGATGATGCGACCGTTGCGACCGATGATTGCCCGGGTGGGGAGATTGAGCTCGCGCCACCAGGTGACGTCGGTGGTGTCACCGAACGTGCAGATCATGGCGATGCCGGTGCCCTTGTCGGGCTGCGCCAACGGGTGGGCAACGATCGGGACCTCGACGTCGTAGAGGGGAGTGCTGACGGTTGCGCCGAAGTGGGGCTGGTACCGCTCGTCGTCGGGGTGCGCGACGAGGGCCACGCAGGCGGCGAGTAGTTCCGGACGCGTTGTGTCGATGAGAATGTCGCCCGAGCCGTCGGTCTTTTTGAACGTGAGCGTGTGATAGGCACCCGGACGGTCGCGGTCTTCCAATTCGGCCTGCGCCACAGCGGTGTCAAAGTCGACGTCCCACAGCGTTGGTGCCTCTTGTGAATAGGCCTCGCCGCGGGCAAGGTTGTTGAGGAATGCACGTTGGCTGACCCGCCGACTGCGCGACTCGATGGTGGTGTAGAGAAGTGACCAGTCGACCGACAGACCGAGTCGTCGGAAGAGTTCCTCGAAGACCTTTTCGTCTTCGTGGGTGAGTTCGTTGCACAGCTCGATGAAGTTCGGTCGCGAAATGGGAACCGACTTGTGGTCCTTGGGCGGATCGCCACGAAAAGGTGGGGCGAAGTTCGGGTCGTAGGCGACCGACGGATCGCACGTGACGCCGTAGTAGTTCTGCACGCGGCGTTCGGTCGGCAGCCCGTTGTCATCCCATCCCATCGGGTAGAAAACCGCCTTGCCCGACATGCGCCAAAAGCGCGCCAGGGTGTCGGTGTGCGTGTAGGAAAACACGTGGCCCATGTGCAGCGACCCGCTGACGGTGGGCGGTGGCGTGTCGATTGCAAAGACCTCGCCCCGCGGCCGCGAACGGTCGAAGTTGTAGACGCCCTCGGCGTGCCACGTGGCCGACCAACGACTCTCGATTCCGTCGAGAGAGGGCTTCTCAGGGGGGTTGGACATAGGCACTTACCCTAGAGTCAGAACGTGCTTTCCCTCTATGACACGGCCACCCAGGGGATCCGACCCCTCGCGATGCGCCGACCGGGGCACCTCTCCATTTATCTCTGCGGCCCGACGGTCTACGGGCCCCCGCACCTCGGCCATGGCCGGGCGACCCTCGTCTACGACATCCTCCGGCGGTATCTCACGTGGACCGGGGTGCAGGTGCGCCTCGTGTCGAACATCACCGACATCGACGACAAAATCATTGACCGGGCGAATCGCGAGAGCCGTCCGTGGCAGGAGATCACGCACAAGTGCGAAGACGTGTGGTTCCGCGCCATGTCGGCTCTCGGCGTCGAGCGACCGACCGACGTGCCGCATGCGACCGAATACGTCGACAGCATGATCGACATGATCGCCACGCTCGTTGCGAGCGACCGTGCCTACACCACGTCCGATGGGGTGTATCTGTCGGTCACGTCGGTCGACGACTACGGGCTGCTCGCACACCAGAAACTCGAGGACATGCTGGCGGGTGGGGGTGAACGCGAGGTCTTGGGTGCCGGGGAAAAGCGACACCCAGCCGACTTCGCACTGTGGAAATTCAGCAAGCCCGGCGAACCTTCGTGGGCATCGCCCTGGGGCGAGGGTCGACCCGGATGGCACAGCGAGTGCGTCGTCATGAGTCTTGAACTGTTGGGCGAGGGATTCGACCTGCACTGTGGTGGCGCTGACCTGCGCTTTCCCCATCATGAGAACGAGCGCGCACAGGCCGTCGCGCTCGGCAAGCAGTTCGCCGCACATTGGATGCACAACGGTTTCGTTGTCGATGCCGAAGGCGAGAAGATGTCGAAGAGCCTCGGCAACGTCGCCAACCTTCTTGACCTCGTCGACAAATACGATCCGCGTGCCTACCGAATGTTGTTGTTGCAAACCCACTACCGCTCTCCGGTGCGAGTGGGGCAAGACAACATCGATGCCGCAGTGAAAGCGCTCGCGGGAGTCGATGCATTCTTCGGTCGGATCGATACGGACGGTGTGTCGGCCAGGGCCGACGTGATCGACGCATTCCGTGCGGCGATGGACAATGACCTCGACACACCCGCGGCGACGGCCCTCATGTTCGACACGATGCGTCGCGCAAATGCGGCGGCGGATGCCGGAAATTCGATCGAAGCCGCGGAACTTGCCGCGGCCGTGCGCGAAATCTGTGCGGCTTTCGGTTTGCCGATCAACGACCTCGGCGACGTCGACGCCGACGCGGCCGGCAAAGCGGCCGAACTCGACGCGGCGCGTGCGGCGAAGGATTTCGCGCGGGCCGACACGTTGCGCGCGGAACTGCAGGCGGCGGGCTACGTCGTCGAAACGACGAAGGACGGCACCCGCGTACGTCGCGGGTGACGTATCGGGATCACGCACGCCGATGAAGTTGCGCAAGTCGAAAAGCGACGCGAAGAACCGTTATCCAAAAGGGTTCTGGACGATTTGGAGCACCGTCGCCCTCGACATGGTGGGTTTCGGCATGGTCGTTCCGATTCTCGGCCGTTACGCCGAACGCTACGGGGCGAGCGGCTTCGAGGTCGGACTGCTCTTTTCGATGTTCTCGATCGCGCAATTCTTCTTCGCTCCCGTGCTCGGACGGTTGTCCGACCGCATCGGTCGCAAGCCGGTCATCATCATTTCGCTCCTCGGCACGGCGATCGGCAGCTTCCTCACCGGAGCCGCCGGAGTGCTGTGGCTCTTGTATCTCGGACGATTCATCGACGGGGCATCGGGTGCCAGCGTCTCGGTTGCGCAGAGCGCGATCACCGACATCGCCACACCCGAGGACCGCCCGCGACTTCTCGGCATGTTGGGCGCGGCTTTCGGGGTCGGCTTCGTGTTTGGCCCGGCACTCGGTGGACTGGCGGCTCTCGGCGGGCCACACGTGCCGTTCTACGTTGCCTCGGCATTCGCACTGTGCAACGCCATTGCTGCGTGGTACCGCCTGCCGGAAACGAACACCACACGTGCGTCGCGGTCGGCGCCGGCTGCCCGGCGCCGGTTCGTGATCAATCGCTACACGGGAACCGCACTTCTCGCGGGCTCGGCCTTTGCCGGTTTCGAGGCGACGTTTGCATTGTTCGGCGAGCGGCGCTTCGATCTCACCGAAGGTTCGGCAGCCGCGGTGTTCTTGGTAGTGGGCGTCATGTTGGTGATCGTTCAGGGTGCTCTCATCGGTCCGCTCACGCGCACCCTTGGGTCAACGCGTCTGTTGTCGACCGGCTTCGTCATTCTCGTCGGAGGTTTTCTCGTCCTGTCGACGGCCAACGCATGGGCGGTACTTTTCGTCGCACTCGCTTTGTTGTCCCTCGGCCAGGGCGTTGTGACACCGTCGCTCACGAGCGTGGTCGCCGACTCGGTTGCACCCGACAAACGCGGTGAGGCGCTGGGAGTGCAGCAGTCGGCGGGAGCATTGTCACGGATCATCGGTCCCGCCATTGCCGGCTTGATGTTCGACCATGCCGGCGTCGCGTGGCCTTACGTCACCGCTGCAGTGCTCACCCTTCTCGCGTTGCTTCTCGTAACGTCTTCGGACAGGTCATGAAGGAGCATTTCTCGGTTCCCGCACAGCGCGGCAATTTTCAGCCGCCCTCCATGGGATACGTTCCCGCGCTTGATGGTCTGCGCGCACTTGCAGTCATCGCCGTCGTCTTTTACCACGCGAAGTTCAGTTGGATGCAGGGCGGGTTCATTGGCGTCGAGGTCTTCTTCGTCGTCAGCGGATTCCTGATTACGTCGTTGCTCCTCGAAGAAGCCGAGGAGAACCAAAGCATCGCGCTCAAGCAGTTCTGGTTCCGCCGTGCCAGACGGTTGCTTCCCGCCCTCTTCGTCATGCTCGTCACGGTCTCGGCGTGGGCGCTCTTGTTCTCTGACTACAAGGTGGGACAACTTCGCCACGACTTCCTCTCTGCGGTCTTCTACATCTCCAACTGGTGGCAGGTTTTCTTCACCGATATCCCGTACTTCGCACCCAAAGACCCACCGCTACTTCGCCACCTCTGGTCGCTTGCGGTCGAAGAACAGTGGTACCTGTTGTGGCCTTTCGCTTTCATCGGGCTGCTGCGCTGGAGACGCAGCAAAGCCAAAGCTGCACAGACCCTCGTCGTCGTCGCCGTCGTCATCATGGTGCTCACCGCGGTTTTGTATGACGGGTCGAACCCCGATCGCCTGAACTTCCTCTACCTCTCCACGCTCACACGGTCGACCGGACTCTTGCTCGGTGCCGCAGGGGCCTTGTTGTGGCGTCCATGGACGATGACGGGTCGTGCAAAAGTCGCGGAAATTCCCGAGCGCACGTTGTCCGCCGCGGCAGGCGGCGCGTCGTTGATTCTTCTCCTGCTCGCATTGTCGCTCAGTGTGGAAGGCGCGTTCCTTTACCGGGGTGGCCTTGCACTGGTGTCGATCTCGTCGCTCGTGCTCGTTGCCACGGCAGTGCACCCCAATGCCGCGGCGGTGCAGCGGATCCTCGGGTCTCGTCCACTGGTCGAAGTCGGAAAACGTTCGTACGGTCTGTACCTCTGGCACTGGCCGATATTCCTGTTTGCCGACGCGCGCAACGGAGCGGGCAATTTCATCGTTGCGATGGTGATCACCGTGCTCGTCACCGAAGCCAGCTATCGCTTCGTCGAAGAACCGATCCGCGGGGGAGTCATCGGTCGTTGGCGGGCGATTCTGAACGATCGCGACAACGAAAACCACCGAGACGTTGCCGTCACGGCAACGTGTTACGGCATCGCCGCCATCGTGCTCACGGCGAGTGTCGGCATTGCCCTTGCTGCAACGAAACCCATCGACATCTCGATGGATCAGGGCCCCGATCAGGTCTTCGGCGCAACCACCACGGTTCCCATCGAAGATCCGACACAGACGACGCAACCCGGCATCGTTGCGCCGAGTACAACGTTGCCGGTTCTTTCAGACCCCAAACGGCTCGTCATCGTCGGCGATTCCCAGGCCAAGGCGTTGGCGATCAATCAGCCGTCGGGAATCGAAAAGACGTTCACGGTGTCGAACGGTTCGATCTCCGGTTGCGGTGTCTATGAATTCGGTACCGGCATCAGCTCGGGTATCGACTTCAAGCAGAACTTCGACACATGCCAGGGTTGGGACGGCAAGTGGACAGAGGCGGCCAGGAATTCGAAAGCGGAGATCGCCCTCGTCGTGATTGGCGCGTGGGAAGTTCTCGATGTTTTGCACGCCGGTACCAACTACGCGTTCTTCACCCCGCAGGCCGACACCTTGTTCAAGACGCAGGTGAAGAAAGGTGTCGATGCGCTCGTTGCCGGGGGTGTCGGCAAAGTCGCATTGCTCGAGGTCCCGTGCATGAGACCACAGAACGTGGCCGGTGCGGGCATTCCCGCAATTCCGGAACGTGGCGACGACGCACGTACCCGTCATCTCAACGAGCTGCTGCAGCAGGTCGCAGCCGAGAATTCCGCCACCACGGTGTACGTCAACGGGCCCCGCGAATGGTGCACCAGTTCGATCATTGCGAACGACCTCGGCTATCGCTGGGACGGGGTGCACGTCTACAAGCCCGGGGCGAAGTTGATCATGGAAACGATCGCCCCCGCCCTCCTCACCCTGTAAGGGTTCTCGGTGTGTAATTACCCGAAATTCGGGTAATTACACACCGAGAACCCTCGTGGAGGGTTGCGAGAATGGGGGAATGGCGATGATCAATGTCATCAACCCCGCGTACGGAACCTTGGTCGGCCAGGTCCACAACGCCTCCATCAGTGAATGTCTCGCGGCGGTGGATGCGGCACACGACGCATTCCCCGCATGGAAGGCCACATCGCCCCGTCAGCGTGGCGAAATTCTCCGCACTGCGTTCGAGTTGATGATGGCTTCGCAAGAGGAACTTGCTCGCCTCATCACACAAGAAAACGGCAAGGTGCTTGCCGATGCACGCGCCGAAGTTGCCTACGCCGCCGAGTTCTTCCGGTGGTTCGGCGAGGAAGCGGTTCGCATCGACGGCGACTACCGGCGTGCACCGAACGGAAACAATTGGCTGCTCGTCATGCGCCAGCCCGTTGGAGTCGCACTGCTCGCCACTCCCTGGAACTTTCCAGCCGCGATGGCCACCCGAAAGATTGCGCCGGCACTCGCCGCCGGGTGCACGGTTGTTCTCAAGCCAGCACACGAAACGCCCCTCACCGCTCTGGCCGTGGGTGAGATTCTGCAGCGGGCCGGTGTGCCCGACGGTGTCGTCAGCATCACAGTCGCCGATCCGCCCGGTCCGGCCGTCGAGGCAATGCTCGACTCGGGAAAGGTGCGCAAATTGTCGTTCACCGGTTCGACCCGTGTCGGCTCGATGCTTCTTGCGCACGCCGCCAAGCACGTCATCAACTGTTCGATGGAGCTTGGCGGAAACGCACCGCTCGTTGTGTTCGACGACGCCGACCTTGATGTCGCAATTGAGGGAACGATGCTCGCCAAGATGCGCAACGGCGGAGCGGCCTGTACCGCCGCCAACCGGCTCTTCGTGCACGAGCGCGTCTATGACGAATTTGCCGATCGTCTGACACAGAAGATGGCGCTTCTCCGGCTGGGCGACGGTCTCGACCTATCAACGAACGTCGGGCCGCTCGTGTCGCTCGCGCAGCAACAACGTGTCGCCGCACTTGTCGACACCGCAAAGCACGAAGGTGCTCGCGCCACATGCGGGGGAACGGCTGCCGACGACGCATCGTTCGGTTATCACCCAACCGTCCTCACCGACGTTGCATTGAACGCGAGCATTCTGAAAGAAGAGATTTTCGGGCCTGTTGCACCACTCGTGCGGTTCACCGACTCCGACGACATCGTCGAACACTCGAACGCCGTCGAGCACGGCTTGGTCTCGTACATTTTCACCCGCGATATCGGGCGAGGCATGCGCCTCGCCGAGGCACTCGAGACCGGGATGGTCGGTCTCAACCGTGGCCTCGTATCCGATCCGGCCGCACCCTTCGGGGGCGTGAAGGCATCGGGACTCGGCCGCGAGGGGGCCCACGACGGCCTGCTTGCGTTCCTCGAGACGAAGTACGTCGCCGGCAACTGGTGAGCAGTCGGCGGTGAGTTGGAAGAGAAGTCCTACCGACGGGTAACTTGAGGCCATGGCTGAGTTCTCCCTCCACCTCAACGACGACCAACTGCAGATTCAGGAATGGGTCCATACCTTCGCGAAAGATGTCATCCGGCCCGCCGCACGCGAGTGGGACGATCGCGAAGAGTTCCCGTGGCCCGTCGTGCAGGAGGCCGCGAAGATCGGTCTCTACGGCTGGGAATTCCTGATGA
>RGCG01000026.1 GCA_009919275.1 Actinomycetota bacterium
CTCACGACCAAGCAGACGACGCCGACCAGTGCCTCGACGTCGTCAAATTCATCGACGCCAACAACGCCCGCCTCCTTGCCCACCCTCTCGTCACCGGTGTCGATGCCGTCGACCCCGATATTGAATCCCGTACCCCCGGAAACGAACCCCGATGGATCTTTCGTTTCAGCCCCGCCTACTGTTCCCACAATTACGACGCCACCACCCACGGCCTCGTCGGCCCCACCCGAATCAGCACCAAAGATCGTCACGCAGTCATTGAACGGAATAGCGCGCGAGTCGTTCACGCTGCTGTGGGTTTCTCGTGACGAAAAATCGAAGAAAGACACCATCCGCGTTACGTACGCTGAGTCGACCATCACACCCGCCAGGGGTATTGCGACAGTGCGCGCGATGGCGGCGCCTGAAGCGGGGGCTTCAATCGAACTGAATGGTGGCAACTTCGAAAAGGACGTCACGATCGATCAGATCAACGCAGGAGCAACACTCGAAATTGTCTTCGTGTCGTCGACCAGTACTTTGACGACGCTCAATGGGCTGAAAACGCGCTGTGCTCCGGGTACGTACAGCGCCTCGGGCGAGGGACCATGTCAAGTGGCAGCACCGGGCAACTTTGTTTCGACAATTGGGGCACTGACCCAGACGCCATGTCGAATCGGTGCATACCAGCCCGCAGCCGGTGCGACGTCCTGCATCGAAGCCGAAGCCGGCTACTTCGTCACTGAGAATGCGGCGACATCGCAGAAACCTTGCGGTGCCGGAACGTACCAACCTGATGCGGGACAGATGAGGTGTCTACCGGCAGGTCCCGGCTACTTCGTCGCTCGTGAGGCAGCGACACAACGCGTTGAATGCGATAGCGGCCGATACAACGCGCAAACAATCACCACCGGTTGCATCGAGTCAGAGCCCGGCCAATACGTCAGTGCGTCCGACCGCGTCAAACAAACCAAGTGTCCTACCGGCAAGTATCAGCCGCGCGCCGGTCAGTCGGTCTGCATCAATGCGTCACCCGGCTCGTACGTCGACACCGAAGGCGCAACAGAAGAGATCGAATGCAGTGCCGGGACGTATCAGCCATTGGCCGGTCAGAAAGCGTGCCTCGATGTTCCCGCAGGGTCGTTTACGCCGAGTCCCGGATCCACGAAACCTGTTTTGTGCGAAGAAGGCTTCTTCGCCCCCAAAGCGAAGGCGACGGCATGCACCGCAGCTCTTGCCGGACAATTCGTCGCCGAGAAAGGCGCGGTGGCCGCAGAGCCGTGCAGATGGGGTACCTACCAACCGTTGACGGGTCAGTCGGCGTGTCTCAAGGCCAAGGCCGGTTGGTTCGTTCCCGGACCTGGTGCCATCTCGCAAGTCAAGTGCCCCGCTGGCTCGTACCAGCCAAGAACCGGTTCAATCGATTGCCGCGAGTCCGCGCCGGGCAACTTCGTTGATGATGTCGGCGAGACAAGCCAAACAGCTTGTGAGCCCGGCACCTTTTCCAGCAAGCCCAGCGCGACAACGTGCGCGAATGTGCGAGCGGGCTACTTCGCTCCGGACAAGATGGCAACGGAAGAGATTCCCTGCCAGCCCGGCTCGTACCAACCGGAACCGGGAAAATCCTCCTGTCTCCCGGCACCTGCAGGGCGCTTCGTGAAGGAGTCAAAGGCGGTTTCCGCCGACAAATGTAAAGCGGCGTCATATCAATCGATGACCGGACAAACTGCGTGCGTCAATGTCGACCTGGGTTACTTTGCTGCCGAAGAGGGACAAGCCGAGCAAACGCCGTGTCGCGCCGGAACATTCCGCGACAAGTCGGTGACGTCGGCGACAGCGTGTATTCCCGCCGATCGCGGCCACTACGTCAGCATCACGGCAGCCACCGCGCAAGAAAAATGTGCGGCGGGCCGATACCAACCCACGAAAGGCGGCGCGAAGTGCCTCGATGCTCCCGAGGGCTTCTACGTTCCCGGCGAGGGGGCCACAGATCCTCTCCCGTGTGGCATCGGGACTTTTCAGTCGATCACCGCACAAACCGCATGCGTGAAGCCCGGGCCCGGTCTCTACGTGTCGACACCCGGGCAGGCCAAAGCAAGTCCGTGTCCGATTGGCACGTTCCGCGACGAAACATCGACGGATACAACCGATTGCAAGCCTGCGGAAAAGGGCCATTACGTCGCGGGAACAGGCAAGACGACCCAGACAAAGTGTGCCGAGGGAACGTACCAACCCGATACCGGGACGGCTTCGTGTTTGCCTGCGCCGAAAGGGTCCTTCGTCGATTCAGAAGGTGCATCAACCGTCAAAGAATGCGAAGCCGGTACGTACCAGCCCGAGACGGGCCAGACGACCTGCCTCGACGCGCGAATCGGACACTTCGTTGCCGAAGCAGGAATGGCCACCGACACTCCGTGCGCCAAGGGTTACCACGCGGCCTACCCCAAGTCGGCCTCTTGCGACCCTGCACCAATCGGCATGTACGTTCCCGAAGAAGGCTCGAAGGATCCGATTTTTTGCAAGGACGGCACCTGGCAGCCGTATACGGGGCGGTCGAGTTGCTTCATCGCCCGTGCGGGCACCTACACCGTCGCGGTGAAAGCGCAAGACGGTGCGAAGAAGAGTGGACCGACGAAGGTTGCGGCCTGCGACCCCGGGACGTATCAGCCCAAGCAGGGCCAGTCCGAGTGCCTCGAGGCCAAACCCGGCCACTTCGTCGCGGAATCGATGGCAACCGAACAAGTTCCGTGCGATGCGGGCACCTTTACGAAGGGCTCGGCTTCAATCTCGTGTACACCAGCACCCAAAGGCAGCTACGTCAGTGAGGACGGTGCGACCGAGGCCGAGAAGTGCGACCCGGGGACTTACCAACCAGCGACGGGTCAGAAGTCGTGTCGACCCGCCCCTGCCGGATCAATCACCACCGAAGAAGGTGCGCAAACTTTCGAAAAATGCCCTGCTGGCACATATCAGCCGCAGGTCGGAGAGACCACGTGTGTTAAGGCAGCACCCGGGCAGTACGTGAACAACTCCGGAGCAACAGCACCAAAGTTGTGTCCGCGTGGCGGTTTCGCTTCTCAAGCTGGACTCGTGGCGTGCACCATCGCGAAGCCAGGTTGGTACGTCGCGCGCGTGGGTGCAACAAAGTCGGAAAAGTGCCCGCCCGGCACCTACCAACCCGCGGAGGGCCAGGCGGAATGCATCGAGGCCGATCCGGGCTATGTCGCCACGTGGGACGGCGATGATCCTGCGACGACACAAACGCCGTGCAGTGCGGGTTCCTATCAACCGAAGGCCGGCATGTCGATGTGCATCGACTCAGAACCCGGCTATTACGTACAAGGTCCGGGTTCCACCTCGCAAACGCCGTGTCAGATGGGAGCGTTCTACGACAAGACCGTGACCACAGGTTGCGTCCCCGCCGAACCGGGGAGTTTTGTCAATCCCGGCGACTCAACGAGTCAGGTGAAGTGCGAACCCGGCACCTACCAGTCGCAGCGTGGACAGTCGAGTTGCATGAAGTCGCCTATCGGGAACTACGTCGACACCGCCGGTGCGAAAGCGCCAACCAAGTGTCCGGCAGGCACCTACCAACCATTTGTTGGACAGGTGAAGTGTCTGGCGGCGAGCAGCAATTTCTACGTTCCGGGCAGTGGTGAATCACGCCAAACTCCGTGTCCGGCGAATGCGGTCCAACCGCTCACCGGACAAACTTCGTGCACGCTTGTTGATGAAGAGCTCAGTACCACTTCTAACGACGCACAATTGTCGAAGAAACCGACCGTGTCGGTGACGACTCTTCCACTTTCGGGAAGCAGCCCTGCTTCGACATCGCCGGCCCCCACCACAACCACGCCGGTCACCACGACGACGAGCACGTCCATCACCTCCCCCGCAACGACAACACCACCAGAGAAACCGACGATGCCCGCCGTCGCGAAGTCTGTGAAAGTCGGTAAGTCTCTGACGATCAGCGCTCGGGGCGGCAAGACGTCACAGGGCCTCGTTGTGGTTGCGACAACCAGCACCACCACCTGCGTCATCAGGGAAACCGCGGCGGGATTCAGCGTCACGGGCGTCAAGGCGGGCGCATGCCGAGTCAAGGTCACCGTCATCGGTGACAGCCGCTTTCTCACCCTGACCACCGAATTCCAGGTCATCGTGACGAAGTAGGTACCCCAGACCTCGGTCGGTAGGATTCGCTGTCTTCGCCCAGATAGCTCAGTCGGCAGAGCATCTCACTCGTAATGAGAAGGTCGCGGGTTCGATTCCCGCTCTGGGCTCCATTCTCCCGGGGTCCAATTGGCGATTCGCATAGGGTTGGTCGCGTGACTCTCGGATGTCTCGTCTTGCTTGCTGGTGTCATGCACTTCGTGAATCCCGGCTTCTTCAACGAGATCGTCCCGCCGTGGCTGCCACCGAGTGAGTCGTTTTGGACGTACGCGAGTGGTGTCGCCGAGATTGTGATCGGGCTCATGCTTCTGCGGTCGTCGACCCGCAGACGTGGTGCCATCGCAGCGATCTGGCTGTTCGTCTGCGTGTACCCGGCCAACCTCTACATGACATGGGACTGGCGTGACCGTCCCGCCGGAGAACAGTTCGTCAGTTGGGCGCGCCTTCCCTTGCAATTCGTCATCATCTGGTGGGCGTGGCGAATCGCCGAGAAGAACAGGCAAGAAGATTCATGGCCCGGCTCGACATTTCCAACGGCCGCACCAAACTGAGCTTCGACGCCGCGCGGGGTGGTCGGGTCGCCCAGGTCTGGTTCGACGATCTTCCGCTGCTCGTTGATGAAGCGGGCGACGTCGACCCCGTTCTCGGTTGGGGGTGTTACCCCATGGTTCCTTGGGCAGGGCGCCTCCGCAACGGGCGTTTTCAGTTTCGCCGCGATGTCGTGACGATGCCCCCGAATGAACGCTCACACGCCATGCACGGCGTCGGTTTTCTGAACGAGTGGGAGGTCATGGGTGTGGGCACCTCTTCCCTCGTCGCGCGCCTTGCCCTGAACGACGTCGGTTGGCCTTTTGCATCGTGGTGTGAGCAGCGAGTGTCGCTTGGACCCGACTCTCTGCATCTCGAGATGTCGGTGCACGGCACCGACCGCGAATTTCCCGCACAGGTGGGTTGGCACCCGTGGTTTCTCCCACCGACAAGACTCGATGTCGCATTCGACACGATGTTCGAGCGTGACACAGAAGGTCTCACCACCACAACAGCACGCCCGCCGAGTGAACCACCTTGGGACGACTGCTTCACCGACGCTGTTTCAGATCCGCGTCTGGTCGTGAACGGGGTCAGCGTGTGTCTCGCAAGCACGTGTCGGTTCTGGGTCGTTTACACCGGTAACCCGAAAGGTGTGTGCGTCGAACCCCAGTCGGGCCCGCCCGATGCATTCAACACTGCATCGGTCGCGGATCTTGACATCGTTGGTGCGGCACGGGTGTTGCAGCACAGCTTCTCGTGGAGTTTCACCCGCTGATCAGAGGTCGAGAGAAAAAATAGTGATCGGAATGTCGCGAAACTTTCTCGATTCGACCTCTCTCCATCCAAGACGTCGGTACCACTCGAACTGGTCGTGGGTCCAGAGATGCACGCGAGAGAAGTAGAGGTCACGACAACGCCCGAGAGCCGCGGCCAGTAATGAACGCCCGACGCCATGCCCCCGATGCGAAGGATCGACAATCATTGCGGCGATCCATGGTGTGTAGTGGTCGACGTCGTCAAGGTCGTCGCGTTCGACAATTGCAACCGTTCCGATGCACTCGGTCCCGTCAAACGCTCCCAGAACTACGGGTAATGGTCCGTCTTGACCGCGCATGTGCGGGCCGTAGAAATCGATCCAATCGTCGTAGTCGAAGCTTGGAAATGACTCGCGATAGTGGTCGACCTGCCAGCGGATGATCCGTTCGACAACCATCCGGTCGGCGGGGAGATACCGCACCTCCACGTCGCCAGTCGGAACACCCATGCCGAAACATTATGGTTTCATCCGAGGAGGCAAACGTGAAGGTTCCCTTGTCAGTGGTCGATTTTCTGCGACGCGCAGAACAGGTGTACGGACAGCGTGTCGCGCTTGTCGACGAACCAGACCAACCGGCCCCACCGTGGCCGGATCTCACGTATGCCCAAGTGGCCGAACGGGCTCGCGCCCAGGCCGCGGGCCTCGATGCACTCGGAGTTCCCCAGGGTGCCCGTGTGGCGATGGTGAGCCACAACGCGGCTCGTCTCTTCACCTCTTTTTTCGGTGTCAGTGGCTCGGGCAGAATCCTCGTGCCGGTGAACTTTCGCCTTGTCGCAGAAGAGGTGAAATACATCATCGAGCACAGCGGCGCCGAGGTGCTGCTCGTCGACCCCGAACTCGACGATGCTCTTTCGGGGGTGACCGCCCGTCATCGTTTCGTCATAGGAAAGGAATCCGACGACGAGCTCTACCGATTCGGAGTCGAGCCGCGTCCGTGGGCTCCCGACGAAGACGCCACTGCCACCATCAACTACACCAGTGGTACGACGGCACGACCGAAAGGTGTCCAACTCACCCATCGGAATCTCTGGATCAATGCGACAACGTTCGGTTGGCAAATGGGCGTGAACGACCGCGATGTGTATCTGCACACGCTGCCGCAGTTCCACTGCAACGGCTGGGGCATGGTCTATGCGGTCACCGGAATGGGCGGACGCCACGTCATACTGCGGAAGGTCGATGGGGCAGAGATCCTTCGTCGCGTGGAAGAACACGGCGTGACAATGCTGTGCGGCGCCCCGGCCGTGGTCAACATGATCCTCGATGCGGCAGCCACGTGGAACGGGCCGATCCCGGGTCGCGATCGAGTTCGTATCGTCGTTGCGGGGGCACCGCCGCCCACACGCACCATCGAGCGCGTCGAGACCGAACTCGGGTGGGAGTTTGCGCAGATCTACGGTCTCACCGAAACGTCACCGGTTCTCACAATGAACCGTCGTCGGCAGGAATACGACTCTCTATCGTCCGCCGATCGTGCCGGTCGCCTCGGGGCGGCGGGTGCGCCGGCAATCGGTGTCGAAATCCGCGTCGATTCGTCGGGAGAAATACTGGCGCGCGGCAACGTGATCATGAACGGCTACTGGAACCAACCCGACGAGACCGCCAAGGCCATCGTTGACGGCTGGTTTCACACCGGCGACGGCGGAACAATCGGAGACAATCACGTCGTTTCGATTTCCGACCGAAAAAAGGACGTCATCATTTCCGGTGGAGAGAACGTGAGCTCAATTGAGGTTGAGGACGCCATCTTTGCTCACAACGAGGTGGCCGAGGTCGCCGTCATCGGTGTTCCCGACGAGAAGTGGGGCGAACTCGTTCTCGCGCTCGTTGTCAAGACACCAGGATCGTCGCTCACCGAAGACGACCTGATTGCCTACACAAAAACGAAGCTCGCGGGTTACAAGTGCCCGAAGCGCATCGAGTTCCGCGAGGCACTCGCCCGAACTGCAACGGGAAAGCTGCAGAAGTTCAAATTGCGGGAAGAGTTCTGGACGGGCCGCGAGAGGAAGGTGAATTGATCATGGGTTATCGCGTCGTTCAGTGGGGAACGGGCAACGTCGGGCTCGCATCGTTGAAGACGATTCTTCGTCATCCCGACTACGAACTCGTCGGTTGCTACGTGTCATCGCCTGCAAAGGCGGGCCGTGACGCAGGCGACATCGCCGGTCTCGGGCCTTGCGGGGTGAAAGCAACCAACAGCGTCGACGAGATCCTGGCACTCGATGCAGACATCGTGATGCACATGCCTCTTTCCGCCGCACAGGTGGACGAAGACCCCGACAAAGACACAAAGAACATCTGTGCGCTTCTTCGCAGTGGCAAGAACGTCGTCACGACGGTTGGGTACGTCTACCCAAAGGCCTACGGAGCCGATGTCGTGGAACGACTCGAGGCTGCGTGCAGAGCGGGTGATGTGTCGGTTCACGGGACGGGAATCAACCCCGGCTTCATGGCAGAGCTGATCCCGCTCGTTTTTTCCTCCAACTGCTCGCGTATCGATTCGGTTCTGGTACGTGAACATTCGGATTTTTCCTTCTATCCGTCACCTCAGATCATTTTCGACGTCATGGGTTTTTCCTTTGATCCCCAGCGTTTCGAGTCACACACCGCGCGCTACCGCAAGTGGTTGAGTGGACTCTTCGAAGAAAGTGTTCTGATGGTTGCCGACGGACTGGGTCTCGAACTCGATGAACTGACGGTCGAATCGGAAATCGAACTCGCCACCGAAGACCTCACCATCGCAGCCGGGCCGGTACCCAAAGGCACCGTCGCCGGACAGCGCTGGGAATGGTGTGGCGTGGTTGGCGATCGTGACGTGATCCGTCTCGAGGCGATTTACAAGGCCCACAAGTCCGTGGCGCCGCAATGGCAGAGCCCGGCGTGGGTCTGCACGATCGAAGGCGAGCCGAAGCTGCACTTCGAAGCGAACAAATGGACCACGAATGGTCTGGTCGGAACAGCCATGCGTGCGGTCCACGCGATCCCAGCGGTGTGCGCAGCGCCAACCGGGATCCGCACGTTCCTCGATCTGCCACTCGTCGCCGGACGTGGCATCGTCGCGCGCTGACACCTCGATGCGCGATGCCCAATGGCCTCCCTCGCTGTGGGCCGAGTCACGTCGTTCATTCGATTCAACCCGCGTGGATTACGCCCGGAGATTCGACGTTGCGATTGTGGGCGCCGGCTACACGGGTCTCTGGACGGCTCTTTACCTGAAGGAATTCCGACCCGATCTTTCAGTCGTCTTGCTCGACGCAGTCGAGCCGGGGTTTGGAGCGAGCGGGCGAAACGGAGGATGGTGCAGCGGGCTCTTTCCCGTCGAAATCGACACACTCGAAAGTCTTCACGGCCATCACTCTGCACTCGCCATGCAGCGTGCGGCCATCGACGCGGTTGATGACGTTGGGCGGTACGTTTCGACTCACTCGATCGACTGTGACTGGAAGAAATCCGGAACCCTCACCGTGGCAACCAATCCGGTGCAAGAGTCGCGGCTCCGACAAACGATTCGCCTCGAACAACAACACGGTCTCAACGAATCGGACGTACGGTGGCTCGACGCCACAGAACTCTCTCGTCGCGTCGTTGTCGAGCACGCACGTGGCGCACTTTTCTCGCCGCACTGCGCGGCACTCCACCCGCTCAAATTGGTGAACGGCTTGGTCGACCGAGCGCGCGCGCTCGGTGTCGAAATTGTGGGCGGTTTTCGTGCCACAGCGATCAATGATTCCGGCGTAGTCGGATTGATCGATGGTCAGTCCGCAGACATCACGGCGGGGTGGGTTGTGCGGGCAACCGAGGGATACACATCCGCTCTGCGCGGTGAAAAACGAAGTGTGATTCCTCTTTATTCGTACATGGTTGCCACAGAGCCACTCTCCGACGAAGTGTGGAGCCGGATCGGCTGGGCTGGTCGCGAGACCCTGGCCGAAGGACGTCTCATGGTCACGTATGCACAGCGCACCGCCGATGGTCGCATCGCGTTCGGCGGACGCGGAGCCGGTTACCGCTACGCGAGTCGCGTGTCGCCGGATTTCGACACTGACGCGAACGTGAAGCATCGCATTGTTGCAACGTTGCACGAATTGTTTCCCGCTACCCGTGACGCCGCGATCACGCATCATTGGGGTGGCCCACTCGCCGTCCCACGCGACTGGCACCCCTCGGTCTCGATCGACCACGCCACCCGACGCATCGCCGCCGGTGGCTACGTCGGTGACGGTGTTGCTCTGTCCCATCTGACGGGCCGTACGGTCGCCGCGGCCATCTGCGGACACGATTCACCCGACCTTTCGCTCCCCTTTGTCCAACACCACAACAAGCGATGGGAGCTCGAGCCCCTGCGATGGCTGGGGGTGAATGCGGGCTTGCGGTTGCCGGTTGCTGCCGACGCGCTCGAGAAGCGAACGAACAAGCCCGCCCGTCGCCTGACCGCCCTCATGGACAAACTTCTCGGTTAGTTTTTCGGCCATGCACGACATCGTCATCAGCGGGGGCACCATCGTCGACGGCACAGGAGAACCGGCTTTCACCGGTGACGTCGCCATCTCGAACGGCGTGATCACGGCAGTCGGACATGATGCATCGGGTGCTGCCAAGCGTCGTATCGATGCCGATGGCTTGGTCGTGACACCGGGCTGGGTCGACGTCCACACGCACTACGACGGCCAAGTCACCTGGGACGAGGATCTCGAGCCGTCTGCGACCAACGGCGTCACCACGCTCGTGATGGGTAACTGTGGTGTGGGTTTTGCTCCCGTCCGACCGGGCGAAGAGGCGCCACTCATCGAGTTGATGGAAGGCGTCGAGGACATCCCCGGCAGCGCACTCGCCGAGGGAATTCCCTGGGGTACGTGGGAGACATTCCCGCAGTACCTCGACTATCTCGCTACCCGTCGATATTCCATCGACATCGGCACACAGGTCGCCCACGGCGCACTTCGCTTTTACGCAATGGGTCAGCGTGGCGTCGACAACCTCGATGCGACCCCCGATGAAATCTCCGCCATGGCGCGTCTCGTGGGCGAAGCGATGAATGCGGGTGCACTCGGTTTTTCCACGTCGCGAACCATCGGGCATCGATCCCTGTCGGGGACACCCGTGCCCGGAACCTTCGCCGCCGACGGTGAACTCACCGCCATTGCAGCAGCCATGGGGCGTGGTGTGTTCGAAGCGATCCCTGCGGGAACCGTGGGTGCACTCGAAGCACTCGGCGGAGAGCGGGCAAAACCAGTCGAGGAAGTCATGATGCTGGCCGAGGTATCGCGCAAGAGCGGTCGTCCCATCACGTTCACGACGATCCAAATTGCAGAGGACGTCGACCACTGGCGCGAAGTGCTCGAAACGGTGAGCCTGGAAAACGCTCGCGGTGCCAAGCTGCGCCCGCAGATTGCTCCGCGCGCCGTCACCGTGATGACAAGTCTCGGCACGTACCACATGTTCATGCGCAAGGCCACGTACCTGCGCGACCTCGCTCATCTGCCGATTCCCGAGCGCGTACGAGAAATGCGCCGGCCCGAGGTGAAAGCCGCGGTTCTTGCAGACCGCAGCGTGCCGTCAGAAAACGCGGGTTCGATGCAGGCCGTCGTCGGTCTCTACGCGCGAGCACTAAACGCAACGTTCCCGCTCAACTTCCCCATCGACTACGAGCCAACGCGGGAAGAATCGGTGGTCGGTCGTGCACGGAGCCTTGGGGTCAGTGCAGAGTCACTGATGTACGACCTACTTCTCGAAGACGAAGGGCGCGCGTTCTACGCAATATTCGGGTCGAACTTCGCCAAGGCGAATCTCGATGCAAGTCGCGAAATGCTCCTGCATCCCGACACCGTGACGGGTCTTTCCGATGCGGGTGCACACGTCAATTTCATCTGTGACTGCACGATGCCCACCTTCCACCTCACCCACTGGGTTCGGGACCGGTCACGTGGTCCGCGAATCGGCCTCGAGTTCGCAGTCAACAAACTCTCGAAAAACAATGCCGATCTCTACGGTCTCACCGATCGGGGTTCGATCACGGTCGGCAAACGGGCCGACCTCAACGTGATTGATTTCGACAACCTCACCATCCAGGCACCGTTTGTACGTCATGACCTGCCGGCGGGTGGCTCGCGCGTTCTCCAACCATCCACCGGTTACAAGGCAACGATGGTGAACGGCGTCGTCACGCGTCTCGATGACAACGACACCGGTGAACGACCCGGTCGACTCGTGCGCGGACGCTGATCACCGTCAGGTGACGAGCGTCAGGCCACCGTCAACGACGAAGATCTGACCGGTGGCATAACGGCTTCGCAACAGGCCGAGGGTTGCCTCGGCGCAGTCCTCGGGGGTCCCCGAGCGCTTCAGCGGTGCCATCGCACCGACGGCATCGTGTTGCGGACCCCAGTCCGCGGTCCATGGTGTGGCGATGAGTCCCGGCGCAACGGCATTCACGCGCACCGGCCAGCAACTCTTTGCCATGAGCTTCGTCATTTGGTTGAGCGCCGCCTTGGTCATCGAGTAAGCCATTGAACTACCGACCTGGCGAACGCCTGCGATTGACGTGATGTTGACGATGTTTCCATCGTCGGACTTCTTCAAGTGTGGAACCGCAAGTTTGCTGAGCCACCATGTGCCGTAGACGTTGACTTCGAACGTCTTCATGAAGATTTCGTCGGTGAGGGCATCGAGATCATGATGGGGCACAGGTGTGGTCCAGCCGGCGTTGTTGATGAGGATGTCGAGACCACCGAAACGCGCGACCGTGTCATCGATGAGACGTGCGCAATCATCCTTCTTCGAGATGTCTCCCTGCATGTAAACGGCACCTTTGCCGATCGACTGCGCAACCTGGGTCCCCGCCTCGACCGATGACGCCGAGTTGACCACGACGGTCGCGCCCAACTCGCCCAATCGACGGGCGATCGATTCACCAATCCCACTCGATGATCCGGTGACGATTGCAACTTTCCCCGAGAATTCAGCCATGCCGAGACGTTACTGTTCCTCTCATGACTGTCGGTCACGTCACGGTTTCCCTGCACGACCAAGTTCGCGACGGCCGCTCGCTGACGGTCGAAGCGTGGTATCCAACCGACGCACGCGGCGGAAGCACCACGCGTTACGACTTGCTACCCGGTGTCGGCTTCGACTCGCCGACCGCAAGTGAGGCCCTGCCTCCCCTTCCGGGGCGACACCCCTTGATCGTCTGGTCGCATGGACGTACCGGCCTGCGCCACATCTACACGAAGCTCTGCGAAGGTCTCGCATCACATGGCTACGTTGTCGTGTCATCCGATCACCCGGGTGACACCTTGTTCGATTGGCTCACCGGCGCAAACGTCGATGACGTCACGAATGAACGCCAACGTCTCGGCGATGTTCGTTTTCTGATCGACTCGACACTCGCGGGTCTCATCGACCCCATCTCATCGACCCACGTCGACAACTCTGCGATCTTCGTTGCGGGCCACAGCTACGGCGGTCTCACTGCCCTCATCAGCCACACCGGCATCCATGGTCTTTCGGGCGACCCACGCATTCGAGCGATCGCCGGCGCACAGGCCTACACGCGAACCCTTCCCGACGAGCTACTCGACCGCATCTCCATACCGACCTTGCTTCTCGTCGGAAGTGGCGACGTGACGACGCCCCCATCCACGGATGCAGATCCCATATGGTCACGAATCAACCCGCGCGACGACCGACATCTACGTATCGATCTCCCGCACGGCGGGCACCAAGCCTGCAGTGACTTTTCGTATTACATGGAGGTCTTGCCCACGATCCCCGATGTCCCCCAGCTCGTCGTCGATTACCTCGAATCCATTGCCGCTGAGTCACCGCCCGGGTTCCGCGAAACCTGGCGGACGACACTCGACACCCAGATCACGGCAATTTCCGACTTTTTCAAGTGCGCATACGGGGCCCAGTGAGACCGGTTCACAACCGGCGGTGGATCTTCTAGAGTTCGGGCATGACACGTCTGCGCAAACTGTCGGTTGAGGAACTTCCCGAGGACATCCGCAAGATGTCACGAGCCGATGACAAGACCCCGCTCGAGCTCGGCCTCACACGCATCTTCGCCCACGCTCCGGAAATGACAAAGGGAATGTCGGCATTTGCCGCTTCGTTGAAGATCCACCGCACGCTGCCGCCCCGACTCATCGAACTTGTTCGGCTCCGCGTCGCCTTCCACAATCAGTGTCGCAGTTGCATGGCAATCCGCTACCCCGACGCTCTCGCCGATGGCCTGAACGAAGATCTCGTTTGCTCTCTCGAAAAGCCAATGGAAGCCGATGAACTCACCGAACGCGAACGTGTGGCGATCCGCTTCGGCGAACTCTTTGCCACCAATCACTTGGCAATCGACGACGCTTTCTACGACCTCCTGAAGACGCACTTCACTGAAGCCGAAATCGTCGAGCTTGGTTTCAACGTGGCGTTGTTCGTGGGCATTGGTCGTTTTGCCGCAACGCTCAACATGATCGAAGAACTGCCCGACCGCTTTCAGGAACCGGGTGAAGTGGTCCCGTGGGGACCCGACGCCGTCATCATGCGCTGACCCACGTCAGCCGACACGAACAGCACCGCGAATCGTGACGATTCGCTCGGTCTTCTTACTCAAAACTTACTCGAAATTGACCAAAATTTTTTCGGTTGCGTCCTTCGTTTCGCCCGACCGCTGGCTAGCGTTTCACTCATGAGCAGCACCCCCCAGCCAGCAGTCCCCGCGGTTTCGGTGCCCACCGAGTCGCAGATCCCCGACATCGACGTTCTCGCCAGCATCGGATTCTCGTGGCGTGAGTTGCGTCGCGGGGCGGTCGCCGATCGTCTGCGCGACAAGCTCTTCGGTGAGGGCGAGTCGGCGCTCGACCCCGGTCAGGTTGACACCCTCGACCTTCTCGTCGAGCGTGAGAGTTGGCGCATGGGTGACCTCGCCGAGGCGCTGCGCGTCGATCCATCCACGGCGACAAGGGCCATCCAACGCCTCGAGAAACTTGACCTTGCCCAACGCAGCGCCCTGCCGAGTGATGGTCGCGTCGTGACTGTCAGCGCAACCGCAGCCGGTCGCGAACGTCATGCAATCATCAGCGAACGCAGGCTCAAGGCTCTCAGCCAAATTCTCAGTCGCTTCTCCGCCTCGGAACTCGAGTCACTCGAATCGCTTCTCGGCCGTTTCGTCGGTGCAATTGACGAAGTCGCCGTCACGTTCGAACCCTGATCGCTAGAGTGTTGTCATGATCGCAGCTAACCCCTGGCATTGGTGGATCGGTGTCGTTCTCGCGCTGGCATCAGGCGGAGCGCTCGTAGGGGTCATCGTCGGATACGTGCAAAAGGTCAGTGCATCGCGCTATCCGGGACGACGCAAGCGATAGATGACCCTCGACGTTCGCGAATCCGCTTTCGTTCGCGACCTCATCACCCGCTGCAACTTTCCGGACACCGGTCCGGTTGACTGCGCAGTCTCCGGCGGCCCCGACTCACTGGCGCTTCTTTATCTGGCGTTCGCGAGCGGACTTCACCCAATTGCACATCATGTCGACCACGGTCTGCGCCCCGGTTCGGCAGGCGAAGCAGACCTCGTCGCAGCACTTTGCGACCATCTCGGCGCCACTTTCGTCGCCCACCGTGTCACCCTCGAGGACGGCCCGAACCTCGAAGCTCGAGCCAGGGCGGCACGTCGATCGGTCCTGCCACTCGGTGTGCTCACCGGTCATACCGCCGATGACCAGGCAGAAACCGTGCTTCTCAATTTGATGAGGGGCTCGGGTACCGATGGCCTCGGCGGAATGCGACGCTCAACCACGAAGCCGCTGCTCGCTCTCCGTCGAAGCGAAACACACGAGCTGTGTCGAGACCTCGGTATCTCGGTAGCCACGGACGAGTCAAATCTCGACCCACGATTCCGTCGAAATCGGGTGCGCCACGAGCTCATTCCATTGATCGACGAGATTGCACAACGAGACACTGTTGCGGTCATTGCGCGTGCAGCACATCTGATGGCCGACGACGAGCAACTACTCGACGAACTCGCCCAAGGAATCGATGTACACGATGCAATCGGCCTCGCACGTGCGCCTCTCCCGCTTTCTCGGCGGGCCATCCGCCAGTGGTTGTCCGACCCGTATCCGCCCGATTTCGCAACGGTTGAAAGGGTCCTCGAGGTGGCGCGGGGCGTTCATCCGTCGTGTGATGTCGGGCGCGGGCGACGGGTCATTCGCAGCCGTCAACGTCTAGAGTTGGGTTGATGCCACCGAAACTGCGCGGCAAGTGGGCTCTCGGGATTCAACCCCGAAACTTCACTTGGATCATCAAAGACCGTCTCGCCATTTGCGAGCGGCCCGGTGGCTACGGCGTGAATCACCGTCGGGTGCGTCGCCAAGAGGAAATCATCTGGCTGCGGGAAAACAACTTCGCCAAGGTGATCTCCATCATCGGTGCTCCCCACAATCTGCACAACTATGACGAGCTGAACCTTCCTTATCTCCACCGGCCGCTCACGGGCGCCGACGACATCGACGCCTGGCTCCGGTCGTTTTACGCCGAGCTCCAACAACTGCTGTCGGGCGACGCCAAGATTCTGGTTCACGCGGAAGAAGTCGGTGACCGCATCATCGGAATCATGGGTGGCTACATCCGCTGGAGCGGGCTCATCGATGACACGTCAGGCGCGATCACCATCACCGAGCGCATCGCGGGTCGACAACTCGACCCGTTCGCACGCGAACTGATCCTCCGAGTTCACGAATTGCGGTGACCCAGTGGCCGGACAAAAAGTTCTCGTCACCGGATGTGGTGGTGAACTCGGCTCTCTCGCAACCTCAATGCTGGAAGAGGCATCGTGGGTTGGGCCGATTCTCGGCGTCGACGCCGATCCCCCGCGACGCCGGCTCCGTCGCACCGACTTCCGCCGCATCGCACTGAACCGCACGGCGACCGTCTCTCAAATCATTCTCGACTTCGATCCGCACGTCATCGTTCATCTTGGTGTCTGGGAACCCAATGCCCGCCTTTCCCCCGACGAAGCCGAGCGCACCACGGCCGACGTCGGTCGCTCCGTTTTCGATGCCGCACACCAGGCGCCCTCGCTCGAAGCCGTCATCGTTCGTTCGGGTCTCGAGGTATACGGCACGCGAAGTCACGCACCGCTCACACCCAACGATGCAACCAAACCTGCGCCGGCGTCGCGCTTCGGGCGCATGCTCCAATTTCTCGAGCAGCAGGCCGCCGACCTGCGCGCCTCACGCGGCGTCGCCGTTGCCAATCTTCGACTCGCATCGGTTCTCGGCGCGCATGTCCCCAGTCCACTCGGTCGATTGTTGCGTCTGCCGGCGGTTCCCTTTCTTCTTCCTTCCGACCCGCCGTTTACCGTCATCGAAGATCATGACGCGGCACTTGCTTTCAGCCTCGCTGCGAACCACCGCTTCGACGGCGCCATCAATGTCGCCGCCGAGGGCACAATCACGGCACGGCGCGCGGCTCTTCTCGGTCGCAGGGTTCCGGTTCCCGTCGTTGGTCCGGGTTGGTGGGCGACGCGTCGACTCGCAAACCTCGTCGGCGCACCTGTACCCGACCACGTCGTCGAGATGTTGCAGCACGGACGCCTTGCTTATCCGAGCGACAACGCGCAACTCATCAGGTTTTCTCCACGACACTCCACGCACGAAGTGATCGAACGTCTCTATGAATGGCCAAGTGTGGTGCGCGTTCCCGCAGCGATGCAGGTGGCCTGATGTCCTACGCGACGATGCGCGATGGCGTCCGACTCCACTATCAAGCGGCCGGTCGACCCGGAGCCCCACCTGTCCTCATGATCCAGGGCCTTGGTGCCGACTTGCACGGGTGGGACATGCAGCGCCTTGCGCTCGCACCGCTCTACAAAATCATCGCACCCGATAACCGTGGCGTCGGCCGCTCCGACCGACCCGACGTCCCGTTTTCGCTCGAAGACATGGCAGACGATGCAATGCAAGTTCTCGATGCCGAAGGAGTGGATACTGCCCACGTCGTCGGTGCATCGATGGGCGGAGCGATCGCACAAATCATCGCGGTGAAGTACCCGCATCGCACCCGATCCCTCACACTCGCCTGCACCTCGGGCACCAATCCGGAGTGGCGGCGTGAATTGCTCGGCAAGTGGTCGCAGATCGCGGCAACCAAGGGGATGGATGCCCTCGGACGAGAAGCGGCACGATGGGTCATCGGCCCGCGGTCGCTGCGGCGTCTCTGGCCAGCATTCGGTTGGCTCGGACCGTTCGCACTCGGTCGTCCCGGAACCGACTTTCAAGCCCAGGTCAACGCCATCCTCTCCAGCACCGAACAACTCGAACATCTGAATGAAGCGGTCAGCGCGATTCGCGTGCCGACCCTCGTGATTGTCGGCAATCAGGACATTCTCACCCCGCGCGGTGACAGCGAGCTGCTTGCCGAGAAGATCCCCACCGCCGAATTGGTCGTCATCTCCGGTGCCGCTCACGGGTTCATGGTCGAGCATGCCTCCACCTTCAACAAGGAGTTGATCGGGTTCCTCCGGCGTGCCGAGCGCGCCTACCGGCGCAGTTTCGCTACTGCATGAACATCATCATCGTTGGCGCGGGTCTCTCCGGCCTCGTTGCGGCCAATGAGCTGCGGGCTTCGGGTCACTCGGTTGTCGTCCTCGACAAGGGACGGGGAGTTGGTGGTCGCCTTGCGACACGTCGCATCGGCGAGGCCGTCTTCGACCATGGCGCACAGTTCTTCACCGTTCGCGATCCACGGTTCCAGCAACTCGTCGATGCATGGCTGGATCGCGATGTTGTCCGCGTTTGGTGTCACGGATTCGGTGCCGAGCAGGACGGTTTCCCCCGATACGTCGGACGTGATGGCATGACTTCCATCGCCAAGCATCTGGCAACGAACATCGACGTGCGCACGTCGTCACTCGTCTTTTCTGTACTTCCCGCTCCACAGGGAGGATGGATAACCACGCTCGATACCGGAGATACGCACCACAGTGATGCGGTTGTTCTCACGGCGCCGATACCGCAGAGCTTCGGTTTCGCGTTCACCGCAGGAGTCGAGTTTCCCGAAGATCTGAGAACCATCGACTACGAACGGACGCTCGGTCTGCTCGCGGTTCTCGACGGTCCGTCCGCAATTCCGCCGCCCGGTGCCTTGCAGAATCCGGACGAGATTTTTTCGTTCATCGGCGACAATCACGCGAAAGGTGTCTCTCCCGTTCCTGCGGTCACCTTCCACGCAAACCCCGCATGGAGCGCTGCACACTGGGACACACCTCACGACGAGGCCAAAGAACTTCTCATCGCAGCGGCATCTTCGTATCTCGGTGGTGCACACATCACCGCGTCGGATTTCAAGAAGTGGCGATTTGCGACACCACAACGCAATTGGCCCGACCGACATTGGGCAAGTGAAAACGCAACGATGGTCGTCGCAGGTGATGCATTCGCGGGTCCGCGCGTCGAGGGCGCGGTCCTCAGCGGTCTCTCGGCCGCCGGTGCAGTGATGTCAGCGAGCCACTGACGACAACAGCGACTCGGTTGCCCTGCGCAACGCGTTCGTTGCCGGCGTCGAAGGAAGTGCGTCGCAGGCGGTCTCGGCGCGAACGACGAACTCTCTCGCGGTTGCGATTGCACGCTCGACGCCGTTACCCGACCTCACGATGTCGAGTGCACGACGTTGCTTGCGCCGATTCAAGGGTCGGCCGAGCATCCGACGCAATTCGTCGGCACCTGGCCCACCCGCTGCGAGAGTGTGCATGACCGGCAAGGTGTAGACACCCTCGACCATGTCGTGGCCCGCGGGCTTGCCGAGTTCCGCATCCGTTGCCGTGATATCGAGGATGTCATCGACGATCTGGAACACCATGCCGTATGCCGTTCCGTACGCAGTCAGACTGTCGATGGCTGGCCTGTCGAGGCCGGCAACGATTCCGCCGATGCGGGCAGCGGTGCTGTAAAGCGACGCCGTCTTGCCTTCGATGCTTGAAAGGTAAGCCTCGAGCGGTCGCTCGGGCTTGTAGGTGAATCGAAGTTCTTCGATCTGGCCCTCGCAGAGTTGACCGATGGTCCGGGCCAGTAACCCGGCGACTTCTGTACCGAGTGACGCTGCGATTTCAGAAGCGCGGGCGAGAAGAAAATCGCCGGCAAGGATTGCCTGAAGGTTTCCCCACTTCGCATTGACGGTTTCGACACCCCGTCGGGTCGTGGATTCGTCCATCACGTCGTCGTGGTAAAGCGACCCGAGATGGACCAACTCGCAGGCGATTCCACCCTGAATCGCGTCGGTGGACGCAGAACCCGGCGCAGAGTCGGCCACGAGACTTGCGACAATCGTCATAACCGGACGAAGACGCTTGCCCCCCGCAGAAATCAGGTGCGAGGCAATTTCGGTGAGATAATCGTCGGAAGTTCGCACTGCGGCGAGCATTGCTTGCTCGACCCGTTCACGGTCGGCGCCCATGGAGGGCAAATCGAGAAGCGGGGAGCCGACGGACACGCCAGCAGGTTAGGACCTGCAGTGCAGTGTCCCCCAACGCTGCCGATACACTTTCTTTCAGTTGTTTATTGCCGGACACGGCAGTGGCGAAGGGCGGTCAAATTGTTCGAACGCTTTACCGACAGGGCGCGGCGAGTGGTCGTTCTCGCGCAGGAAGAAGCACGCCTTCTCAACCACTCCTACATCGGGACCGAGCACATCCTCTTGGGTCTCATTCACGAAGGTGAGGGAGTCGCGGCCAAAGCGTTGGAATCGCTCAGCATCTCCCTCGAAGCCGTGCGGGCGCAGGTCGAAGACATCATCGGCCAGGGTGGCTCCTCTCCCTCGGGCCACATCCCCTTCACGCCGCGCGCCAAGAAAGTTCTCGAACTCTCGCTCCGCGAGGCACTTCAGCTGGGCCACAACTACATCGGCACCGAACACATTCTCCTCGGACTCATCCGCGAGGGTGAAGGCGTGGCCGCGCAGGTTCTCGTCAAGTTGGGTGCTGACCTCGGTCGCGTGCGCCAACAAGTCATCCAGTTGCTGAGTGGTTACCAAGGCCCCGCCGGTGGCAAGACCGAAGGTCAGCCTTCCGGGGGCGCGTCTGCCGGCAAGGAAGAGCAGGGCGACAAGGGCGGCAGCCAGATCCTCGACCAGTTCGGACGCAACCTCACACAGGCGGCGAAAGACAAGAAGCTCGACCCCGTCATTGGTCGTCACCGTGAGCTCGAGCGCGTCATGCAAATTCTCTCGCGTCGCACGAAGAACAACCCCGTGCTCATCGGCGAACCCGGCGTCGGCAAGACCGCCA
>RGCG01000027.1 GCA_009919275.1 Actinomycetota bacterium
AGGGCAGGCGGCGTTAGCGTTCGTGAGGGTGAGCACAAATTCTCCTTTCCCGTGGCGTGTCAGGCGTCTCGATCGCGGGTGGAGTGCGCTCATCGACGCTCAGGGTCTCGAACTGCGCGTGCGCAACATCGGTGCAGACATCGCCGTGGGTGATTACGTGACCGTCGACACAGCCGAAGAGCGCATCGAATCCGTGGCATCACGGACGTCGGCTCTCGTGCGTCGGGCTTCGTTCGAGGGTGCTCGCGCGGTGCCGCACGTTGTCGCATCAAACATCGACGTCGTCTTTCTGCTGCATGCGGCACCGAGTGGTGTCAACCCACGACGACTCGAGCGCGAACTTGTCCTTGCCTTCGACAGCGGTGCCCGACCCGTCGTTTTGCTCACCAAGTCCGACGCGGTGACGGCGGATCAGATTGCCCACGAGACGTCGATCGTTCATTCCGTCGCCCCTGATCTCGGGGTTCACGCGGTCAGTACGCGAGAGGCAGCGACGCTCGTCAGTCTCGAGCCGTATCTCAGGGGAACGATCGCACTGCTCGGCGCAAGTGGTGTCGGAAAGTCGACGCTCGTCAACGCCCTCGTCGGTAGTGATGTGCAGCGCACGGGCGAGGTGCGCGAAGGAGACCAGCGCGGCCGTCACACCACGGTGGCAGCGGAACTTGTCGCACTGCCGTCGGGCGGGTGGCTCATCGACACGCCCGGGTTGCGGGCCGTGACGCTGTGGACGAGTGGTCACGGAATCGAGCGGGCATTCGCCGACATCTTTGCCCTGTCCGAGGACTGTCGATTCCGCGACTGCAAACACCAAGACGAGCCATCGTGCGCCGTGCAGGCAGCAATCGCGGCGGGGACAGTTTCGGCCGCACGGCTCGTCGCAATGGAACGTCTCGTCGCCGAAGAGGCCGCCGTCGAAGAGGAACAGCGTGAACGCGAACGAACCGAAGACCGTCGCGGATTCCGCAAGCGGACTCGCGGCACGGACCAGAACTAGCGTGTCGGCGATGTCGCCCACACTCGTTGTTCTCGCCGCCGGCATGGGTTCGCGCTACGGCGGCCTGAAACAGATCGATCCGATGGGGCCGTCGGGGGAAACGATCCTCGACTATTCGGTGTACGACGCGTTGCGTGCGGGCTTTGGTCGGGTCGTCTTCATCATCCGACCCGATTTCGAAGACGCGTTCCGTAGGGGTGTCGCGGCCCGATTCGCCGATCGCATCGACGTCGATTTCGCTTTCCAGACGCTCGACCGCCTGCCGTCGGGTTTCGTGGTCCCCGAGGGTCGGGAAAAGCCATGGGGGACGACCCACGCGATCCTCTGTGCACGCGAACAGATCCGAGACAATTTTGCCGTCATCAACGCCGACGACTTCTACGGGCGCGACTCGTACGGTGTGCTCGCATCGCATCTGACGGGCGTGGCTCCGTCGTCGACTGATTTCGCGATGGTGGGTTTCACATTGCGCAACACCCTGTCCGACCACGGAAGCGTTGCGCGTGGTGTGTGCGCGGCGAGCGCCGAGGGCTTCTTGACGGCAATCGACGAGATGACAAAAATCGAACGCGACGGTTCTGCGGCAAGGAACACGCGTGATGACGGAACGGTCGTGCGGCTTTCCGGGGACGAGCCGGTCTCGATGAACATGTGGGGGTTCACGCCCCGTCTCTTCGATCATCTCGATCGTGTGTTTCGCGAGTTTCTCGAGATCTCGGGTGGTGAGGCCAAGAGCGAGTGCTTCATCCCGCTCACCGTCGGACAGTTGGTGAACGAGGGTGTCGCAACGTGCCGCGTTCTGCGCACCGATTCGTCGTGGTTCGGCGTCACGTACCGCGAGGACAAAGAGGTCGTGCAGGCGTCGATCGGTGGCCTCATCGAACACGGCGACTATCCGCGCAGTCTTTGGTCGTAGCCAGGGCCCGCGTTCGTCGCGCACGGGGAGCCTTGGTTACCGTGTCGCCATGGAATTCGCTCTGACTCCCCGCTGCGAGGAATACCGCGAGAAGCTCCTCGCGTTCATGGACGAAAAGGTCTACCCGGCCGAACCGGTGTTCGAAAAGGAACTCGAGGCGTCGGGCAATCCACACGCCCACACGAAGATCATGGAAGAACTGAAAGCCGAGGCACGCAAGCGCGGCCTCTGGAACCTCTTCCATCCGCACAAGGAGTGGGGTCCGGGACTCACGAACGCCGAATACGCACCGCTCGCCGAGATCATGGGGCGTTCGTTCATCGCGCCCGAGGCGTGCAACTGCAACGCGCCGGACACGGGAAACATGGAAGTGCTCACGATGTTCGGCACGCCCGAACAACAGGACACGTGGTTGCGTCCGTTGCTCGAGGGGAAGATCCGTTCGGCCTTTGCAATGACCGAGCCCGCGGTCGCATCGAGCGACGCGACGAACATTTCGCTGCGTATCGAGCGTGACGGAGACCATTACGTGTTGAACGGGGTCAAATGGTGGACATCGAATGGTCTGCACCCGCTGACGAAGATCCTCATCGTCATGGGGAAGACGAACCCTGGCGCACCTCCGCACCAGCAGCAGAGCCAGATTCTCGTTCCGATCGACACGCCTGGTGTCACCATCAAGCGGAACCTCAAGGTGTTCGGTTTCATCGACCACGAGGGTCACTCGGAAACGGTGTTCGACAACGTGCGCGTCCCCGCTTCGAATCTCATTGCGAACGAGGGTGACGGTTTCATGATCAGTCAGGCACGTCTCGGTCCGGGTCGCATTCATCACTGCATGCGCACCATCGGCGCGGCCGAGCGTGCACTCGAGATGATGTGCTCGCGCTCATTGTCGCGCACGACGTTCGGCAAGCGCGTCGCGGAACGTTCGAACATCCAGGATTGGATTGCCGAGGCGCGTATCGAACTCGAAATGGTTCGTTTGCTCACCATGAAGACTGCATGGTTGATGGACACCGTCGGTAACAAGGGTGCACGCACCGAGATCGCGGCCATCAAGGTGGCCGCACCGAACGTTGCCTTGAAAATTATCGATCGTGCGATTCAGGTGCACGGAGCGGGCGGCGTCAGCCAGGACTTCCTGCTGTCGCGCATGTATGCCCACATCCGCGGCCTGCGTCTGGCGGACGGGCCGGACGAGGTGCACAAGATGACCATTGCACGTGCGGAGTTGCGCAAGTTCGATCCGTCATTCCGGACCGATGGGGTGAGCAACGCCACCCCAGCTGGCGGTCGGTGATAGGTCGATTCCGACCATTGCGCCCCCGGTACCCGACGCGCCGACCAGAGTCTGCGCGCCGTGAATGTCGGCAAACTGCTTCACGATTGCCAAGCCGAGACCCGAGCCCGGCATCGCGCGCGTTGCAGCGGCTCGGTAGAAGCGATCGAAGACGTACGGACGATCCTCGGGAGCAATGCCCGGTCCCGAGTCGTGCACTTCGATGCGTGCCCCGCGCACGAAAACGTCGACCGGTGTCTTCGAGGGGCTGAACTTCACCGCGTTGTCTATGAGGTTCGACACGGCGCGATCGAGTTGATTCGGCCTCACCATGACCGTGGCCGCGTTGGATGTCTGAAGTTGAATTGCCCGACCCGTGCGTCGCTGTGCGCGGTCGACAAGATCGCGCATCGCATCGTCGAGCCGTACCGAGGCAGGACTTTCCGACGACCGTTGGTCGCTCGCCAGGGCGGATAGTTCGCTGGAGAGCGCCGTGAGCTCGTCGACTTCAGCGCGGATGTCGTTCATGATCTCGCGCCGGGTATCGGCGGGTAGGTCTGGCCGTTCGAGTAGTTCGGCATTCGCCCGCAGACTGGTGAGTGGCGTGCGCAGTTCGTGACTCGCATCTTGTACGAGCTGTTTTTGTTGGGCGAGGCTGCGTCCGAGGGCACCCAGCATGGTGTTGAAACTGGTGACGAGATTTCCGATCTCGCCGGTTGCAGCGATGTTGATGGGGTCGGTCGTGTTCTGTGTTCGGGCGATGTCGTCGGCGGAGCTTGCGAGTTGTTCGATGGGCCGAGTGGTGCGTCGTGCGATGAACCAGCCAACGAGGGTGGCGAGTGCGATACCCACGAGACCGATGACGATGAGCCATGCCTGCAGGCCCGATCGGGCGTCTTCGATGTCGGTGATGTCGCGTCCGAGCTGCAGTGCTCCACCCGCGGGTAATGAGAGCGTGTAGACGCGGTACGACTTGCCTTCGACTTGCGCATTCGCGAAGCGTCCGATGAAACCGATGTTTGCCGCAGCCAGTTCGAGATCGGTGCCGTTCACCGTGAGTTCAGCAGGGCCGAGGCTGGCGAGGATGGCGCCGTTGGCGTCGACAACCTGGGTGATCGCATCGAATTCGGGCTGTAGGAGAGTGGGTCCGAGAGGTTGGCGTTGGCGACCAAAGAAGTCGCGACGGTCGAGTACCCGGTCGATCTCGCGCACGATGGTTGCCGCACGGGACTTGAGCGAATCGTCAACCTGGGACCGCAGTTCATGGCTGGCAATGACATAGGCGCTGACCGCGAGAACGCCGACGGTGGCGAGGGTGAC
The DNA here is from genome assembly GCA_009919275.1 of Actinomycetota bacterium. Classification (GTDB taxonomy): domain Bacteria; phylum Actinomycetota; class Acidimicrobiia; order Acidimicrobiales; family Ilumatobacteraceae; genus F1-20-MAGs119. The sequence goes on from RGCG01000027.1 coordinate 4,513, forward strand.
GAGACCGCTGGCAAGGGCAAGTTTCTTGCGGAGATTCATGCCTTCACCGTGTAGCCGACACCGCGAACAGTGAAGACAACACGGGGCTCACCATCTTCCTCGGTCTTTCGCCGCAGATAGCCGATGTAGACATCGAGCGACTTCGACCCGGTTTCGAAGTCGTAACCCCAGATCTCTTCGTAGAGCTGGTCTCTCGTGACGACAAGGCCCGCACGCAACATCAAGGCTTCAAGCAGATCGAATTCGGTTTTCGTGAGGTGTATTTCGCGGCCGTTGCGTCGGACTTCGCGTCGTGCGGCATCGAGCACAAGGTCGCCCACCTGGAGAATCGATGCCTCTTCCGTGGTGACACGACGGCGCAACAAGGCCCTCACACGGGCCAGAAGTTCGTCGATGGCGAACGGCTTGACGAGGTAGTCGTCTGCTCCGGCATCGAGCCCGGCAACGCGGTCGTTCACTTCGTGTTTTGCCGTGAGCAGGAGGATCGGCACACGCGACCCGCGCAGACGGGCCTCTTTGCACACCGTCAGTCCGTCGGCGAAGGGCATCATCACGTCCATCACGACCGCATCGGGTGGCGCCGATGTCATGGCGGCAAGAGCTGCTGCGCCGTCGTTCACTGCAGACACGCGGTACCCCTCGAGCTCGAGCACGCGCACGACGGCCGATCGAACCGCCGGGTCGTCCTCGGCAACAAGAACGCGGGGAGCGTCACCATGCGGAGCCGTGGTCATGTAGCAAACGGTACAGACAACGGTTGGCGCCGAGGAGTGCGCCGAGTCGGATTCTTTTCCAATCCTTACCCTCCGGTTTTCTGACCCTCTCACCGCTGACGAGTGACCACCCGGTTCAGAGTCGGCCGGAGCGGAGGAGATCTTTGACTTCGGAGGCCCTGATGCGAACCTCGACGATGTCGGCAAGTTTCTGAGCGGAACGCACCTGGGTCGCGATGCGCGGGTTGCGGACGAACGTGTCGGCATGCCGGTCGAGAAAGTCCCAGTACAGAGTGGTGAACGGGCAAGCATCATCGCCAACCCGCTTCTTGCGGTCGTAGAGGCAGCCCGTGCAGTAGTCGCTCATTTTGTCGATGTACGCGCCACCCGACGCATACGGTTTCGTGGCCATACGGCCGCCATCGGCAAAGAGGGCCATGCCGATGACGTTCGGCACCATCACCCACTCGGCGGCGTCGATGAAGACCTGCGACATCCAGTCCGTGAATTGTCGGGGGTTGACGCCCGAGGTGAGTGCGAGATTGCCGAGAATCATGAGCCGTTGGATGTGGTGTGCCCAAGCCCGGTGGTTGACGCCATCGACAACCTTTCCGACGCAATTCATCGACGTCTCGCCCGTGACAAAAACGGGTGGTAAATCGAGATCGGCCCCAAGCGCGTTTTCATCGCGGTAATCGGGCATCCACATCCAATAGAGCCCCCATACGTATTCGCGCCATCCGATGATCTGGCGTATGAATCCCTCGACGGATGCGATGTCGGCTCGACCTTCGAGGTAGGCCTGTTCGGCGGCACGCACGACTTCGGCGGGCATCAACAGACCGTTGTTCAGGTACGGCGAAAGAAGAGAGTGGGCGAGGTGCCAATTGTCGGAAAGCATCGCATCTTCATGTGGACCGAACATCGGCAACAGGTTGTCGATGAAGTGCGAAAGGCGGCGCAAAGCTCCTGCTCGTGATGTTGCCCACCACCCAACCGGGGCGGCTCCGTTGCCGCCGAGTCCGTTGATGTCGTCGAGCACCGCGCGGTCGATGTCGTCGAGTTCGTCGACAAGCGGAGCCGGCCAGCGATCGTGACCATCCCGCGGAGGCGGTTCGCGGTTCTCGTCGTCGTAGTTCCACCTGCCGCCGACAGGTTGGTCGCCGTCCATCAGCACATCGAGACGGGAGCGCTGATGCCGGTAGAAGTCCTCGAGTTTGAAGGTCTTGTAGCCCTTGGCCCGCCGAGCGTCGACCCATCCCGCGAAATCGTTGTGATGAAGGAGGAATTGGTTCGACTTCACCGTCTCGATTCCGAGATCGACGAGGAGCAGTCTCGAGCGGTGGCTGTTCGGCTCGGTGGCGATGATTTCCGAAGTTCGGTGGTCGGTCAAGGCGGCTCGGAATGACGAAGCCTTCACGTAATCGACGACGAAACCCTCGCGGCGCAATTCAGCGGCGAAGTGACGCATGGACGAGAGGTAGAAGTGCAGCCGCTGCGGATGCCACGGTTGGGACGTGATCTTCTCGGTCGACTCGATGAACAGCACCCGATGGGTCTTTGGTGTCGCAGTTGCGAGTGCTCCGATGGAGCGGTTCAACTGATCGCCGAACACGAGAATTGCGGGGAGATCCTTCATCGTGCAACACGCCCGGCATCGACAATCGAGGATGCCACATCGACTGCGCGATCGAAACCGGACTCGGTGAGGCGTTGACGCAATCGAGCGAGTGACGCTACGACCGCAACCGATCGTCCGGACGAGCGGACGCGACCAGCAAAGCCCATGAGAATTCCAAGTCCCGCGTCATCGATGACGCCAACGGAGTCGATGTCGACGAGCACCGTTGGTGCGGTCGCCGCGGCCAATTCTCGATTGAGGGAGTCGGTGAGCCGGGGAAGCGTTGACATTGAAACGTCACCTTCGACGTGCAGAACGAGTTGCTGACGACCATTACGGTCCTCGTGCATCGAAGTTGTCACCACCAGCATCGGAGGAGAACGCTACTTGTGGCTCGAGGGCCATGCTCACTTGCGCGTTGAGCGTGACCGATCGCCGAAGAAAGCCGAATCCGGCGAATGTGAGGCTGGTACGGCGTGAGATATCGACCGTCACGGCGCCATCGGTGATGTCGATCGAGGTTTGTGGTGAGCGATGTTGTCGTGCTTCGGCGTAGGGGTCGCTTGCCACGGCGACACGTCGTGAGATGTCGCGTGCCGATTGCCAAAGGGCGAGTTGGTCGCGGGCGACCAACGTGAACTGGGCGATCACAACCGTGAAGATGGCGAGCAGTGGAAGAACGAGTGCGAGTTCCACCACGGCCTGGCCCTCAGGGTCCGACGGTCGTTTGCGTGGTCTTGTCGAGAACACCATCGAATACCGAATCAAAGAGGTCACCAATGCGCCCGGCACCACCTCCAGCGGTGGCCCATGTGATGACGAGAACGGCGATGACGGCTGCAGCCAAGAGAATCAATGCATATTCGGTGGTTGCCTGGCCTTCGTCGTCGTTGTCGAGCAGTCGACGGAGACGATGTGGCAAGTGGAAGTTCATGGGTTTGTTCCTTTCGTGGAGAGACGTGGCGCGGTCTGTGGCTAGGTCATTGTCAGTGAAGAGAGGGCGCCGATGAGGATCGGCACGATGGTGAGTGCAACGAACGACGGCAAGACGCAAGTGACGAGCGGAAACGCAAGCTTGATCGGCAACTTTGAGGCGTCGATTTGGGCCTGCCGGCGACGTTCGGCATGCGCTTCACTGACGAGTCGATCGAGAACGGCCGCGATGGGTAGACCGTCACGTTCCGCGGCCGCAAGCGTGTTGGCGATGCCCACCGCCGGTGCACCGAAGACGACGAGCAATTCACCCAATGCATCGGCCAGGCGCTCGCCCACCGCGCAACGATCGAGAATCCGCACCGCCGCGTGTTGAACGTCCTCCGAACCCCAACGTGCAATGCAGTCGAGAGCCTGATGCGACGTACGTCCGCTCTTCAGGAGAACAACGAGCAGGTCGATGAATTCGACGAGTGCGGCGGATGCGTGCGCGGTTCGTCCCCGCAAAAAGACGGAAAGGCGGCTGTTCAGTCGAACGAACACGTGATTCTCCTCATCCATCGCCTGCCGATGAAGTTCAAAGCAAGGCCCGCAACCACGCACAGAAGACCGATCGGGCCGCCGAAGTAGGCCGAGCGAACCGAGGAGTTCGTGAGGCTCATCAGCGCGCCGAACACCAACGGAAGCCATGAAAGGACACGTGCGGCAAAGACGGCCTGTGCCGCATACATGCGTCGCTCGGCGCGAATCGCATGACGCTCGCGAAGGGCCCACGAGGCACGCTGAAGTGCAAACGAAGCTCCACCGCCACCCGCACCTGCCGCAACGAGTGACCTGATGAAGAACGCCTGGTCGGATGGGCGATGTGCCGCATCGGCAAGAACGTCGGCATCATCGAGTGGAGCTCCCGTTCGGCAGTGGAGCAAGAGAACGCGAAGTCCTTCGCGGATCGTCATCGAGTCCGATTCGATGACGGCGGCCTGGATGGCGCCGCGCAGCGATGAGCCGAGCCGGAGATGCCGGTCGACCCCATCGAGAAACGCCGCTGCCTCGAGAGTCGGATCAGCCGTCTCGCGCCGCATGCCCGGCAACTTCGGCCAGTTGATCGAGTGAATCGATCGACCCGAGAGACGTCGAAGAGCGAGCTGGCGTGCGACGATTCCTGGCACCACCGAATGAATGGACTGCATCGTCAACTGTCGAGAAGCGTGGCGACGATGTAGTTGCCGTCGGAGCCGAGCGTGCCGTCGACGCGAACCACGTCGGCGATTCGGCGTTGACCATCGGTCGTCCGTTCCACATGGACGACAAGGTCGATTGCGGATGCAACGTACGAGCGCACCGCGGTCAACGGCCAGTTGGCGATTGCCCGGAGAACCATCGATTCGAGGCGGTGGAGGGTGTCGACGGCGGAGTTCGCGTGGCACGTGGAGAGCGAACCGGCGTGGCCGGTGTTCATGGCCTGGAGCATGTCGAATGCTTCGGCACCGCGCACTTCGCCCACGAGGAGGCGATCGGGGCGAAGGCGCAGTGCGTGACGCACGAGGTCGGACAATTCGATTGCGGCCACTCCTTCGGTGGTTGCGGGCCGGGTCTCGAGATACACGACATGCGGATGACGGACACGCAACTCGTTTGTGTCCTCGAGAACGATGAGCCGTTCGGATGAGGGGAGCAACTCGGCCATCGCCCCGAGAAGGGTCGTCTTGCCCGTCGATGTGCCTCCGGAGACGACGATGTTGAGACGTCGCTCGAGCGCGCTGCAAATGAGGTCGGCGGTACGTGCATCGGCGAACGAGGTGAGTGAGTGACGTCCGTGGGCAAAGCGACGGATCGCGAGACTCAAGCCGTGCGGGCTGACCGGCGGTATCGCTGCACAGAGACGCGATCCGTCCCGCAGTCGTGCATCGACAACGGGTGAGGCCATGTCGACACGACGACCGAGAGGTGCGAGCAAACGCTCGACAAATGCCGCAGCCTCACCTGTGCCGATGTCATCGAGTCGCGAGAGTCCCGATGTGCGTTCGACCCAGACCTCGGTGTCGTTGTTGACGACGATTTCACGGACGTCGGCGTCATGAAGAAGAGCAGAAAGTTCCGTTGGCACCGCGGATCTCACTTGGTCGTGTGTTCGGCAATGAGGTCTGCAAGTGCCTCGTCGAGGACACGGGGAACCCGGTGCGACAAAAGGCCCGCATCGACCGCGCGGCTGATCGCCGGGTCGTACGGCACCGTCGCACACACGGGGATGTTGAGAACCTTGGCGACATCACCCGATGTGAGTGCCCGGCCCGGTTCGTCGACGAGGATGCATCCGTCGACTGCGTAGTCGTCACGTTGACCGTGCCTTACTCCGTGGCGAAGGGCGAGATAACACGGTCTTGTGACGAGATACGACGCGGTTGCCGCTTCCATGAGTGGGTTGCCGGGCACGGTCGTTCCGACATCGACGACGACGGGTCCGCGCAGCGACGTCAGTTCCGTGGCAAGTGACAACCATTGCGTCTCGCTGAAACCCGTGGATGATGAGCGGGGGAGGAGGCGCAGTGCGGAATTCACCTCGCACATCCCCGACCCTTCGGGTTCGGCAATGCCGAGTGTCGCGGCAAGGTCGCCCCGAAGATCGACGATGTAACCGCCCCCTCGATGGCGTGCCGCCAACAACAAGCCGAGCGCGGCTGCTGTCACCGTTGTGCCGCTTCCTCCCTTGGCCGACCTGCAGAGAATGATCACGTGGAGTCCTTTCACACGGTTGGTTTACGTCCGACCCCATGTGTGCGGAGGCACCATCACATTCGGCAGGTCGTATTCGACTGTTCATCGGCTACGGTTCGGTCGTCATGGAGGTGTCCGTGCGCCTGGTGGGCTCCGCCGCCTTCAAAGCGGTTGGGACGAGTGATCCTCGTCCGGCGGGTTCGATTCCCGTCCACCTCCGCCAATTCGTCGCATCACGAATCCGGGCGTTGCTGTTGTTGACGTTCGGGTTCATCGCGGTCGTGCCGCCGTCGGGGGCGTCGGCCGACCCGGCCGAGCCCGGCAACACCGAAAGCATTGTCGAATCGATCACCCCACCAAATCCGGCGGTGAAGATCGACATTGTCGGTGGGGACGCTTTTGTGCGCATGCGTGTCGAGCGTGGTCATACGGTCGAGATGAACGGTTACTACGACGAACCATTCGTGCGCGTCGATGCGAACGGCGACGCATTCGTCAATGTTGCGTCGCAAACCCACGAGTTGAGCAGAACTCGTTATGGCGCCACCTCCATTGACGACAAGCCGACCTCGACCGCCGATCCGGTGTGGCGTCGTGAGTCGACGAACGGAACGGTGCTGTGGCACGACCATCGTGTCCATTGGATGAGCACTGCAGCCCCACGTGCGACTGACGAGAGTGGTTTGGTGCAGCAGTGGACCATTCCGATGAAGATTGATGGCGTTGCGACCGTGGTCGCAGGTGGTCTTTACGTGCGCGACGCACCCGGCACGTGGTGGTGGATCCTCGCCATTCCGGCGCTTGTCATTGGTTTCGTCTTGTCCCGTCGGAGTGCGCCGCGGGAGCTTGCCGCCGGCGGTGCGGTGTTCGCCGTCACCGGAGCGTTCATGTTCTGGGGTCTACCGACGCAGGCACGTGGTGCACCGGGAATGTTCGCCCTCGGCGTTCTCGCCGTCATCATTTCGGTCGCAACGGCAGTGTTCAGTCATCGAGACGAGATTGTTGATGCACTTGTCGCGTCGGCGGCCGTCGCGTTGTTGATGGCCGTTGTCATCGAGCGTGAGACCGTGACGAACAAATTCGTTCCGGGACTCGGAGACTCGATCGTGGTGCGCCTGACCGTTCCACTGGTAGCAGGGTTGGCGGTCGGTGCCGGAGCACGTGCACTCAAGCGACTCGTCGGCAAACCCGAAGTTGCCGAGTCGGTGTGAAGCGCGGGCGTCAGACCGCGAGAAGGTCGCGCGCGCCGGTGTCGCTGGAGGGATGACGCAACTTGCTCATCGCACGCGCCTCGATCTGTCGGATGCGCTCGCGTGTGAGGTTGAAGTGTTCACCGACTTCTTCGAGTGTGCGCGGCTCGCCGCGGTCGAGACCGAAACGCAGTTTAAGAATCTCGCGCTCGCGTTCGTCGAGCGGTGCGAGCAGACGCTGGATCTCTTCGGGAAGCAGCGCAGTGGCGGCAACCTCGAAGGGTGATTCGGCCGAGCGGTCTTCGACCACGTCGCCCAGTTCGGCGTCGCCGTCTTCGCGCAGCGGTTCCGACAACGACAGAGGCTCGGCCGCGAAACGCAAGGCTTCGGTGACCTTGTCTTCGGGCATCTCGACTTCCTTGGCGAGCTCGGCGAGCGTGGCCGGACGGCCGTACTTCAGCTCGAGTCGCGAGCGGGCCTTTTGCAAACGGGCGAGCGTGTCGCCGGCGTGGACCGGCAGGCGGATGGTGCGGCCCGTGTTGGCGATACCGCGCGTGATTGCCTGGCGGATCCACCACGTTGCATAGGTGGAGAACTTGAAGCCCTTGCGCCAGTCGAACTTTTCGACGGCGTGCATCAGGCCGAGGTTGCCCTCTTGGATGAGGTCGAGAAGCGGAAGACCCGACGCTTGGTACTTCTTTGCGATCGACACGACGAGTCGCAGGTTCGACTGCACGAAAGCGCGCTCGGCGGTTTCGCCTTCTTTGGCAACCCGACGCAACTCACGCTTCTTTGTCGGCGTCAACGACTTGTCGTTGGCGTTCAATTCGGCTTGTGCTTCCTTGCCCGCTTCGATTGCCTTCGCCAAACGAACTTCGTCGTCTTTTGTGAGGAGGGCGTACTGGCCGATGTCGGTGAGATAGAGCCTGACGAGGTCTTCTTCGTCGCGGTCGACCCGATCCTTCGCCATACGCGGCATACGATACCGACGCGCATCAGTCTCACAACCGAGCGGAGACCATTTATTTTTCGCCGCAGATTCGGTAATTTCGGGGTATGTCAAACCCCCTCCTCAACGACAAAGTCCTCGAGCGAAACGCAACAAAAGGTTCGGGTTGGGCGGCCTCCGAAGCCGACGCCGGCAAGGCACCAGCGGGAACCTGGGCCCCACCGGTCACCGACGGACCGGTGAGTCCGTGGGTCGGTACCGCTCGCATGACGGCAAGCGGTGCGGTCAGTGCGACCCTCGTGTTGATGGCACTTCTGCTCGCCGCCGCAGTGTTCGGATGGTCGACCGTCAGTGAACCCGCTCCCGGCCAGGTCGTCTTCCCGGGCTGGGTCATCGGCGCCGTGCTCGTCGCGTTCGTCTGCGCAATCGTTGCGATGTTCAAGCCGAACCTTGCGCGGTTCCTCGCACCCGTTTACGCACTCGCCGAAGGTGCCGCCATCGGAGCAATCTCACATGCGTACAACATCGAATACGACGGAATCGTTCTGCAGGCCGTCGGCGCAACGGCCGGTGTCTTCGTTGTCATGTTGGTGCTGTATCGCACGGGCATCATTCGCGTGAACGACAAGTTCCGCCGCACCGTCATCGGCGCAACGATCGGACTCATGGTGTTCTACGGAATCGCCCTGCTCTTCAGGCTCTTTGGCGCTGAGGTTTCGTTCCTGTCGAACGGCAGCCTTCTCGGCATCGGCATCAGCCTCTTTGCGGCCGGTCTTGCGGCACTGAACCTGGCGCTCGACTTCGATTTCATCGAACAAGGCGAGCGCAACGGACTTCCCAAGCACATGGAGTGGTACGCCGGCCTCGGCATCCTGGTCACGCTGGTGTGGCTGTATCTCGAACTGCTGCGGTTGTTCGCGAACCTGCGCGAACGCAGCTGATCCGCCGTCAGTTGGCGCGGCGCGCGGTTGGCCGCTGCGCCAGAACCTCGTCGGGAATCGGCTGACCCGTCACTTCATCGGTCCAGTACGTGCCGGCTTCGAGGCGGACGAGCGCCGTCTCAACGTCGGCCAGGTCTTGTTCGATTTCGTCGAGGTTGGGAACGGCCGACTCCGAATTGCTCACGACGACAGCATAGGCAGATAGCGTCTCGCGCATGCCCACTCCCTTCCCGCCCTTCGACGGTTCCGCACCCAAGCAGCAACAATTCGCCGAGTATCCCGAAATGGGAATCGACCCGGCCAAGCGCTACACCGCGACCATGGATACATCGATGGGAACGATGGTCATCGCTCTCGATCCGATCAAGGCTCCGAAGACCGTCAACAGCTTCGTGTTCCTCGCACTGAACCACTACTTCGACGGCATCATCTTTCACCGCATCATCAAGGGCTTCGTTTGCCAGGGTGGCGATCCCACCGGCACGGGCCGTGGTGGTCCCGGTTACCGTTTTGAAGACGAGTTGCCGAAGGCCGGCGAATACAAGATCGGTTCGTTCGCCATGGCGAACGCCGGACCCAACACCAATGGTTCGCAGTTCTTCATCATCTCGGGTCCCGACGGTTGTCGTCTTCCTCCCGCATACGCACTCTTTGGCCAGGTCGTGAAGGGTCTCGAGGTTGTCGAGGCGATGCAGAGCGTCCCTACCGCACCCGGTGATCGTCCGAAGACCGACGTCGTCATCAACTCGGTCACCATCACCGTCGCCGACTGACATGTCGCCGCTGATCGCCGTCGCCGGACGTACCGCTGTCGCGGGTCGGGTGTCGCGGGATGCGGTGGCGTTTGCCGGCCGGCGCTACATGGACTCGGTACTGCGTGGCGGCGGGGAACCGGTGGTGGTTTCACCGCAACACATCACCCACGAGGTCGCTGTCGACCTTGTCGGGCGCTTCGACGGACTGCTTTTGATGGGTGGGCCCGATGTCGACCCCGAGCTGTACGGACAAGAGCCGCATTCCACCACCTACGGTGTCGATCGTTTCCAGGACGACTTCGAAATCGGACTTCTGCGTGCCGCTCTTGAACTTGGTGTTCCCGTCCTCGCGGTGTGCCGCGGCATCCAACTCGTGAATGTCGCGATGGGTGGAACGCTGATACAGCACATCGATGAATCGGGTGGTCCGCAGCACCGACCGACGGCCTTCCCTGCCGGTGCCGAATTTGCGGTGCACGACGTGACCATCAGCGAAGGATCAAAGGTGCACAAGGCACTTGGCACCACCACAATCACGGGTTCGTCGTTCCACCACCAGGGACTCGACAAATTGGGTGACGGTCTCATCGCGGTTGGTTGGTCGTCGCAGTCGCTGTACAGCGCGTTCGTGCGCGCAGCGAGCGCGTTCAATCAGCAGTCGCGCCGGGCTTGACCGTTTCCGTGTCGATTCCCGTGTCGGGTTCGACAAGAACCCATCGGAAGAGTCGTGTCACGGCCTCGCCGAGAGGTCTACCCACCAACACGTCGGCAACCGGAACGTAGGGCAGGCGTAACGGAACGCGCACCCAACGCGGCAGGGTCGAAATCGCCGCTGCCGCAATGGCGGAGTACCCGATACGTGCGGGCATCGGCAGGGGTGGGGTGAGGACGAGGTAACGCGCCGCCTCTTTGGCTTCTTTTGACGCGTGCATCTCGGGACGAAACATGCGCAGTTGGTCGCGCAGCGCGCGTTCCGATTCGGGTGGGGCGGGCACCCCAAGCGCGCGCGCAACCCGTGCGGTGTCGGCGACGTAACCATCGCGTTCATCTTGGTCGAGGGGCTTTTCGCCGAACCGCTGGTGTGCTGCCAAGAAGCTGTCGACTTCGGCAATGTGGACCCAGCGCAGCAGGTGTGGGTCGTTCGCCGAGTACGGGCGACCGTCGGAGGCGGTACCGGTGACCCTGTTGTGCACCGCTCGTACCCGGGCCACGGCCTCGTCGGCCGCACGCGCCGACCCAAATGTGGTGGCTGCAAGGAAGTCGGCCGTGCGCTGGAGGCGACCCCACGGGTCGTTGCGATAGTCGGAGTGTGTGGCGACACCCGCCATGGCGAGCGGGTGCATGGACTGGAGAAGAAGAGCGCGCAGCCCGCCAATGAACATCGAGGCATCACCGTGAACACGAAAGATCGGTCGGCTTTCGTCGAACCAGCGCGGTCCGTCTTCGTTCATCAATTCGAGCATTCGGGCATTGCCATCGGGTCCGGCAATGCGTGAGCGGACGGCGTCGCCGATCGTCGTGCGGAGTCCGGCCAATTGAGCGTCGATCTGCGGGGGGATTTCCAACATCGAGCCCGGCGTCAACAAACTCGAGGCCCGTGGATGGCGGCGCGGTCGTGCGACCATCACGATTCTGCTCTCGGTCATCGTCGGTGCGATCGCACTGATGTCACTCTTTGCAACCCTGGTGGCGACGCAGCTCGTCGACCTGCTGCGCAACAGCGAGAAGTACGTCAACGAAACCGTCGACTTCATCAACCGCAACTTCAATGCGAACATCGACCCACAGCAGGTGAACGAACGCATCACCGACCCCAACGGACCGGTGCAGCGGTTCATCGATGCGCAGCAGGACAAGGTGGTGAGCGTTTCGGTGCAGGCACTGGGTTTCTTGCTGCAGATCTTCTCGGTCCTTCTCTTCACCTTCTACTTCGTGGCCGACGGCCCGAAGTGGCGCCGTGCCATCTGTTCGCGTCTTCCTTCCGAACGCCAAGTAAGGGTTCTCGAGGTGTGGGACATCGCGGTTAGCAAGACCGGCGGGTATCTCTATTCACGCGCGCTCCTCGCGCTCGTGTCGAGCTTCTTCCACTGGATTGCGTTTCAGGCCATCGGTACGCCCGCACCAATCGCAATGGCGATTTGGGTGGGTCTTGTCTCGCAGTTCATGCCCGTCGTTGGAACCTACGTCGCCGGCGTGCTTCCCCTCGTCCTCAGTTTTATCGAGGAGCCGTCGTCGGCGATCTTCGTCATCGCATTCATCGTCGTATACCAACAAATCGAGAACTACCTCGTTTCACCGCGTATCACGGCTCGCACGATGGACCTGCACCCCGCGCTCGCGTTCGGTTCGGCCATTGCAGGCGCCGCGTTGCTCGGTCCCATCGGGGCACTGCTCGCGCTTCCGGGTGCGGCCATGGTCCAGGCCATTGCAAGTCAACGCGGCACACGCCATGACGTGATCGACAGCCCGCTGACGACAACACAGCCTCCCCGCGAGAAGAAAAAACGGCGTCGCGAAGCAGCCGGTTGACACAGGTGGTGGGAATTCCCTTCGTCGAACCGCTCGACGGTCTCGTCTACGGCGCTGCGAATCGACTGTCGCCACTGGTGGCGCGGGTCGTTGCCGAGAACCCCTCGAAGTTCACCTACAAGGGAACCGGCACCTACATCATCGGTCGCGAGGACGTCGTTGTGATCGACCCGGGTCCGAATCTCGATGCGCACCGTACGGCTCTCGAACGCACACTCGATGGCAAGCGTGTGCGGGGAATCGTGGTGACGCACTGTCATTCCGACCACGTGCCACTCTCGTACTGGTTGCGCGAGACGACCGGTGCACCGACTTTCGCATTCGGCCCGCATCCGCGTCCTGCGCCATCCGCGCTCTTCGACGACGACCCAACCACGGAAGACGACGAGACGAATGACAAGGTCGGTGACGGCGAGGAACGCGAACACACCGACTTCGACTTCGTTCCCGACATCGCCGTGCGGGATGGCGAACGTTTCATCGATGTCGATGGCTGGTCGTTAACGGCAGTGCACACTCCGGGTCACACCTCGAATCATCTCTGTGTGCACCTCGACGTGGAGAATGCACTCTTCACGGGCGACCACATCATGGGTTGGAGCACGACGGTTGTGTCACCGCCCGACGGCAACATGACCGATTACATGGAGTCGGTTCGCAAACTGACGAGGCGCAACGATGCGATTCTGTATCCAACGCACGGAAACCCAGTTCGCGACCCCGCCCCTTTTCTCGCTGCGTATCTCGAACACCGGATCGAACGAGAAACACAAATTCTCACCCTGCTGACAAAGGGACCCTCGACGATCCGAGAGATCGTCGAGGTTCTCTACGCGAACGTTCGTCGCGAACTGCACAAACCTGCGCGACGTAGCGTTTTGTCGCACATGCTGAAGCTCCTCGAAGAAGGCCGCGTGGCGGTCATGGCCGATGCTCCGGTGTCGATGCGTGCGACATGGAAGTTGCAGGAATCAAGCCTCTGACGGGGCATCACACACCGACGCAGGGTGCCGAAACTAATTTTTTCGACTGTGACCCCTCGCGAAGCACGTCGACACGCAAAGTTGTGGCTGACACCCACTGTTGCGACCGCCATGCTGATTGCCGGCGTTGCTCTCGCCGTTGGTCGTTCGGGAAGCGATGCCGAAGCGTCCCCGCAAACGTCGACCACGGTTGCACCGACCACAGTGCCAACAACCGTGCCCACAACCGTGCCGCCGACGACGATTCCGGACACGACCACGACGGTCGTCCCCGAAACCACGACGACGCTGCCGGCCGAAACCACGACGACGACGGTCGTGTGGAACCACGCCAACCCACGCCCACTTCCCGAAAAGACGGGAACGGGTAAACGGGTCGTCTTCCAAAACAGCCTCAATTGGGTGTGGATCGTGAATGAGAACGAAGAAGTGGTGATGTCGGTTCCGGTGTCGGGACGTGAAGGTGTGCCAAAGCCGGGCAAGTACCGGGTGATGTCGAAGAGCGAGTTCTCCCAGAGCATCTTCTTCCCCGAGATCAAGATGAAGTGGTCGGTACGTTTCGCCATCAGCCCCAACGGCAAGAACACGATCTCGTTCCACTCGATTCCCACTTGTGCGTGGGAGGGCGGGCATTGCAGCTCGGTTGGTCCGATGCAGACCGTCGAACAATTGGGCACTTTCCAAAGCGGTGGCTGTGTGCGCATGCTCGACACCGATGCAGAGTTCCTCTACAACTTCGTCGAGGTGGGCACGCGGGTGCTTGTCCTCAAGTAATCAGGCTGCGTATCGCGCCATCTCGCTTTTCAGAAGATCAAGACCCAGATTGCCGAGGTTGAGCCCGTATGCGTGCCAATCGCGCAGATCGAACTTCGCACCGAGTCGACGCTTGGCGTCTTCGCGCAGGTCGAGCCACACGCGCTCACCCAATTTGTATGAGATCGCCTGGCCGGGCCAGCCGAGGTAGCGGTCGATCTCGGAACGATTGAACTCGGCGTCGCTCGAAGAGCGTTCGGTGAGGAACTCGAGGGCCAGTTCTGGCGTCCACGCCTCACGCGGGTGCCACGACCACGCTGCCGGGATGGTGAAGCCGCAGTGCAAGCCGATGTCGATGACCACACGCGCCGCGCGCATCGCCTGGCCATAGAGATAGCCGAGGCGGTAGTCGGGGTTGGAGAAGAACCCGAATTCGTCCATCAGACGTTCGGCGTACAGCGCCCAGCCCTCGCCGTGGCCCGACACGAATGTGTTGCGCTGGTAGCGCGACAACTGCTCGGAATTGACCACGGCCATCGCCACCTGCAGGTGATGTCCCGGCACGCCCTCGTGGTACGCGGTCGTCGGTTCGCCCCAGCGCGGCACCGAGGCGCGACCATTCAACGGATACCACGTGCGACCGGGACGAGACAGATCTTCGCTTGGTCCCGTGTAGTACATCGCTGCTGCACCACCGGGGGGCGAGATCATCGCCTCGCATTGACGGATTGATGTCGGGATGTCGAAGTGGTTGTTGTTGATGAGAAACGCCATCGCCTCGTCCATCAGTTCCTGCAGCCAGTTGCGCAGATTGTCTTCGCCGTGCACGGCCCGCGCCGGGTCGGTATCGAGCAGGTGGCGAACCTCGGCGGGTGTTGCCCCGGGAAGAATCTCTTCGCCGACACGACGGATCTCGGCGTCGAGCCGCGCGACTTCGTCCCAACCCCACTCGTAGGCATCCTTGGCATCGATTGTCATGCCGAGATATCGGCGGCGGGCGAAAGCGTGACGTTCTTCGCCGACACCGTCGTTCGGGTCGGCGTGGCGCGCGTATTCGCCACGAAGGAAAGTCGATGTCTGGTCGAGGGCCGTCGAGCACTCGCGTGCAGCGCGACGCAGACGTTGGGCGAGCGCATCGGACACCGTTGCGATGGCGGCGAACTCCGAGAAGAAGCCGTCGTCGGTCGTCCCCGCCCACGCGGCAGCCTGGTCGGCAACGGCAAGTGCCTGGCGCACCGGTGCGGCCACTCCGCGCACCAAACCTTCGCGCCACGACGCGCGCATGCCCTCGAGCGCGGCCGGAAAGGCCTCCATGCGCGCTGCGATGTTCTCCCAGTCGCTCTCGGTGTCGGTGGGCATGAGGTCGAAAATGCCCCGCGCACCGTCGAGGTCGCCCGCGATCACGCGGATGGAACGCAAGTGTTCGCCTGCGGCGTGTTCGGCGACGGACAATTCGAGGTCGTTGCGCAACACTCCCGCGGCCAATCTGTCGGCATCGTCGCTTGG
>RGCG01000028.1 GCA_009919275.1 Actinomycetota bacterium
GCTCCCAACTCGTCAGCGGTCGGTTCTTCGTGAGGGTCGGCACCCCGCTCACCCATCACATAGGCGCGTAGCGGAGCGTGTGCGACCTGGGTTCCGACGTCCATGGTCCATTCGCGGCGCTGCAGCGATGCGATGTAGTCAGGGAACGTTTCCCAGTCCCACGTCAGGCCCTCGGCGAGAGCCGTGCCCGGAATGTCTTCGACCCCCTCGAGCAGACCGATCAGCCAGTCATGGTCGGAGGCGTTCGGCTTGGCCGGAGCGAAGCCGACGCCACAGTTACCCATGACGATTGAGGTCACCCCGTGTTGCGACGACGGCGCGAGAATCGGGTCCCACGTGGCCTGACCGTCGAAGTGGGTGTGGATATCGACAAACCCTGGCGTGACGAGCATGCCCGCCGCGTCGATCGTCCGTCGGGCCGCACCTTCTATATGGGGTGCGACCTCGGTGATGACGCCGTTGGCGACTGCGATGTCGGCCGGTCGGGCCGGGGTGCCGGTGCCATCGACGAGGTGGGCGTTGCGGACGACGAGATCGTGCATCTTGCCATTGTTGCCGTCGGGGGACGATGGGGAAAGGGGAGAGCGAGACTTGAGTCACTTTCGCTCAACTTTTTGTCCCTTGGGTTGGCAACGCCGGCCACCCCCGTCTAAAGTTGAGTCACTTCCACTCAAGTTTGTGTCCCACACAGTCAGGAGACCCCCATGGCAAAGGCAGTCGGCATCGACCTCGGAACCACCAACTCGGTTGTTGCAGTTCTCGAAGCGGGTGACCCCGTCGTCATCCCCAACTCCGAAGGTGCCCGAACCACGCCCTCGGTGGTGGCTTTTTCCAAGACGGGCGAGGTGCTGGTGGGCGAGGTGGCCAAGCGCCAGGCCATCACAAACCCCGACCGCACGTTCCGCTCGGTGAAGCGCCACATGGGTGAGGCCTGGAAGTCCGATGACATCGACGGCAAGCGCTACTCCCCGCAGGAAATCAGCGCCCGCACGCTCATGAAACTGAAGCGCGACGCTGAGGCGTATCTCGGAGACACCGTTACCCAAGCCGTCATCACGGTGCCCGCGTACTTCGACGACGCACAGCGCACCGCCACCAAGGAAGCCGGACAAATCGCCGGGCTCGAAGTGTTGCGCATCATCAACGAGCCAACGGCAGCCGCACTTGCCTACGGTCTGGAAAAGGGCAGCGAAGACGAGACCGTTCTCGTGTTCGACCTCGGCGGCGGCACGTTCGACGTGTCGGTGCTGGAAATCGGCGACGGCGTGTTCGAAGTGAAGAGCACGCACGGTGACACCAACCTCGGTGGTGACGACTGGGACCAGCGCATCATCGACTGGTTGGTCGCACAGTTCAAGGCCGCGCACAACATCGACCTCGGCAACGACCGGATGGCGGCTCAGCGCCTGAAGGAAGCAGCCGAAAAGGCGAAGATCGAGTTGTCGCAAGTGCAACAGACGCAAATCAACCTGCCGTTCATCACGGCGACGCCCGAGGGCCCGTTGCACCTCGACGAAACGCTGTCGCGTTCGAAGTTCCAGGAAATGACGAGCGATCTCATCGAGCGCTGCCGTATTCCCTTCGAACAGGCCATCAAGGATGCCGGTCTCTCGAAGGGTCAAATCAACCACGTCATTCTCGTCGGTGGTTCCACCCGTATGCCTGCGGTGCAGGATCTCGTGCAGTCGCTCACCGGCAAAGAGCCGAACAAGTCGGTCAACCCCGACGAAGTCGTCGCGGTTGGCGCGGCAATTCAGGCCGGCGTGTTGAAGGGTGACGTGAAGGATGTTCTCCTGCTCGACGTGACGCCGCTCTCGCTCGGCATCGAAACCAAGGGTGGCGTCATGACGAAGCTCATCGAGCGCAACACCACCATTCCCACGCGCCGCACCGAGGTGTTCACCACGGCTGAAGACATGCAGCCGTCGGTCGAGATCCACGTGTTGCAAGGTGAGCGTGAGATGGCGGCGTACAACAAGACGCTCGGCAAGTTCCAACTCGTCGATCTGCCGCCCGCGCCGCGTGGCGTGCCGCAGATCGAGGTCACGTTCGACATCGACGCGAACGGAATAGTGCACGTTTCTGCGAAGGATCGTGCGACGAACAAGGAACAGTCGATGACCATCACCGGCCAGTCGTCGCTCGACAAGGACGCAATCAATCAAATGGTGAAGGACGCCGAGGCGCATGCCGAGGAAGACCGCAAGCGCCGCGCCGAGGCCGAGGTGCGAAACAACGCCGACTCACTCGTCTACCAAACCGAAAAGGTGCTGCGAGACCAGGGTGACAAGGTGACCGCAGAAGAAAAGGCGGCAGTCGAAACCCCACTTGCCGACCTGAAGGCCGCGCTGGCGGGCAACGACATCGACACCATCAAGAACGCGACCGAGAAGCCCGGTGACGACGACATCGTCGACGCTGAAATCGTCGACGAGAAGTGATCGCTCGACGTCATGTCGGAACAAACCACGAACGACGAAACGACGTCCGCCGGCGACGAGCAATTGGTCGAACAGGTCGGTGATGAAGCAGCCGAGATAATCGACCCCCTGGTCGCCGAACGCGACGCTGCACTCGCCCAGCGCGACGAGTACAAAGACATTGCGCTGCGTCTGCAGGCAGACTTCGAGAACTACCGCAAACGTGCCGCGGCGCAGACCGCCGACGAGATCGATCGCTCGACGGGGAAGATCGCCGAGGCTTTGTTGCCGGTGCTCGACGCGTGTGAAGCGGCCTTCTCGCACGGCGTCGACGGTGTCGAGCCCATTTGGTCGGCGTTGATCGGTGCCCTGCAAAAGCAGGGTCTCGAAGCGCTCGACCTGCAGGGCCGCACCGGTTACCGCTGGAAGGGTCGCGTGCTGCGCGCCGCGATGGTGAAGGTGAGGGGCTGACGTCATGGCACCGCAGCGCGAGTGGTTCGAGAAGGACTACTACGCGGTGCTCGGCGTTTCGCAGTCGGCAACCGCGAAGGAAATCACGAAGGCGTACCGCAAGCTCGCCCGCGAACTGCATCCCGACGCGAATCCCGGCAACGCTGCGGCCGAGGAACGATTCAAGGAAGTGTCGGCTGCGTATGACGTTCTTGGTGACGAGGACAAGCGCAAGGAATACGACCAGGTCCGCACGATGGGCCCGATGGGTTTCGGTGGTGACGGGGGTCCGGGCGGCTTCCGCTTCGACATGGGCGAAGGCATCGGCGATCTGCTCGGCCAGATGTTCGGCGGCCGTGGTCGCGGTGGTGCGCGCGGCACCGGGCCACAACGCGGCGGTGACATCGAAGCAGTGCTCACACTCGACTTCTCCGACGCGGCACACGGCATCACAACGTCGTTGCATCTCACGTCCGAGGCATCGTGCACCGGCTGTAACGGCAGCGGTGCGCGCGCCGGTACGACACCCCAGTCGTGTCCGCAGTGCGGTGGTCGCGGTGCGGTCGACAGCAACCAAGGTTTCTTCTCCTTTTCCTCGCCGTGTCAGCGCTGTCAGGGCCGGGGTGTGATCATCGAGTACCCATGCGTGTCGTGCAAGGGTTCGGGTATCGAACACCGAGCACGCGAGGTCAAGGTGCGAATTCCCGCCGGTGTCGACAATGGCCAACGCATCAGGCTGAAGGGCCGCGGCGCGCCGGGCCGCAACGGCGGACCGCCGGGTGACCTGTTCGTCGAGTGCAAGGTCACGACGCACCCGGTGTTCACCCGCGACGGATTGAACCTGCTCGTTCGTGTGCCGGTCGCGTACCACGAAGCGGCCCTGGGTGCCGACATCGACGTGCCGACGCTCGATGGACCGCGCGTCACCTTGAAGGTGAAGGCCGGTACTCAATCGGGCAGCAAGCACCGCGTGAAGGGTCGCGGCATCGTCACTGACGGCAAGTCGGGCGACCTCATCGTCACGGTTGATGTCGCGGTGCCCGCAAAGTTGAGTGACGACGAGCGATCGGCCATCGAGGATCTCGCCAAGGTCGCCGTCAATCCGAGAGGACGCTGAGGGGAGTCGCGGACATGGCAGAGAAACGTTCGAGGCAAGAGACGGTGTACGTCATTTCCGTTGCTGCTGAGTTGGCCGGAATGCATCCGCAGACCCTGCGCATCTATGAACGGCGTGGACTCGTCAATCCCGGTCGCACGACGGGTGGGAATCGGCGTTACACCGACGCCGACATTGCTCGGCTGCGGCGCATCGCCCAACTTGCCGCCGAAGGGCTGAACCTCGAAGGCATCCGCATGGTGATGCAATTGGAGGACGAAGTTACCGAACTTCGTCGTCAGGTTGCCGAACTCCGGGCCCGCATGAATGGTGAGACCGCACGCGGCGAAATTGTGCCGTTGCGGCAGGCGGTCGTCGTCTTCGGGCAGCGGCCGAGCATTTTCGACCGTGATCGTTATTGAGATCGACTACTGAAACCGACTGCTGAATCGCTCGAAAGGACGGTGACGACATGGCAATCGATCCGAAGAAGTGGACCCAGAAAACCCAAGAGGCCGTGACTGCCGCGATGGAAGACGCGCGTGGTCGCAGCAATCCCGAGTTGACGCCCGATCATGTGATGGCCGCGTTGCTCCGACAGGAAGGCACGATCATTCCTGCCGTCCTGCAGACGGTCGGAGTCGCTCCACTGGCCCTGCGCAACAAAGCCGACGACGCCATTGCAAAGTTGCCGAATGCCTACGGCGGTGAAGAGCCGCGGATGAACCGCGAGCTGAACAACGTTTTCGCCAATGCCGACAAGGTGCGCAAAGACCTCCGCGACGATTATCTGTCGGTTGAACACCTTCTTTATGCAATGAATCAGCGCGTCGGCATCGGTAGCGACGAATTGCTCGAGGCAATCCGTCGAATCCGTGGGTCGCACAGGGTCACCTCCCCCAACCCCGAGGAACAGTTCCAAGCACTCGAAAAATACGGGCAGGACCTCACTGCGCGTGCGCGTGAAGGCAAGATCGACCCGGTCATCGGTCGTGACGACGAAATTCGCCGTGTCATTCAGGTGTTGTCGCGGCGCACGAAGAACAATCCGGTTCTGATCGGCGAGCCCGGCGTCGGCAAGACGGCCATTGTCGAGGGCTTGGCACGGCGCATCGCAGACGGTGACGTTCCCGAGGGTCTGAAGAACAAGCGACTGGTCGCCCTTGACATCGGGTCGATGTTGGCGGGTGCGAAGTATCGCGGCGAGTTCGAAGAACGCCTGAAAGCGGTCCTGAAGGAAATCACCGATGCGCAGGGCGATGTCATCACCTTCGTTGATGAAATGCACACGCTCGTCGGTGCAGGTGGCGCCGAGGGTGCAATGGATGCGGGCAACATGATCAAGCCGATGCTCGCTCGCGGTGAACTGCGAATGGTCGGCGCCACGACACTCGACGAATACCGCAAGTACGTCGAGAAAGACCCTGCCCTCGAACGCCGTTTCCAACAGGTGTACGTGGGCGAGCCCACCGTGCAGGACACGATTGCGATTTTGCGCGGGCTGAAAGAACGTTATGAGGTGCACCATGGCGTGCGAATTCAGGACAATGCGCTCGTCAGCGCGGCGGTATTGTCGAATCGCTACCTAACCAATCGCTTCCTTCCCGACAAGGCGATCGATCTTGTCGACGAAGCGGCAAGCAAGTTGCGCATCGAGATCGATTCACTGCCCACCGAGATCGACGTTGTTCAACGCCGGATTCTCCAACTCGAGATCGAGAAGGTTGCGCTTGAAAAGGAAACCGACCTTGCGTCGCACGAGCGACTCGGAACGCTGAACGAGGAGCTCGCCGTTCTGCAGGCGCAAACGGCAGAAATGAAACAGCATTGGGAGTCCGAGCGCTCCGCAATCGCGGCCATACGTACCTTGAAAGAGGAACTCGAGGGGTTGCGAATCGTTGTCGAGCGTGAGACCGATCTGGAAAAAGCCGCCGAAATTCGCTACGGACGCATTCCCGAACTCGAGCGACGCATCTCGGCCGCAACCGCGCACCTCGACGACCTGCAGGCGTCAAAGCGCATGCTGAAAGAAGAAGTTGATGCAGAAGACATCGCCGAAGTTGTGTCGAAGTGGACGGGGGTTCCGGTCAGTCGCTTGATGGAAGGCGAAATGCAGAAACTCGTTCATCTCGAGGACCTGCTCCATCAGCGCGTCATTGGCCAGGAGTCGGCCGTCGAGGCCGTGGCCAATGCGGTGCGTCGCAGTCGAGCCGGACTTTCCGATCCCGACCGGCCGATTGGTTCGTTCATGTTCCTCGGGCCGACGGGCGTCGGCAAAACCGAACTTGCCCGGGCACTTGCCGAATTTCTCTTCGACGACGAGCGTGCGATGGTGCGCATCGACATGGCCGAATACATGGAGAAGCACCGAAGCGGTGCGCCGACGTCCGTACAGCGTCGTGCTGCTCGACGAAATCGAAAAGGCGCACCCCGAGGTCTTCAACGTGCTTTTGCAGGTGCTCGATGACGGGCGCCTGACCGATGGTCAGGGACGTACGGTCGACTTTTCGAACGTCGTCCTCATCATGACGAGCAATCTTCCCGTCGACCCTGTCGAGTACTTCCGACCCGAGTTCGTGAACCGCATCGACGAGATCGTGCGATTCCGAGAACTCAGTCGCGACGACCTTGGCGCGATCGTCGACATTCAACTGGCGCACCTGATCACCCGAATGGCCGATCGCCGTATCACGCTCGAGGTGTCGACCGAGGCAAAACAACTGTTGGCCGACAAGGGATACGACCCCGACTTCGGGGCGCGGCCGCTGAAGCGGGTCATTCAGCGGGAGATTGCTGATCGTGCCGCAGTGTTGATTCTCGAAGGCAAGGCGGGCGAAGACTCAACGGTTCACGTCGCCGCACACGACGGAGACTTGATCGTCTCGGTCTGAGAGTCAAGGCGAACGTCAGCCTTGACGGCTTAGTTGAGGGCAGCCTTGACGGCTGCTGCAATGCGTGAGCCATCGGCACCACTGCCGGCCCGCTCACGCACGGCCTTCACCACGGCGCCCATCGCTTTGCCGCCCTCGGCACCGGCTGCTTTTGCTTTCGCAACTTCCTCGGTGATGATGGCGTCCAGTTCCTGATCGCTCATCGCGGCGGGAAGATAACGCTCGATCACGGCGAGCTCCGAACGTTCCTTGGCCGCAGCTTCGGATCGCCCCGCGTCGGCGTAAATCTGTGCCGCTTCGGCACGCTTCTTCGCCTCGGTCTGCAGTACGCCAATCGTTTGGTTGTCGTCGAGCGTGACTGCTTGGTCACCCGCAACCTCGGCGTTGGTGATTGCGGCGAGCACCATCCGCAACGTTGACGTCGTCATCTCGTCGCGCGCCTTCATCGCAGCGGTGAGGTCTGCCTTGATGGTGTTCTTCAGCGTCATGTCGGGCCCTTCTTTTCAAAGCGATTGGTGATGGCGTTTGCGTGTGCGGGGAAACCCTCGTGTTGGGCAAGCGTGACGATCGATGGCGCCATGTGGCGCAGCGCCGCCTCGTTTGCCTTGGCCCACGCGGTGCGCTTCAGGAAGGCGGCGGCAGTGATCCCCGACGACACGTGTGCAAAGCCACTCGTCGGCAAGGAAGCCGGGCAACCAATGAGGAAGTTCCCCGCACTGAACGGGGTGTCCTGACCGATGAGGATTTCACCCGCGTTGACGAGCATGTCGACGAGTCGGTCGGTGTCGCGGTCGGCGACGGCAACCTGCAGGTGTTCGGGCGCATATCGGTTGGCGACGGCGGCTGCTTCTTCGAGCGAGCGAACGATGACCGCACCACCGTTCGGTCCGAGCGAAGCACGCGCCGCGGTTGCACGCACGTCGGGCAGTGCTGCCAACTGTCGTTCGAGTTCCGCATCGACTCTGGTCACCAATGCGGTTGATGTGGTGACGAGGACGACCGACGAGTCGGTTCCGTGCTCGGCCTCGATCAAGAGATCCGCAGCGAGGCGGACTGGGTCGGCGGAGTCATCGGCGATGACGAGGCTCTCGGTTGGGCCGAGCAGCATCATGGTCGCCACACCGTGCCGCTGCATCTCGACCTGTGCGCAGGTGACCGCGGGGCTGCCGGGGCCGACGATCTTGCGCACCGGCGAGATGGATTCGGTGCCGAAGCCGAGCGCTGCGATTCCGGCAGGACCATTTGCGCGGTACACCCGGGTGATGCCGAGCATGCGGCAGACCACGAGCACGGCGGGGTCAACTTCACCGCCTGCCCCCGGCTGGGGCGGAACGAGCAGTGCGATGTCGGGAACGCCCGCCACGACGGCCGGAACGCCGAGCTGGTACGCAACCGACGGATACGAGGCCTTGCCACTCGGTACGAAGAGTCCGGCCGATGAGATCGGAGAGACGCGTTCGCCGGCGGAAAGACCCGGTTCGATCTGGGCAGTCCAATCGGCCGCCTGCTCCATGACGACATCGTTGAAGGTCCGCAGGTTGGTGATGGCGTGGGCAAGAGCAGCCTCGAGTTCGGTGGGCACGCTTGCCGAGGCGATGGCTTCTGCCGAGATCGCGAGCTGATCGGGGCGCAGCGAAACCCCATCGAACTTTGCGAGGGCTCGACACACCGCTTCGTCGCCGTTTTGCCGAACGTCGTCGACGAGGTCGGCGATCGAGGTCCGCAGAGCGGGATCGAAGATTTCGGCGAGACCGCGTGCGCAGAATCGCTGACGTTCTGCTTCGTCGAGCACATGCCATTCGCTCACGCGCAGCACCGATCGTCGTTCGGAACCGGCCATGAGCAAACACTATCCGTGAGGCTCACTGTCGCGCCTCGCCCTTTTTCGGGTGGGGGTGGCAAGATGTCTACTGAAAGTGGAGGATTTGATGCGAGGTATGCGACATCCGTTGACGCTTGCGCTCTACGAACTGTGCGACGAGGGCGTACGGGTGGTCGACGGCGACCGGACGGGGGTCTTCGACAGTTCGGGACAGTGGGTGTCGGGCGATCGGTTTCTCGTGTGCCCGAACATGTGCGGTTGGATCGGTACAGGGCCGCGAGTGCCGAGCACGCTGAAAGATCACCGTCGATTTCGCAACGTCGTCGTGAAACAACAAGCGGAAGGGCGGGATGGCAAATGAGCGTTGAAGAAACCCCCGTCAGCCTGAATAGATCCCCTGGTCCGACCTACCGTCAGATCCTCGATTCCGATCGGGTGAAGCCGGCCGATCACTTCTATGAGGAGAGCCCCTACTTCTCCGGCACAGATCCGATTCCGGTATCGCGGTACATCTCGCGCGAGTTTCACGAGCTCGAAAAGAAATACATGTGGCGCACCACGTGGCAGATGGCCTGCCGCGAGGAGCACATTCCTGCGGTCGGCGACACGTTCGTCTACGAAATCTGCGACATGTCGTTCCTCATCGTGCGGAGCGCACCCGATGAAATACGCGCCTATTGGAACTTTTGCCGTCATCGCGGCCGCCAGCTTGTTTCGCAGTCCACGTGGACGCCGGTTCTGCGCTGTCCGTTCCACAGTTTCACCTGGAACCTCGATGGGACGCTTGCCTACGTGCCGACCGAGTGGGACTTTCCTCATATCGACAAAGATGAACTCGGCCTCTTGTCGGTCGGAGTGGGTCGGTGGGGCGGTTTCGTCTTCATCAATCCATCGCCGAACGGCGAGTCCCTCGAGGACTACATGGGCGAGATGGTCGAGCACACCGCGCCGTGGCACTTCGAGACGCGCTTCGTCGAGGCTCACGTGGCCAAGGTCTTCAACGCCAATTGGAAAATCGTCGAAGAGGCGTTCATGGAGTCGTTCCATGTGGCGGCGACGCACCCGCAACAAATGGTTCGACTCGGGGACGTGAACACGCAGTACGACTGTTACGACAATTTCAGTCGTGCCCTTCACCCGAGCGGCGTGCCAAGTCCCCTGCTCAAATGGACGCCGACCGAGCAGGAGATGCTCGACAACATGCTCGACATTCGCGAAGGTGAGGAATCGATCATCGTTCTTCCGGAAGGCGAGACCCTTCGTTCCTTCGCAGCGATCGTTGGGCGTGACCAGTTGCGACCCGCCCGTGACCCGAATTCTGCGTAGTACCGCCGTCGACCGACCGACTCAAGTTGCGCTCAGCGACCTGAAAGGGTCGCTTGGGTGGGCGGAGCTCGCCGACCTGTGCGAGCGATCCGTGCGGGCCATCGACAGTCTCGAGCTTTCTTCGTCGTCACGCATCGCGGTTGTCATGCGCAACAGCGTCGATGCGGCACTCGTCTTTCTGATGGCGCGGTATTCGGGTGTCGAGCTGACCGCTCTCAGTTACCACTTGACGCCGATCGAACTCGAGTACGTCTTCACCGACGCGCGCGTCGGCGCGGTCTTTTGCGACCCGACCACCGTCGAGTCAGTCGTGGTTGCGGCGACAAAGGTGGGAATCACCAGTGTCTTCCTCGGCGACGTCGCCACCGACACCGAAACGTTGCCGCAGGGGGTCAGATCGTTTCGTCCCTGGCTGAACCAGTTCCCATCGGGTCCGATTGATCTCATGCGTCGTGCTGCGGCAAACCTGTTGTACACGTCGGGAACAACCGGGTTTCCGAAGGGTGTCCTGACACCTCAGAATCTCAGCGGATCGGTCGACGAATACATCGCCGCGTACCCCGAACCCCGAGACGCCGGCCCGTTCCTCACCGTCGGGCCGTTGTACCACGCCGGACCGTTGGGTTCGTTGCGTCGACTCACGGCCGGCCGGCCGCTCATCGTCATGCGTCACTTCGATCCCGTCGAAGCGCTTCGCGCAATCGAAGAACACGGCGTCACTGGTGCGACGTTCGTGCCGACCCATTTTCTCCGGCTTCTGCAGCTCGACGAAACCGAACGGATGAAATTCGACGTGTCGTCGCTTCAGTTCGTCGATCACACCGGGTCATGGTGTCCACCCGAGGTGAAGCGCAGGATGATCGAGTGGTTCGGACCCGTTCTCGAAGAACGCTACGGCGGAACGGAATCGGGCACGATTTGCACCATCGACTCTCTCGAGTGGCTCGATCATCCCGGCTCGGTCGGTCGGTGCTCACCTCGCTTCACCGCCTTGGTCGTCGATGACGACGGAAACAATCTGCCGCGTGGTTCAACAGGGCGGCTTTTTTTCGACGACGCAACCGGTCGCGGCGTGGTTTACCAGAACGATCCCGAAAAGACAGCGGCCGCACACCTGCGACCCGGAGTCTTTACTCTTGGTGACATCGGCCATGTTGACGATGACGGATATGTCTTCATCACCGGCCGCAGCGCCGACCTCATCGTTTCGGGCGGCGTGAATCTCTATCCCGCAGAAATCGAACGAGTGCTGCTGCAGGTTCCCGGAGTGGCCGACGCAGCCGTTGTCGGTGCGGTCGACGAGGAAATGGGTGAGCGGGCGGTCGCTTTCATCGTCCCCTCCGTCGACGACTTGAGCGCGGCGTTCGTGATCGACGAGGCGAAGAAGAGTCTTGCGGGGCCGAAGGTGCCGCGCGATGTGCGGTTCATTGCGGAACTGCCCCGTAATCCGATGGGAAAGATCGATCGCAAACAGCTGAAGGGAAGACAACGATGAGGGCAGCAGTGCTGCAAACTATCGGCGCAAAGTTCGCGGTGGAGAACCTCGTGGATCCGGAACCGAAGACGGGCGAAGTTCTCGTCAAGGTTGCGGCCTGCGGTGTGTGCCACTCCGATCTGCACGTTGTGCACGGAAGCGTCGGGTTTCCGACGCCCTGCGTCCTTGGCCACGAGGTGTCCGGAGTCATCGAAGCGATCGGTCCGGATACGAAAGGATTTCGTGTCGGTCAGGCGGTTGTCGGAACGTTCATCATGCCGTGCGGGACATGTCGCCACTGTGCAAACGGACACGAAGAATTGTGCGAAACGTTCTTTCAGTTCAACCGACTATCGGGTCATCTCTACGACGGCACCTCGCGTCTCGGGCGAGCGAACGGTGAGGTCATTGCGCAGTACTCCATGGGCGGCCTCGCGGAGCGCTGCGTGGCGCCGGTTGGTGGTATCCATCCACTCCCCGAGGGCATCGACCTGCTTGATGCGGCAATTCTCGGGTGCAGCGGCTTCACGGCCATCGGTGCCGTGCGAACGACCGGTCAACTGCGTGTGGGCGAAACGGTGGCGGTCATCGGATGCGGTGGTGTCGGATCAAGCATCATCCAGATGGCAGTCGCTTTCGGGGCGTCACGCATCATTGCGGTTGATGTCAGCGCCGAGAAGCTGGCCGCCGCGGTCGAGCTTGGTGCCACTGATGTCGTCAATTCGCTCGATGGTGATCCGGCCGATGCAGTGCGGGAAATCACGGGGGGACGTGGTGTCGATGTCGTCTTCGAGGCGCTGGGTCGACCTGAGACCATTGAAAAGGGAGTGATGATGCTCGATGACATGGGCCGTCTCGTGATGGTCGGACTTGCCGCACGGGACCAAGTCGCGCGCATTCCCATCCTGCATACCGTGCGCCGCAAGATCCAGATCCTTGGAAGTTACGGCGCACGCGCCGGCAGCGACATGGCCGCACTTCTTGAGTTCACGGCGAAGGGTGTCTATAACCCTTCTCGCGTCGTCACGAATCGCTACGCGCTCGACGATGTGAACCTTGCGTACGACGACCTCGAGGCCGGCAGGATCGTGGGTCGCGGCATCGTTGTGATGTGAGGCCGTGTTGGGTGTCTGGGGTTCAGCGCGGGGTGTTCGGCGGGGGAGCAAAGCCGTCGGGCCACAGCGTTCGCTTGGGGTCGTAAGTGACCCCCTTGAGATTCGCCCCCTCAAGGTTCGCCCCGCGAAGTAGTGCTCCGCGCAGGTCGGCCCCGGAGAGATCGGCCGAACGAAGATCGGCTCCGGACAGGTCGGCGCCTGCCAGGGCGGCACCGTTGAGATTCGTCCGATGGAGGCACGCATCGGTCAAGCTCGCCCCGGTGAGGTCGGCGCGAGCAAGGGTCGCGCCCTCGAGGTTTGCGTCGAAGAGATAGGCACCGGGTGCGGAAACCCCGGAGAGATCGCGTCCGGAGAGCACCGCGTTCGGAACCATTTCGAACTCCTCTCCCGATGAGGAGCGAACCTTCACTTCTTTGCCCTCGCCTGTTTGCGAGCCTCGATGTCCTCGATGACCTTCCTGACGGCCGTTTTTGACTCGGGCCGATCCGACATGCGGATCGTGAAGGTCTGTTCGTACTCGTAGCCCGTGCGGAAGTCGAGGTGCTCGACGGCGTTCATGCACTGCTTCGCCATCCGCAGTGCGACGCTGCCCTTGCCGACGATGGTCTGCAAAACCTTCTCGCACTCGTTGTCGAGAGAGTCGTGTGGAACCACCGTGATGGCGGCACCGAACTGCTTGAACTGCTCGGCCGAATACGTCTCGGCAGTGAAGAACATCCGTCGAACCGCATGTTCCGGTACGAGTCGACGGGCGAACTTCAGGCCACCGAGAACGCCGACGTCGAGTTCGGTGAGGCCGAAGACCGCCCGGTCGGAGGCGATGACCACGTCGGAGAGTGATGCGAGTGCAAGGCCGGTACCGAAGGCGACACCGTTGACGCGTGCCACGACGGGAACCGGACAATCGTGGAGCGCCCAGAACGCCCGTCGCACGCGGTACATCAACTCTGCTGCGTATTCGGAATCCATCTGCGCGAACTCGTGGATGTCGTTACCGGAGCAGAAGACCTTTCCCGCACCGGTGAGAAGAACGGCATCAATGTCGGTTGCGTCGTGCACCGCATCAAATGCGAGGTGGAGTTCCTTGAGCACTTGGGTGTTTGCCGCATTCGCCCCGGGACGGTCAAGCGTGATGCGGGCGACGCGTTCCATCGGCTCGTCGATCTTCACGAATTCCAGTGGCGAGTTTGTGCGCGGTTCAATCACGCCTTTACCCTAATGCCTGAGCGTGAGGGCGAGCCTCGTGCGTGGAAGGAGAGGCAGTGTTGCAACCAAAGACTCCGCCGACACTCGAGGCCTTTCGCGCAGATGCACAACGATGGCTCCGCAGCGTTGCAAAGCCGCGAAAAGTACACGACAGCGCGTGGGGAGAGGGAAGCGATTCGGTGGCGCTGTTCGACAACCTCGACCACGACGTGGAAGTCGAAATGATCGAAGCGGGAAAAGCTTGGGAACGGGCGCGGTTTGATGCCGGTTGGGGCACGATTTCGTGGCCCGTCGAAGACGGCGGCCTTGGATATCCCGCGATCTACTCGCGGGCATTCGACGAAGAGGAAAGGAACTTCGACGTTCCGCGCCGATCGGAGATTTTCGAGGTCACGAGAAAGTTGATCCCGCCAACGATTCTCAAGTGGGGGACCGAGGCCCAAAAGGCACGATGGAATCGAGCTTTTTTGCGGACCGATGAGATGTGCTGTCAGCTGTTCTCCGAGCCGGGTGCCGGGTCTGATCTCGCTGGAGTCACAACCAAAGCGATTCGTGATGGTGATCAATGGGTGCTGACCGGCCAGAAAGTCTGGACATCGGGTGCGAGATTTTCGCAGTGGGGTCTCGCGGTGTGCCGGACAGACCCGACCGTTGCGAAGCACGCGGGTCTCACGACGTTCATGGTTCCGCTCGATGCTCCGGGTGTCACGGTGCGCCCAATCCGTCAGATGTCGGGTGGGTCGAGCTTCAGCGAGGTGTTCCTCGACGACGTTCGTCTTGGCGACGAATACAGACTCGGTCCGGAAGGTTCCGGATGGGGTGTTGCGCTCACGACGCTGTCCGCCGAGCGCATCGCGTCGAACGATTTGGGTGCCGATGCAGTTCCGAAGATGCTGGCGCTCGCCAAACGTGTCGGGGCCGGGTCGTCTCCGTTGCTTCGTCACGCCGCGGTGTCGTGGTGGTCGCATATTCGGATCCACGAGTTGAACGAACATCGCGTGGCGGCGAGTCTCGAGGCGGGAGAGGAGCCGGGTCCCGAGGGTTCGATTGGTCGTCTCTATTGCACACAGAACCTCACGCGAACGAGTGAACTTGCCGCACTCATTCTTGGACCGCGACTCGTCGCCGACGTTGGCGAGTGGGGGACGTATGCATGGACCGAGCAGGTTCTCGGCGCACCCGGCTACCGCATCGCCGGCGGGTCACAAGAGATTCAACGCAACATCATCGCTGAGCGGGTTCTCGGTCTTCCGAAAGAACCAAAGTGACATCGAAGAGGGACGGAGAGATCATGAGCGGTGGTGCTGCGGGAAGGAAAGTAGCGATCGTCACGGGTGCAGGAAGAGGAATTGGTCGCGAGACATCGATCGTTCTTTCCTCCGCTGGATACGCGGTTGAATGCGTGGACCTTGACGGCGACGCCGCGGCAGAGACGGCAAAACTCGTGGGTGGCCGTGCCACTCAACTCGACGTATGCGATGAAGTCGCCGTCGCCGAATTCGTCGGTACTCTCGATCGTTGCGATGTGCTCGTCAGCAATGCGGGTATTTGGCGCTTCACACCACTTCTCGAGACCCCGATCAGCGAAGCGATCGATGTTCTGCGGGTGAATGTCATTGCTCCATTGATCTGGATCAAATCGGTTGCTCCATTGATGGCGGCGGGCGGCGGCGGGTCGATCGTGCACCTCGCATCAACGGCCGCACGCGCAATCGCTACCGCCACGGGCGTGTATCCGTCCTCGAAGGCCGCGGTGATAGCTCTGACCGAGCAGGCCGCCGTTGAACTCGGCCCTCTCGGCATCAGGGTGAACGCCGTTGGTCCTGGTCGCATCGTGACAGAGGGCAGCAGCGGTCGGGTCGACCCTGACGATTCGAAGGTCGGTGGTCGCGCTCTTCCGCTCGGTCGGTGGGGTGCGCCACGCGACATCGCCGACGCAATCGCCTTTCTCTGTTCACCCGGATCGGCCTACATCACCGGCCAAGTCGTTTGGGTCGATGGCGGACTCACCGTCGCAACGAACGAGTTCTTGCGAGTCGCGCGGAATCAGCCGCATTCGTCGGCTGGTCAGTCGTAGTCGCCGACAATTTCCGCGAGCCGTTCGGGTAGCGATTCCCAATCCCGTTCGCTCGTGATGGCTGACCAGAAGCCGCACTCGATGATTGCCTCTTCGGCACCGAGAGCCGCCGACTCATCGAGACCCGCACGGATGCGGTCGAGTCCATCAGCGAGTCCATCGTCGCCGCCTGCGGGACGCGCCGCGTAGACACGCGTGATCAAACGCATCGGTGTGGCTCCCGGGGGTTGATGTTCGCGGAGCCACGCGAGGTTGTCCGCAATCGGGATACCGGTACCGACCGTCGGATTCCACATGTCGAAGTGGCGTGCCGTGCGACGCAGGCCAGCGGCACTGCGCATACCCGACATCAAAGGGGGTCGACGGTTGTTGAACGGCTTGGGCTGAACCTCGGCCGCAGGAATCGTGAAGAACGCACCGTGAAACTCGACAGGATCCGGATCCCAGCACCGAACAAGTGCCGGCACGAACTCGTCGATTCGGTTCCCGCGCGTCGCAAAGTCAACACCCATCTGCGCATGTTCGTCGGTCGACCACCCGGCACCGATCCCGAGAATCACTCGTCCTTCGCTCAACTGATCGAGCGTTGCAATGCGCTGAGCAAGTTCGACCGGACGGTGATAACCGGCCACGACGACACTTGTACCGAGCATCATGTGCGAAGACAGAGCTGCAGCAAATGAAAGCAGTTCGAGTGGGGAGTAGAAACTGCGGTACGCGCCGTGCACTTCGGTGCCGTACTTCCCCGAGTACTGCGAAGTGTTGCGCAACGGATAGAAGAGGTGTTCCTGTACCCAGAGGCTCGAGAAGCCGATCGAGTCGGACGATCTCACGAAAGATGCGATGGCACGTCCCGTGACGTGGAAGCCAAGTTGCGGCAGACCAAGGCCGATACGCACGATGTGACTCTACGACATCACCTTTCTTGGGACGGATGTTGACGCGGGAGTCCCCCGCGAGTGAAAATCAAGTGATTGCAGGTACTCATCGAGGGGGAAGAACAGTGGCCGCATTTCCAATTCAGCCCGAACAGTTGTCGAGTGAATGGTTCACCAAGACACTGCGCGCATCGGGAAAGCTCGCGTCAACCAACGAAGTGTCGGGCTTCGAAGTCGGATTCATCGGTGACGGTGTCGGACTGCTCGGCATGGTGTTGCGGGTGTCGTTGAAGTACGCCCGTGCCGAGGGTGCAGGTCCGGCGAGCGTTGTCATCAAGTTTGCTCACCCCGTTCCCGAGAATCGAGCGATTGCAGCGAACCTCAACATGTACGAACGCGAAGTCACGTTCTTCAACGAAATCGCTCCCGAAGTAACCAGTACCGAGCGGGCGATCAGGTGAAGGGAATTTCGGTCGACGAAGCGAAGATGGTCATCGATGCTCTCGCACCTCTCCACGCCAAGTACTGGGGCAAGTACGAGGGCAAGTTCAAGAACATGATGCAAATCAACACCTCGTACGTCGAGCCGTTCGTGCCGAGCGTCGAAGGAACATGGCAGCCTGCACTCGCCAATTTCGGCTACTGCATGACGCAGGAGCTACGCGACAACATCGAGCACTACGTGAAATCCCTTCGTCGGATCCACCAGTTGATGGCCGAGCGCACGATGACCGTGATTCACGGCGATGCCCGCATGGACAACGCGATGTTCGGTGACGGAAAGCCCGGATTGAAGCCCGTGGTGCTTGTCGATTGGCAGGCCATCATGATCTCGAATCCACTGCAAGACATCGCTTGGATGCTCGCAACGGGAATCGACACCAAGGTGCGGCGCGAACAAGAAGAGAACCTTCTCGCTTACTACGTTGCGGCGGTGGAAAAGCACGGCGTCAAGGGCTACTCACTGGAACAGTGCATCGACGACTACAACGTCGGCGTTCTTTTCCTTCTTTCCTACCCGATCATCATCGCCGGAGCCTTCGACCCTGCCAATGCGCGCGGAAAGGAACTGGCCGAAGAAGGTCTCCGCCGCCACTCCGCCACGGTCGAAGATCGACAACTCCTCCGCTACATCGCGCGGTGAGGAGATGGGTCAACTCGATGGAATGAGCACGATTGTCACCGGTGCCGGACGAGGTATCGGACGCGCAATCGCCAGGGTGTACGCACGGGAAGGCGCCACCGTTTCACTGCTGTCGCGGACTCGGGCGACGGTCGACAAGGTTGCCGAAGAGATTCGTGCCGAAGGTGGCGTCGCGAGGGCGTACGCCTGCGATGTCGGCCAGCGAGACCAGGTGTTCGAGGTCATCAACCGTGCGATCGCGGACATGGGAACGGTCGACGTTCTCGTGAACAACGCACAGGGTTTCGGAACCCAAACCTCGCCGCGATCCTCGACGAAGTACTACGGAGTCGAAGAAACTCCCGATGACGAAATCGAATACATCTTCCGTACCGGTGCGATGGCCTCCTTCTGGGGGATGCAGGCCGTATTCCCCGTGATGAAAGCCAAAGGGTGGGGGAAAATCATCAACTTTTCGTCGACGTCCGGGATTCTCGGCACCACCGGGAACACCGCTTACAACATGACGAAAGAGGCGATCCGATCATTGTCGCGTACCGCCGCCAACGAATGGGGGCAGTGGGGAATCAACGTCAACATCATCAGTCCGACTCTGCGCACCGATGCATTCGATGCCTGGGAGGCAGACCGACCCGAGTTCGTGAAGGCATTGCGCGAGGCTCTTCCGATGCGACGACTCGGTGACCCCGAACTTGATGGGGGACCCCTTGCCGTGTTTCTCGCCGGACACGGATCCGACTTCATCACGGGAATGACGTTCATGTTGAACGGTGGAAAGTTGATGCCCTGATGGGAGACACGATGCAGACACCGGAACTCTTGCGCGACTTCGACCCGTTTTCGTACGCCTTTTATCAAGATCCGCATCCGTACTACGAGGTGATGAGGCAGACCTCGCCGGCGTGGTACTGCCCAACGCGCGACTTCTACTTCGTCACGTCGTACGAGTGGGCAAACAAGGTCGTGAAGAACCCGACGCTTTTTTCGTCGGCGTACGGGGCAGTTGCCAACCAGCCGCCACCGCCACACCTCAAGGCGAAAATCGACGAGATCAAGAGTGCGGGCTGGGTGCGGCCGCCGACGTTGCTGACTGCCGACCCCCCCGATCACACCCGTTATCGAAACACGGTGTCACGGGCCTTCAACGCGCGAGTCATTGCGAACATGCGTGAGGCAATCGAGTCAATCGTGAAAGAAGAGATCGATCGCTTCATCTCGCTTGGTCGAGTGAACATGCGCGAGGTGTTTTCCGACACGATTCCGGTGCGCGTCATCATTCGCACGCTCGACCTTCCCGAAGATTCGCAAGCCGACGTTCGGCGCTGGTCGGGTGACACGACGGCAGGTATCGGCTGCCTGCTGTCCGACGATCGGGCCATCGAAGCAGCCCACGGGGTTGTCGAGCTGCAGCGCTACATGAACAGCGAGATTCTCAAACGAATCGAGTGTCCGCGCAGCGACATCATCAGCATGCTCGTCGACGCCGACCTTCCCCTCGCCGACGGTTCGGGAACCCGAAAGCTCACGATGGAAGAGTCCATGGGTGTTCTTCAGTCGCTCATCGGAGCAGGAAACGAAACCACGACAAAGCTTTTCAGCTCGATGATTCATCTGCTCGCCGAGAACAAAGACGAGTGGCGGAAGCTGAAATCCGATCGTTCGCGTGCGGCGCTCATCGTCGAAGAGTCGTTGCGTCTGGTGACGCCATCCCAGGCGCTGCAGCGGGTTGCAACCGACGACACGGAAATCGGGGGTGTGCCCATCCCGAAGGGAAGCAAGATCTTCGTCTCGTACAGCGCGGCGAATCGCGATCCAGAGGTGTTCCCGGAGCCCGATCGGTTCGTGCCCGACCGTCCGAACGTCCGCGACCACCTGTCGTTCGGCGCCGGGGTCCACTTCTGCATCGGAGCACCCTTGTCCCGTCTCGAAAGTGTCGTGGCTCTCGAACATCTTGCTGATCGGTGGCTCGACTTCCGGCTGACCAACGAGAACACATTCGAGTACGAGGAGACCTTCCAATTGCGAGGCCTGAAGAATCTCTTCGTCGAATTCGACATTGCCTGAGCCCACCGCGCGGATAGGATCTGCGCGCAGGTTCGAAGAGAGGCTCGGTCACTCATGCCCGTCACGGTCGTCGTCGG
>RGCG01000029.1 GCA_009919275.1 Actinomycetota bacterium
AGAACCGGCTCTGGCGCAGGATGAGTGCGCCGTTGTCGATGTCGGCACTGACAAGTGGATAGCCGGGTTGCCAGATCCACGAATCCATGAGCGCACGCACGGGTACGTTGCCGCGGCCGTCGGCGTTGACGGTTTCCTCGATGGCGTCCCACAGGTCGTTGGTCTCGGTGTTCGCGTACGAGTGCTTGGTGAGGTAGTGGCTGACGCCGGCGCGGAAGCGGTCTTGGCCGAGGAACATCTCGAGCATGCGCAGGAGCGACCCGCCCTTTTGGTAGGTGAGCACGTCGAACATGCCCTCGCAGTCGTCGGGGGAGTTCACGGGGAACTCGACGGGGCGCGTGCTGTGAAGCGAGTCGACCTCGAAGGCGGCCGAGCGTTCGAGGCCGAACGATGTCCAGCGCTTCCACTGCGGTGCGAAGGCGTCGCAGGCGGCGACTTCCATGAAGGTGGCGAAGGCCTCGTTCAGCCAGATGCCGTTCCACCACTTCATGGTGACGAGGTCGCCGAACCACATGTGGGCGTTCTCGTGCGACACCACGTCGGCGACGAGTTGCTGTTCCATCTGTGTGCTCTTGGCAGGGTCGACGAGCAGCAGCACTTCGCGGAAGGTGATGCAGCCGAGGTTCTCCATTGCACCGGCGGCGAAGTCGGGGAGTGCGATGAGGTCGACCTTGGTGCCGGGGTACTTGATGCCGTAGTAGTCCTCGAACCACTTCAAGGAGTAGGCGCCGATACGCAGGCCGAATTCGGTGAGGTGTGACTTCCCCGGCACGTGGACGAGACGCATCGGCGTGCCGTTCACGTCGACCGGTGCCGTGGCTTCGAGGCGACCAACGATGAAGGCGACGAGATATGTCGACATGGGGATGGTGTCAGCGAAGCGAACCGCAGTTTTCCTGTTCGTCGTCTCGGTACGCGACACTTCCGGGCCGTTGGAGATGGCCATCAGATCGTTGTCAACGACGAGAGTGGTGCCGAACACCGCCTTGAAGTCGGGTTCGTCCCAGCACGGGAAGGCGCGACGGCAGTCGGTGGATTGCATCTGCGTAGTGGCAATGACCTGTTCGATGCCCGCGTCGTCGACGTAGGTCGAGCGATAGAAGCCGCGCAGTTTGTCGTTCAGGATTCCGGTGAAGCTGATGCTGAGCGAAGCGGTGCCGGGGTTGAGCGTGTTGGGTGTGGTGATGACCAGGCGTTCTGTTTCTGCGTGCAGTTCGAAGCCGGCGGGAGTTCCGTCGACCCGTACCGAATTGATTCCGAGTTCTTTTGCGTTCAACACGATGACGTTCCCCGGTGCGTGAACCTGCAGGGTGATCACGACTTTGCCGGTGAAGGTGGCAGCGGCAAGGTCGGGGGTGAGTTCGAGGTCGTAGCGCTTTGGCGTGATGTGTCGCGGCAGGCGATAGGGGCTGGCGAGATGGGCGGCTGCGTCGGTGTGCACGTTGTGACGTTAGTTCTGGGTGGCGCGGGTCGCACTACGGTTGTCGCCGTGTCGAAAACCCCTTTCAGCCCCAGAGATCTTCGCAATGACCCGGGAGTGACCCACGACGTGATTGCGGTGGGCAACGCGTTGGTCGACGTGATTGCCACACGTGATGACGACTTCGTCTCGTCGATGCAGATGGAGAAGGGCTCGATGATGCTGATCGACGGTGACCGTGCGCTTCAGCTGTATTCGGCGCTCGACGGTGCGGTGCAGATGAGCGGTGGGTCGGCGGCAAACACGATCGCCGGTATCGCGAGCTTCGGCGGCAAGGCGGCGTTCATCGGCAAGGTGGCCGACGATGCGTTGGGCGATGTGTTCGGGCACGATCTCCGGGCGATCGGTGTGAGCTTTGTTCGTCCGTTCGGAGGGAACTCGATTCCCACCGGCCGCTGCATGATCGTGGTCACGCCTGATGCTCAGCGCACGATGAACACGTACCTCGGCATTTCCTCGCTGCTCTTGCCCAAGGACATCGATGCAACAGCCATTGCCTCGGCAGCAATGCTCTACCTCGAGGGGTACTTGTTCGACCGCGACGAGGCAAAGACCGCATTCCGCATCGCGGCCGGCCATGCGCACGCAGCCGGACGTCAGGTGGCATTGACGTTGAGCGACTCTTTCTGCGTCGATCGACACCGAGCCGACTTCCGAGCATTGATTGCCGACGGTGTCGACGTCTTGTTCGGCAACGAGGCCGAATTGCAGTCGTTGTATGAAACCACGCCCGACCGCGTGATCAGCGTTTCCGCCAAGGCCGTCGAGCAGGTTGTCGACACGACCGGTGCCGGCGACCTGTATGCGGCGGGATTCCTCTTCGGCTACACACGCGGGTTGCCTCTCGAGACCTGCGCGGACCTGGGCCACATCGCGGCGGCCGAGGTGATTTCACACGTCGGGCCGCGGCCGCTGGTGCCGCTCGGTTCGCTCATTCCTGCGCTGTGATCGCGAAGTTGGTCGCGGAGTCGACCGGGAGTTTGACGGTGCGTCGCACCGTGTAACGCACGATCGGTCGACCAACCAGCCGTGATGCGGTGACGTTCGGTTGTTCGTCGAGAACGATGCCGACGATCCGTTCGAGGGCGCGACGCCGTTTGTTCGCCTCGCCGTTGACCTCGCCGACCCACGCGTCGTGGCCGGCGTTCCTGACCACGTTGTCGATTGCTTCGATGAGCATCGCCGCGACGGTGCCTCGGCGTGCGTTCGCCGCGACGTTCAGATGTGCGTGGGCCTCGTCGACGATGTCGATGCGGGCCCGCTTGCGCCAGATCCTCCACGAGTCGCGTGCGCGGTCGCGGTAAAAGCGCCTGCTGTCCGCATCGAGCCGGCCGGTGACGAGTCGGCACGCGGTGCGGACGGTCAGAGCCAACGTGGCACGCCGAACGTGGCGGCCGTAGGCCACGGGGTCGGTGCAGACGAGTGCGTAACCGACGATGACGTCGTCGTCGATCGCCACGACAACGGCGCCACCCGGGGCGGTGAAGTACCAGTCGATGCAGAACTCGGTGTAGTCGTCGAGGCCGTCGAGGAAGAACGGCATGGGATTGCCACCCACCATCGTGGTGCGGAAGAGGACCTCGACGGCATCGCGCCGGTCGCGACCGTCGGCGAGGTGCAGCGTGGCGTACACGGTCATAGGGTCAGGCCCGTTCGGGTGAGGCTGGGACACAGTTCGCCGTAGAGCGACAACAGCGATTCCGCAGTCGTGCCCCACGAGAACCGTTCGGCGCGCGCCCGCGCCGCGCGCCGCCTCCAGTCGAGGGGCATCGAGACGAGGTCTTCGATGGCATCGGCAACCATGTGTGGGTCGGACGGTACGGCCCGTCCGCAGTCATCGTCGATGATCTCGCGCGAACCGCCCTCGTTCGACACGACAACGGGAACACCGCAGGCGAGTGCTTCGAGGGTCGCGAGACCGAACGTCTCTATCGGCCCGAGGTTCAATGCGACGTCGCTCGTCGCGATGATGCGGGCGATTTCCTGGGTGCTCGACAGGTAGCCGACGAAGGTGATCGGCAGGTTTCCGGCGAGTGTCTCGAGTTCGGCCCGTAGCGGTCCGTCGCCGATGATGGTCAGATGGGCGGGGCGGCGCGCAGCGAGCTCCATGAAACCGCGAACGGCGACGTTCGTCTGCTTCTCAGGGGAGAGGCGGCCGCACATGACGATCGAGAGCGTTTCGTTCTCGCGCCGCTCATCGGATGGTCTGAAACCTTCGAGGTCGACGCCGAGTGGGATGAGGCGGATCTGGCGGCTGTCGTCGTTCGATTCCGCGAATTCGGCCGCTGCGAATCGGGATGCACAGACGATCGCATCGGCATGTTCGGTCACGTGCGAACGAAACCGTGTGACGAGGCCACCGATTGGGACGAACTTCGGCGCGTACCGCGAGACGACGATGTCGGTGCGTTCGTGGGAGATGACGACAGACGGAATTCCCTGCCTGGCGAGCCATTCGGGAACCCAGCTGAGCGTCGTCTTGTCGGAAAGTTCGACGATGTCGGGGTGAAGTCGGGAAATCAGGTCGCGCAGCGGCCGACGTGCGACAATGGCGCGGTAACCCCCGGTGAAAGGAACGACCGACCCTTTCACGTGCGCGGTGTCGGGCTCGGGAAGGCAGTCGCCCGTCTGGGGAAGAACCGTGGTGACGCGGTGGCCGCGGCGACGGTATTCGGTCTGCAGTTGCGACAAGCAGCGACGGATGCCGCCCGAATCGGCCTTGACGAAGTTGGCGATCTGAACGATGTGCACGTGATCCTCAGCTCGCAACCTTTTCGCCGAACTGGAGGTGGTGGAAGTCCCTGTAGGGCATCGCGCTGTAGCCGTGACCCAGTGCAATGTCAATCAAACGCATATTCGCGTTGCGCAGTCGTGTTTCACCCAGGTCGTCGGGGTGCACGGCGATGCGCAACGGACGCGACCCGGTGAGAATCGCCGATGCGAGTCCGATCGTTCCCGTCGCAACGACCCTGCCGAGACGGTCGTTCGGTCGTTGCGAGGTGGTGACGGCACGGATCGCATGACCCGAGGCGAGGTCGATCATGCGCGTGTGCGTCAAGGTGTAGCGCAGCGTGGTGGCGCGCAGTGCGTGCATCGTTCCGGCGGACATGAGCCAGCCCGGCGCGACGAAGCCGACGGGGTCGAAGCCCTCGCCGTTCAGCACCTCGCGACCGCGGGCGATTTTGTCCGCGGCGGTCGTGTATGAGATGTTCCAGAACTCCTCGCACCCACGGCCGAGAAGAGAGCCGGCCCGACCGCGTAGGCCACGCACGGGTTCTTCACGGCGGTGCGCCCAGCCGTGCAAGACGACCTCGTGGCCGTTCGCCGCAGAGCGGCGCAACCACGAGAGGAACGAGCCCGATGCGGCGAAGTCGGGGCCCTGCCAGGGTCCCGGTACGACGAGGAGTGAGCACCTGATGCCACGCGACTCGAGGAGTTCGAGCCACCGCCGCGAAGTCTCGGCGGTCGCCGGTGCGACGTCGTGCAGAGATACGACGAGGCGTGTCACTGCTGCACCCCGCGATATGCAAAGCCGAGACCGGTCACGACGGACATGTAGTGGCCCTCGAGTTCGGACATCACCGATGCCCACGATCGTGACTCCACCGAAGCGCGGGCAGCAGCCGCGAGACGTTCGCGTTTCACCGGATGGCGAAGAAGCTCTTCGACCGCTCCGTTCAGCGAAACCGCCGAATGCTCGGTCCAGAGAAACCCGTTCACGCCGTGCTGCACGAGGTCGAGCGGGCCACCGGCGGCCGGCGCCACGACCGGTACGCCCGATGCGAGTGCTTCCTGAACCGCCTGGCAGAAGGTTTCATCGACCCCCGTGTGCACGAACAGGTCGAACGACGCGTGAAAGCGGCTGAGGTCGGCACCCGACTTGAAGCCGACGAAGATCGCGTTCGGCATCTGGCGCCGCAGTTTGGCTTCGAGCGGGCCGTCGCCGACGATGACGACGCGGACGTTCGGCATGCGCGACACTTCGGCGAGTCGCTCGACCTGCTTTTCGCGGGCGAGTCGCCCGACATAACCGACGATCGTCTCGCCGTTGGGGGCCAGTTCGCGGCGCAATTTCTCGTCGCGATGCACGGGGTTGAATCGCTCGAGGTCGACGCCGCGCATCCACCGCACGACGTTCGACACGCCGCGCTGACGCAGGTCCCAAACGGCCGCGGTGGATGGTGCGAGTGTCAGGTCTGCCCGGTCGTGCAACGACGTCACGTACCTCCAGATCGGCCGACGTGCCGCCGTCAGGTGATAGCGCGAGGCGAAGCCGGCGAGGTCGGTCTGGTAGATCGCAACCGTAGGAATGCCGAGTTCGCGCGCGCGTGTCAGCGCCCGCGATCCGAGGACGGCCGGTGCGGCGACGTGGATGACGTCGGGTTGCGCGTCTTCGATTGCCGCGTCGAGGGACGCGAGATCGAAGCCGATGCGCAGACCGCCATAGCCGGGCATCGAAACCGAGCGGGTGCGGTGCACGGGAATGCCATCATGCTCGGCGGGGCCGGGTCCGGGCGCAACGACGCGAAGGCTGTGGCCACGCGAGGACATGTGCTCCGTCACGCGCAGCACCGAATTGGTCACGCCGTTGACGACGGGAAGGAACGTTTCGGCAACGACGAGGATCGACAGCGTACGTGTCGACGTCGCGGTCGTCGTTGGACGGACTTCGGCGGAAAATTGCGTCACGCGGGTACCACTTCCGTGTTGGCGGCTCTGTTCGAGTGAAAGATGCGCAATACGACGGCGAACGCCGCGATCTTCAGTATCAGGCGATGTGCCGGAGCAGCCGCGATTTCTGCCGCGACGAATGCGGCGGTGGCGGCCGTCGCTGCGGCGTTGACCGCGCGGAACCACGTTGCCCAGGGAAACACCTCGCGCAGCGTCGACCGCAGAACGAGGGCGATGCGGTCGAGCATCCACAACCATCCGATGGCGAATGCGACCGCGGTACCGAGGCTGACGCCCACGATGCCGGCCAGGCCCGCACCGATGACGCCGAACACACAGCAACCCACGAGGACGATCGCCGCCGAACCGACGATCTGGTTGTTGCGGTCGGCTGCGCGCAGCACGACGCCGTACTCAGTGACCCGGTGCATGCCGATCAGCGAGAAGACGGCGAACGAAGCGGCGGCACCCGACGGCGCGGAGGGGAGGAGAAGACCGAAAATTTCGGGGGCAACAGTTGCGACGCCGACGCTCATCGCCACGACAGGGGCACACAGCGCGGCCGCTTGGTCGCGCCACACGACGAGTGCGGACCCGGGGTCGTTGTTGGTGAAGTGGCGCACGAGGTGCGTGGTGATCGCCGCACCGCCCGCGTAGGGCAGGACGGCAAGGAGGGGAAGTTCCTGTGCGGCGATGGCGTAGGCGCCGATGGCGTCGGGTACCTGCCATGCCACGATCCACTTGTCGACGGCGCGGGTCAGGCTGCCGAGTGCGAGCGAGATGCCGAGCGGCGCGCAGAAAGCAATCTGTGCCCTCGTGAGATTCTGGATCGGCCCGGAGAGGGGACCGGCGGGGGTCGATCGCACCACCAGGGCGAATGCGATGAATCGGCATGCGCCGTATGCCGCGAGTCCCCAGAGAACCGCGGTTGCGGTTCCGTAGGCGATTGCCGGTGCGAACGTTGCGACGGTGAAACCAGTCGCCGAGATGACGTCCCACAGACCCGCTGCCCGTGGGCGTTCGCGGGCGATGAACGCGGCCGAACCGATGACCGCCGGAATTTCGAGGAGAATCGCGGCCGCGAGAACCACGGAAGTCTTCACGTCACCGATGAAGTGCACCGACAGCTCCGCGCACACGACCAGGCCCGCCGCCAACACCGCGGCAACGATGAGGAAGCGTCGGGTTTGGGTGAGAAACGCGCGGTGGCGGCCTGCTTCGACGCGCGGCAACAAGCCGAGAACGCTGTGCTCGAGGTTCAACGATCCGACCGTGACGCCGACGAAGTACACCGACAGTGCGAGGGCCAGCGAATTCCACTCTTTGCCGGGCATCAGGTGGACGAGCACCAACGCGACGACGACCTGTGCGCCGCGAACCGCAGACTGACCGAGCGCGAGCCACCCGATGCTGCGTGTGAGCGACTTCACGCGGCGTTCCTCGTGGCGTGGGCCGACCCGTACGACTCGAGATCGTGGAGCGTGGCGATCTCGTCGCTCGTCAAACGGAACGCGTGATGG
The DNA here is from genome assembly GCA_009919275.1 of Actinomycetota bacterium. GTDB lineage: Bacteria > Actinomycetota > Acidimicrobiia > Acidimicrobiales > Ilumatobacteraceae > F1-20-MAGs119. Next base: position 7,672 of record RGCG01000029.1, read on the forward strand.
CGGGTCAGGTCGTTCAGCACGTAGCACGAAAACGCGTAATCGACCGCATCGATCGGTGTCCGCCACAGGCGTCGCAGGAAGTGCCGTTCGTCCCACGTGTTCGACCCGTGGAAGACGCGAACGAAGAGATGCGACGATTCGCGCTCGAGCACGGCGAGGCCGAGCCGGCGACGGACGTCGCGGAGGAAGATGCCGTCCTCGTTGCGCGCCAACGGCGGGTAGCGGAGGTCGGATTTCTTGAACAACAGCGTTCCCGGTGTGGCGATGCCCGTGCGGGTTCGGAACTGCAGTCGTCCGCGCGTCGTTGGTACGTCCATGAGGGTCCAACGAAGCGCGCTGGCGCCGACTCCCGATGCGATGGCCGTCGCGAGCTGACGAGAGACGCGTTCGGCGTGGTACCACTCGTCGTCGTCCCACTGGATGCACCAGTCGCCGTTGGCAGCTTCGATGGCGATGTTGCGCAGTTCTCCGAGTGAGCGACGGTTGCTGTTCGGTAACTTGACGTGTTTCACCGGAGCGAAGGCCTCGGCAGCGTGCAGCAGCGGTCGGTAATCAGCGTTGCCGTCGTCGACGACGACGAGTTCACGGTTCGCGTGGGTTTGTTGCACGAAGCATTGGACGGCTCGGCGCGCGAGGTCGACGCGATCGGCGGTCACCATGAGGCAACTCACCAGCGACGACGGAGATCTCACGTTGGGCCGACCCCGACGGTCGATGACCTGCTCGATCCCGGTGCGGTTGATTCTGCGGTGGCCACGACGTTCGTGTCATGAACCAACTCGACAAGCCTGCCGATGAGAGAGCGGCGTGGCGCCTCGGCGAGTTTCAAGAAGCGCTTGCTGTTCGATCCGACGTAGTGGATGACCGCGGTCTGCGGGTGGAGCCTCAGCGTGCGGTCGGAGAAGTAGCGGTATGACTCGGCGGGTTCGACTCCGTAGAACACGTCGGTCGGTAGGACGGTGACGAGATGCGGTGATGAGCGGGCGACCTTGGCGATGAGGGTCGGGCCGGTCGAGTACCGCACGAGTGGATTCACGGTGTGTGCGGCGCGCAGGAGTCTGTCGAGAAATTCCGCGCGCGGCGCGGCGCCGATGACCGCATTGTTCGGCTGCAGGTGGGTGAACCGTTCGTTCAGGCGTGCTGTCCGATCGGCAAGGCGAAGCCTGCCGGAAAAGACCGCGGCATCGAGGCGCTTCACGAACCAGATGCCGAGCCATGCGAGGGCCCCGGGGGTGCGCAACACGGCGCGGTCGCCGGCGACGCGGGGTTCGTCGAGCGACCAGACGCGTTCGTTGCCGACGAAGCAGTCGGCTTTGACCAGATCGTCGAGGGGCTTGATGGTGATTGTGTCGAAGTCGAGATAGACGCCGCCGTGCAGGTAGAGCAGTGCGTACCTCAGTAGGTTGCTGCGTGCCGACATGGCGCCCGGCGGCAAAGCGTCGTAGACAACCGAGACCCGGCGCAGGTGGGGCGGCAGGGCTCCGAAGAGTCGTGAGGGTTCGCAGTCCTGCACCTCGACCCGGGAGTCGCTCACGGCGTGGTCGAACACCGATGATTCGGGACGAGTGCCGAAGCAATGCACGACGATTCGTGCGTCGGGGTCGGCAGCGAACACCGATTCGATCGCCGAGCCGTACAGCGACGGGAAGTCCTTTCCGCTCCAGACGAACCGGTACACCTTCGGTATGCGACTCCCCACATCGTCAGCATTCCGAATCCCGCGGGTTACGTGCTGGTGTTTGATTGAACACCAGACGAAGTTTTCGTGCCATTCGATGAAGGTGCAGTGGTCGTCGTCGTGCGGACACGAGCCGTTAGCCTGCAGTGCATGGCAAGCAACAAACCTGAGCTCACGGTTCTCGGCCAGACGGTTCGCAATCCCATCGACCACGTCGAGGTGTTCCCCGCGCCAAAACACGTGACGAAGGTGCGCTTTACCACCGACGAGCTGAGCTCGGTGTGCCCGGTTACCCAGCAGCCCGATGTGTCCACCGTGGTCATCGAATACGCGCCAAAGAAGTGGTGCATCGAGTCGAAGTCGTTGAAACTTTACCTGTGGCGGTTCCGCGACGCGCCGGTGTTTGCCGAGGCGTTGGCGGCCGAGATCGCGAACGAAGTGATGGTGACGGTCAAGCCGCACCACGTGAAGGTGTCACTCACTCAGCGCCCGCGCGGCGGCATCGAGGTGTACGCCGAATCCGAGCGCAGCGCCGACTAGAGGACGCTGACCAGGCCCTTCGCGGGGTCAACCTCAATGGTGGCGCCGTCGGGGATGTCGAGCATCGCGCGCGGAGCACCGATCACGGCGGATAGCCCGAGTTCTCGGGCGATCACCGCAGCGTGGCTCAGGGGTCCACCCTCGGCTGTGACCAGCGCTCCAGCGAATCCGACGACCATGTTGTAGGCGGGGGTGGTGCAGGGAACGACGAGGATCTCGCCGGGTGCCAGTTGCTCGACGGCGGCCTCGGGGCTGGTGGCGATGCGGGCGATGCCGGTGTACGGGGCGGCGCCCACGCCGTAGCCGTTCAGACCCGTGGTCCTTTGTGTGCCGTCAAGGCCCGCTTCGGAGATGACCATCTGCACGTAGCCGGCGACGTAGGCGAGTGACTGCGGGAGGATGTCGAGCGGCGGAACCGGTTCGGGGTTGCCGAGTTTGCGTGGCGCATCTTCGACGTCGACCGTGTTGCGCCATAGTTGCCGGCCCGCGAGTTCGTCGGCGCCGGGGGCGTTTGCGGTGAGTGCCACGTTGATTTCGTCGAGGGTCATTTCGAATGCGTGCTCGGGTGCGTGCGCAAGATTGCGTTGTTGCATGCGTCGGCCGAGTTCGAGGAGTGCACGGCGCACGAGACCAAATGGCCACTCGAGAGTGATGGGTCCGTTTTCATCGCGCAGGTCCATTGCCTCGCGCGCGCCGCTGAGAAGTTTGTCGAATTCGGCAAGGTGTTGTTCGGGCACGCGGGTGCGAACGGCGGCGATGCGTTGCTGCACTGCGGCGGCACGCTTCACGTCGTCGACGTTGTCAAGCGGTGCACCCATGATGCGCGTGAAGAGAACGTCGGGAGACTCACCGAGAGTGAGGCCGTCGATGTCGTAGCGCGAGATGATGGTGTTGCCGCGGCGTTCGAGGAACGCGTCGATTGCGCTTGCGGCTTCTGTCGAGACGTTGCGGATGTCGGCGAGGTTGTCCGGGTTCTTGCCCGAATCGACGACCAATTTTCTGATGGCGCCGAGTTCGTGCGAGGCGGCAGTGGTGGAGGGTGACGCGCCTTCGAGCAACGGGAAGATGTCGGTTGTCGGAATGCCCCACTGGTTGGTGACGAAAAGAAGCAACCCGATGGGGCCGAGGTCGAAGTTGTGGAGATAGAGATGGTCTTCGTACAACTGCGTGGCGTGGTCGATGGCTTTGGTCGCGTGAGCGACGAGCGCGACATCGTCGATCGAAGACACGTCGACGCGTTGCAGTTCCATGTTCTGGTTGATGTAGGTGTCGCGCAGGCCGCCGGGGCGGTGCCATTCGTGCAACTTCGCGGTCCACGGCGGGTTGTCGATGGTTTGTTGTGCGGTCTTTGCGCGACGGCGCATTTCCGGGTGCAACTTCGTTGCGAGTTTGAGCAGCTGTAGCGGTGGCAGCTTCTTCGGCGGCTTGTTCGCACCGATGAGAGGGAACACACGCGAGTAGATGAGGCCGTTCACCGTGCGGAATTCGAGCGAGCCGACGGGGGCGCCGAGTTCTTTCATGCCGCGCCCCGTGCCGCGACCACAGCCGTGGCACATGAGTGTTCCTACGATGGGCGTTGCGGGGCGATTGACGTGCGAGCGGTCGAGCGACCACTCGCCGGGCCCGGGAGCGGTCCAGGTGAGCTTTTGCAGCGGGTCGGGTGCCACGGGCTCACCTTAGTTGCTGGCTGACAAGTAATATTTCGACGTGGAGACCGAGGTCGTCATTGCCGGAGCCGGCCCCGTTGGGATGGCTCTCTCAATTGCGTTGTCGAACGTCGGAATTTCCAACGTGGTGGTCGAAAGAGGCGTGGGCGTGCACCCACTGCCGCGGGCTGCGGTGATCGACGCTGAACTACACCAATCGTTCATTGCGAACGGCCTTGGTGCGCAGTTGGCGCCGTTGCTGACGCCCCTGCGCGCAGCCGACTACGTGGACGCCGAGGGGAAACATCTGACGGGTGGTGACCTGAGCGGCATCCGCATGTTCGGGGGACTGCCGGTGGCAAGCCTCCACTTCCAGCCCGAGATCGACGCGTTGTTCTTGGCCGAACTGCAGGAACGTGGTGGCCGCTTCATGCCCAACACACCATTCACGGGTGTCGAACAAGATGACGACGGCGTTCGGTTGCTTGTCGATGGCGGCAACGCAATCTGCGGTCGGTGGTTGGTGGGCTGTGATGGTGCATCGAGCACGATTCGCAGGTCGGTCGGAATCGCGCGCGAAGACCTGGGTTTCGAACAGGATTGGTTGGTTGTCGACGTGCGCCTTCACGATCGTGTCGGCTCCGGTCTTCCCGACGTCGTGCGGCAGGTCTGCGACCCGGTGCGTCCGACAACGATGGTGAGTGGTCATCGCGATGTTTATCGGTGGGAATTTCAGTTGCAGCCGGGTGAAGACCCGAAAGAAATGAACCAGCACGAACACGTGTGGCGTTTGCTCAATCCGTGGATCAACCCCTCGAATGCCGACATCATCCGCTCGGCCTCGTATCGCTTTCACGGTCTCGTCGCCACGACCTTTCGAGCGGGAAACGTGTTTCTCGCCGGCGACTCGGCACACCAAATGCCACCTTTCATGGGGCAGGGTCTCAACTCGGGCTGGCGCGATGCGTTCAACCTGTCGTGGAAGTTGCACTGGGTGCGCGAGGGGCTTGCCGACGACCGTCTGCTCGACACCTATGGGGCCGAGCGCATTCACCATTCACGTGTCACGGTCGAACGGTCGATCGAGGCCGGTCAGTTGATCGACCAGTTCGCCGGGCGCGTCAGCCACGGCGTGCGACCCGGCAAAGGATACGGAGGGGCGACACCGCGTCCGCGCTACGAAGAGGGCATCGTGGTGGGTGATCATCCGCGTGTGGGCACCGTGTTCGACGAGTGGCACCTCATCGCCGGTGACGCTCGTGCAATGACACACATGGCGGTTGTCGGCACCGGCGGGCAAACACCGGCTTTGCCTTCGCGTGGCAAGTGGCGCGCGGTTGAACTGTCGCCGAAGGAAACACTCGGCGCGGACCATGTTGTTGTGCGTCCCGATGGGTTCATTGCCGCCATCTGCGACGCAGCATCGATTGACGCCGTGCTCGGCGACTTGTGTCAACGGCTGTGCTGCTGATCAGCGCTTCAAGCCATTGACAATGAGCCACGCGGTTTCGTCGGCCAAGGTTTCGATCTCGAAGGCACCGTCCACAACGTTGAATTTCTTGGACAGCGCGGAGAGGGTGTACATCGCGGCCGCGCCGTGGGCAACGAGGAAGAACGGTGAACGAACAGCGATCGGCTTGATGATCTTCTGCTTTGCAAGGCTGTCCATGAGCTTGCGCACCGGAGCGAGTGCGGGCTGGACATAGTTCTTGTAGATGTGGTCGAGGTGCCACGAGTCCTCGAGACCTTCATTGTTCATGAGTCGGTTGAGATACGGATGGCGACTCGAAGCAATGAGAAACGCCATGAACTGTGACTGCAGTTCGGCGAGTTGGTCTGACGGTCGTGGACGTGAGCGAAGGTAATCACGGATGTCGCCGAACATCGCAGTGAATTCGTAGTCAATGACGGCCTTGTACAGGTCCTCTTTGGTGCCGAATCGCTGGTGGATTGCGCTGTGGCTGAGACCGAGTTCACGATTCAGTGATCGCAGCGATGCGCCGTCGTATCCGTGTGTCGCGAACATGGCGAGCGCAGCGTCGAGGATTTCGGCGTCGGTGTGGAGCTTGGGACGCCCCCGACCGGCTGGTTTCGTCACGGGAGTCCCCGCCGCGCCCTCGCTTGGGCGATCTCCTCGATGTCGGGGACGGCAAGGAACGCTTCATTCGGGCCGTCGCCCCAGGCCTGTACCGGAGCAGGTGCAGTGGGGGCACCCCAGTCGGAACGGCTGTGGTTCTTGGCCCAGTCCTCGTCGTTGGTGATGTGGTCCATGTCGGCAAAGAACTCGAACATGTTTCCTGACGGGTCGCGAAGGTACCAGTAAAGGTTCGAACCAAGGAGGTGTCGACCAACGCCGATGATGTGGGAGTCGGGGTTGTCGGCGACAACTGCAGCCCCGTTCTCTCCGATCGCATCGATGTCATCGACTTCGAGGGCGTAGTGGTTGAGGTACCCGACACGTGAGCGGTGGATGAGAAGGTTGTGATGGTCGGTCTCGACGCGACCAAAGGTTGCATTTGCGCCGACGAACTGGTCGGTGATGCGGAATCCGAGGCCATCGAAGTAGAAAGCCGTCGACTTCTCGATGTCGGGTGAGGCCAAGACGACGTGACCGAGGCGTCGTGGTGGGCGCCGGTCGGGTGTCAGCGATGCGTTCCGCTGGTTGAAGCGGTTGCGATCGCCCGGCCTGTTTGCGGGTCGTGGGTCAACGGCTTTCAGCGGAATCGGCGCACCCACCTCGATGCGAATCGAGTGGCCGAGCACGGGGTCGTTGCACTCGAGCGTCGTTGATGTGGTGCGCGAGGCCACACCGAGTGCATCGAGGCGACGTGCGGTTTCGACGATGTCCACTTCGCTGGCCGTCGAGAAGTGCATGGCCGAGAGATGGCGGTGGTCGCCTTCCTTGACTGTGATGACGGCGGAACGTTGGTCGGTGCCGTAGACGCCGTCGGCGGTGCGGCGCAGACCGTGGCGTTCCCAAAAATCGCCGAGCTCGGTGGGGTTCTTCACACTGAGTTCGATGTCGAGAAACCCGTTCAACGCCATGATCAAGCCTTCTTGACGAGCGGCAGATTGTGGTCGGCGACACGAACGCACGTGTTGGTCATCGTGCCGACACCGTCGATGGTGGTGGTGATGACGTCGCCATCGCGGAGCAGCTTCTTCTGGGCGGCACCGACACCTGCCGGTGTACCAGTGAAAATGACGTCGCCCGTGTGCAATGTCGTGATGTGCGAGAGGTATTCAATGAGAAACGGAATACCAAAAATGAGGTTGGCCGAGGTGTCGTTCTGGCGTTCCTCGCCGTTGACGAGACACTTGATCGCGATGACGTCGCGGTCGGGGAGTGCGTCGGGAGACACTGCGACGGGGCCGATGGGTCCGAAAGTGTCGAACGACTTGCCGAGATCGAAATGCGGGGGCTTGCTCGCCATCTGCACGGGGCGGTCCGAGACGTCTTGTCCTGCGGTGATGCCAAAGACATGGTTCCAGGCGTCGATTCGGTCGATGTCCCTGCCCCCCTTGCCGATGATGACGACGATCTCACCTTCGTAGTCAACGCCGTTGCTGCGCAGTTCGACGTTGGAATTCGGCGCACAGATGCACGACGAGAATTTTGCGAAGACGACCGGGTTGTCGGGAACGTCCATCTTTGACTCGGCTGCGTGCGTCTTGTAATTCAGGCCGATACCGAACACCTTCTGCGGCGCGGGTGACGGCGCGCCGAGTTGTGTGACGTCGATCCTTCCTTCGGGCGGGCGCCCCGCGGTCTTCTTCTGCAGATCGTGGAACTTGTCGCCATGGGCGAGGGCTGCCGCCGGATCTGACGGCACGGCACCGCCGCTCAGTGCTTCAAGATCGTGGAAACTGTCGCCATCGACGAGTACGGCCCGCCCGGCGTGGTTTGCAAACGTGAATGCCATGGCTACTTCGTGCCCTTTCGAACTTCCTCTGTGGGGACAATTGTTTCCTCCACTTCTGCGAGCGTGCGCGTCGTGTTACCCACAAGCCCCCTCAATTTCTGGACAAATGACAATATAACGGTTCGTCGGAAGTCAGGGAACCCCGCAGGGAGTTGTCAGAGCTTCGAGTCTTGCTTCAGCGCGGTGTCGATGCTGAGTGCCGCCGCAACGACGAGCGAGGCCAAAGGTTGGCTGAGGTCGTCGTGGATCTCAACCACATAGTTGTCGGCGGTGGTGAACACTGCCTTTGCGAGACCGACGAACTTCTTCGTCACCCGCGCAACTTCACGGCCGTCGGCATTCTCGATGGCGAAGTCCCATGCGCGCCAGTTCTCCGCCTTGCCGACGATGACCGTGCTCTTGAACACCTTGGCGGGACGGGTGAGAGTCAGTACGACTGCCCCGGTTGCGTCGGTGATCTCGAGTTTGTGGGTCAGGAACTGGTCGACGGAAGACACGACACGAAGGAGCTTCTTTGCCTTGCTCTGACCGACTTCGTTCACATGGGCGATGACGTTGCCGTCGGCGTCGGAGACCGAGTATTGGTTCGTTACCTCGATGAGCTTGGCTTTTTGATTGACGACGAGAATCTTGTTGTTGAACAGCGGTGACGTGCTCATTGCTTGCGACCTCTCTCCATGATCTTGCTGCGGCGTTCGGCGACCGCGTCGGCACTGAAGGCGCGCTTGCGCCATGCCTTTGCCTCGGCGGCCTCGGTGGCCCACGCAGAGGTGTTCGTGGTCGTGAGTGAGTAGGTGTTGCGAATCGCGCGGACACCCGCTTGGTCATTGCCGATGATGTCGAGGGCGATCTTGCGCGCGAAGGGGATCAATTCGGCGTGTGGCACAACGTGGTTGACGAGGCCCAGTTCGAGCGCTTCACGAGCATCGATGAAGTTGCCTGTGAAGCTCATCTCGCGGGCGCGGCGCACACCGATGGCCTGGGGGAGAAGAACCGAAAGCCCCCATCCGGGCATGACGCCGACGCGCGCGTGGGTGTCGCCGAACTTCGCGTTCTCCGAAGCGATGAGAAAGTCACAGTTGAGGGCGAGTTCGAAGCCTCCGGTGACGGCGACACCATTGATGGCACCGATGAGGGGTTTTTCGAGTTTCGGAAACGGGCCACGCACGCCGTCGGAGTTCGGTGTGCCGTCGGCACCGGTGCCACCGAGCAGGTTGCTCGACGGATCGCCGAGTTCCTTCAGGTCGAGTCCGGCAGTGAATGCGGGATCGGCCCCGGTGAGGATGATGACGTCGACATCGTCGTTCGCGTCGGCGGCCTTCATTGTTTCGTTCAGCTTGCGGAGCAACTCGCTGCTGAGGGCGTTGCGCGCGCCGGGGCGGTTGAGCGTGATGGTGGCGATGCGCTCGGAGATGTCGAGAAGAACGACCGGTTCGGTTGACTGCGTCATGCAGTCATGTTTGCAGGTCGGGTGTCTCGGGTGGAAAGTAGGAAAAGGTGAGGTCGCCCAACTTGACCAATGTCGATGCAATCCAACCGCCGAGCGTTCCGAAGTGATCGTCGAGGATGGTGCTGGAGCCGTCGGCGAGCGTCTCTTCCGAAAGGTCGTAAAGACCTTCGTAGGTGATCTCGAGTGCGAACTCGGTGCGCCCCGCGGTGTCGAGCGGGTGGCTGATTTCGGTGGCGAGGCTGGCGCGTTCCATCGCCGCGTTGCCGATGGTGGGACTGTGGGCAGGTGCGAGCGTCAGCACCTTTTCGTGATCGGGCATTGCCGACAGACGTTGGGCGCGGAAGACGATTTCGATCTCGATGGCGGGGAGGTCGACCAAGGTTTCCTCGAGGTACCAACGCCGGTACATGGCCTGGCTCCACGAGGGCCAGTCGAGGGTGATGTGGGCAACGACTCGCGGAGGCGAGCCTTCGCCCGGCAGGCCGTAGCTGGTTTCCCATGTGAGGTCGCCGAGCAGCACATCGGACTGAAAGTGCTCTTCGAAAGCCTGGCGTTCAAGGAACGCACCCTCGAAGGCCTCGCGCAATGCGCCGATGGCGTCGGTAAACACATGGTCCAACATCTCGACCGAAGCGTAGCGATCGGATGCTGGCAGACTTGCGGCCATGAGTTTGGTCCTTCTCGACAAGTCCGACGGCGTTGCGACAATCACGCTGAACAACCCCGGCGAGCGCAACACGCTCACCGCCCCGATGGTCGCCGAGATCATTGCCGCGATGGACGACATCGAGGCCGACGAGTCGATGGGTGCCGTCGTGGTGACCGGTGCCGCGCCGGCATTTTGCGCGGGAGCAAATCTCGGCAATCTTGCCGAAGCGACAGGCGACAGTCTGAAGAACATCTACGCCGGCTTCTTGCGCATCGCCTACAGTCCTCTGCCCACCTTGGCGGCCGTGAATGGCGCCGCGGTCGGCGCAGGTATGAACCTGGCGCTTGGTTGCGATGTGCGGGTGGCGGCACGTCGGGCGAAGTTCGATACGCGCTTCCTGCAAATCGGCATCCACCCGGGAGGCGGGCACACGTGGATGTTGCGTCGCATCGCCGGACCACAGGCTGCCATGGCGACGGTGATCTTCGGTGAGATTCTCGATGGCGCCGAAGCCGAACGAATTGGTTTGGCATGGAAGTGTGTCGACGACGACCAATTGATGACGTATGTCCACGACATGGCGGCACGTGCAGCGTCCCGTCCGCGAGAGTTGTTGAAGGTAACCAAACGAACCATCCAGGATATGGCGCTGGTCACCGAGCATCCGGCTGCAGTCGAACGAGAACTCGATCCGCAGGTGTGGAGCACGCGTCAGCCGTGGTTTGCCGAGATGCTGGCGGCACTGCAGGCGAAGATCACGAAGAAGTAGCCCGTTAGCATGACCCCGTGAGGGAGTGGTTTTCGCGGTGGCTGGCGGCTGTCGGCATTGTCGTGGCGATGTTCGCGGTGCCGGTGTCGCATGCATCGGCCGGTGCGCAGTCGGTCGAGCCAACCGACTCGTACATCGTGGTTCTCGCATCGCGCGACGACATTGATGAAGTCTCTGCTGATGTGGCGCGCGCTGGCGGATCGGTGGGTTCGGTCTATCGCTACGCGGTCGGCGGATTTTCCGCCCGCCTCACGGCTTCCCAAGTAACTGCCTTGCTGGGTGATGCCCGCGTTGCGAGCGTTTCGCGCAACAAGCGGGTGCGCAAACGTGCGGTGGTGCCGGCCGCGCAGGGCGACGTTCTCTACCATCTCGACCGCATTGATCAGCGCGCGCTGCCGCTCGACGGCGTGTACGGGCCGCCTGCAACGGGCGAGGGCGTGCAGATCTACATGATCGACACGGGTGTACGTGCAACCCACGTCGACCTTGCGGGTCGCGTGATTCACGGAGCCGATGTGGTGGGGCCCGACGAAAGAGGCGTGCCCGCAACCCCCGCAGATGACTGCGACGGGCATGGTACGCACACCGCCGCCTTGGCCGCCGGAACCGAGCACGGCGTTGCCAAGCGCGCCACCATCGTCGCGGTACGGGTACTTGATTGCTACGGCGAGGGCGACGTCGACAGCGTCATCCGTGGAATCGATTGGGTGATCAAGCACCACCGCTCGGGAAGCCTTGCGGTGGCAAATCTCAGTCTGGGTGTCGACGCAGACGACGATTCGCTACCGATGGACCTTGCCGTGGTCGACCTGGTGCGCGACGGAATCGTTCCTGTCACTGCGGCAGGAAACAAGGGACAAGACGCGTGTGAAGTGTCGCCCGGTCACACTCCGGAAGCCTTGAACGTCGGCGCGACAACGCAGACCGACGAACGTCTCGCGATGGCCCTCGGTACGTCGAGCTACGGCGCCTGTGTCGACATATTTGCGCCGGGTGTGCGACTGCTGTCGGCCGGCATCGACAG
>RGCG01000030.1 GCA_009919275.1 Actinomycetota bacterium
AAGGCAGTTTCGACCGTCTCGCGGTCGCTGCCGAATGCCGTGGTTGCGTACTTCGTTCCAACGAGGCGTCGGGATCGCGAACAGGTTGCATCCATGCCTCGCTCGAACATCCCCGAGCAAACACGGGCGAATGCGAGACGATCTCGATGGTTCGGATCCATGTTCGCCTGGATCTTGAAAACGAACGCCGAGAAAGGTTCGGTGAGCGCCCGTTCGTTGTCGTGCACGTCGGCACGAGGTGCGGGGGCGGGGGCCAAGTCGACGACTGCGTCAAGGAGCATTCGGATACCGAAGTTCGTGAGGGCAGACCCGACGAACACGGGAGTCGTGATGCCGGCGAGGAATGATTCGACGTCGAGGTCGGCACCGATTGCGTCAAGAAGCGAACATCCGTCGAGGGCTGCCGTCCATGCTGCGCCCTCCGACGACGCCGCCTCGTCGGGCGACACCACTTGCTCGGGGGAGAGTTCGGCGCCGTGTGCGGTGCGGACGAAGCGAACAAAGTCGCCCGAGCGGCGGTCGATGACGCCGCGGAAATCCCCAGGAATGCCGACGGGCCACGTGACGGGAGTCGGTTTCAAGCCGATTTGTTCCTCGACCTCGTCGAGGAGTTCCAAAGGGTCGCGCCCGGGTCTGTCGTATTTGTTGAAGAACGTGAGAACGGGAAGATTGCGTGATCGACAAACTTGGAACAACTTGAGGGTTTGGGCCTCGATTCCTTTTGCGGTGTCGAGGACCATGACCACCGAGTCGACGGCAGCCAGAACACGGTAGGTGTCCTCAGAGAAATCGCGGTGACCCGGTGTGTCGAGAAGGTTGAAGGTGTGGCCGCGGTAGGGAAACTGCAGCACCGTCGAGGAGATCGAAATACCGCGCTGCTTTTCCAGATCCATCCAGTCGGAGGTCGCCGCACGACGTCCGGCGCGGGCCCGAACGGCACCGGCCTCCTGAACCGCTCCTGCATAGAGCAGGAATTTCTCGGTCAGGGTGGTCTTGCCGGCATCGGGGTGGGAGATGATGGCGAAGGTTCGACGCAGGGACGCTTGGGAGGCGACGTCGGTGGTCGGCGGGAGGGTCATGGGAACCTGAACGCTACCGACGGACCTAGTGTGTCGCGAGGATGAGTACGACAACTAACGACGTATCAAACGCCAGTGTCTTCGAGCCGGTGACTTTTCCACATGGTCCCGCGATGCCGAATCGTTTGATGCTTGCACCACTGACCAACCAGCAAAGCCATGCCGACGGGACTCTCTCCGACGAAGAGCACCGTTGGCTCACCATGCGGGCTCTCGGCGGATTTGGTCTCACGATGACGTGCGCCGCGTCCGTGCAGGCGGTTGGTGTCGGATTTTCCGGCCAATTGGGGATTCATGATGACGCGCACATCCCCGGGCTCACCCGCCTGGCGTGCGACATCAAGATGGCCGGGAGCATGGCAATCGTGCAGCTTCACCACGCAGGCAACCGTTCGCCACGCGAAATCACGGGCACCACCCCGCTGTGTCCGTCGGACGACGCCGAGACCGGGGCGCGCGCGATGACGAACGACGAGGTGCACGAAATGATCGGGGCGTTCGTCTCGGCGGCCCGAAGGGCGCGCGACGCCGGTTTCGATGGTGTCGAGCTGCACGGTGCCCACGGGTATCTGCTGTGCCAGTTCCTGTCGGCCGAATTGAATCACCGCACCGACGAGTTCGGCGGTTCGCTCGAAAACAGGGCGCGACCCCTGTTCGCGATCATCGAAGGGGTCCGTCGCGAGTGTGGGGATGATTTTCACGTGGGTGTCCGTTTGTCGCCCGAGCGGTTCGGCATGCGACTCGACGAAATTCGCGAAGTGTTCCTGCGGCTCGTCTCCGAAGGTCGGATCGACATGATCGACATGTCGCTTTGGGACTGTTTCAAGAATGCGAACGAAGAGGGGTGGGCCGATCAACGACTCATCGACATTTTTACCGCGCTCGATCGTGGGGACGTGCGCTTGGCGGTTGCGGGAAAGCTCTACTCCGCTGCGACCGTGCGCGAGGCTCTCGGTGCGGGTGCCGACATCGCGGTGATTGGCCGGGCCGGCATCACCAATCACGACTTTCCGCGAGGTATGCGCAACGATCCAAATTTTGAAATGCGTCCACGGCCGGTTCCCGCTCAGACGCTGCGCGACGAAGGTCTCTCCGAGATATTCGTCGACTACATGCGCAACTGGAAGGGTTTCGTCGGCGACTGACGACGGATAAGTTGCGAACGTGGAGGTGAAACGACTCACCGGCGTCTTCGGTGCCGAGGTCCGTATCAGTGATGTTCGTCGGCTCGACGAAGAGGGAATTGCGAGTCTGCGCGCTCTCGTCTGTGAACACGAAGTCGTGGTGCTTCCGGGGCAAAACCTGGGCGTAAGCGACCAGGTTGAACTTTCGCGGCGGTTCGGACCGGCGGGTCCGGCTCCGTTCATCGAACCCAGCCCCGACCACCCGGAAGTCATCAAAGTGTTGAAGCAAGCGTCCGACGGCGATGCATTCAACTTCGGTGGTGCGTGGCACAGTGACTTCAGTTTTCAGCCCGAACCTCCGTCGTTCACGCTGCTCTTCGCCATCGACATTCCGCCGTACGGCGGCGACACCCTGTGGGCCTCCATGACCGCGGCATGGAAACACCTGTCGGCAGAAAAGAAAGCCGAACTGTTGTCGGTCACGGCGGTACACACTGCCCGTGATGCGTACTCGCGCAAGATGCAACCGCTTCACTCGGGCCTATCGGGAATGAACATCGTGTGCGACGACACGGCCAATGACACCGAGCTGCACCCTCTCGTTGTCAGTCATCCTGAAACGGGACGGCAAGCACTCTTCTTCAACCGGGCGTACGTGCGAGACCTCGTCGGAGTCGAGCCCGAGCGGGTTGGACCTCTGCTCGATTGGTTGCACGCGTTCACCACCGACGCTCGGTTCACCCTTCGACATCGCTGGTCGCCCGGCGATCTCGTCATTTGGGACAATCGCTCGACGCAGCATTACGCACTGAACGACTACGCAGGGTTTCGGCGCGAGTTGCATCGCACCACCGTCGCCGGTTCGCGACCCGGTTCCTGATTCGATGTTTCTCGCGATCGCCAGTACCGGCCGGACGGCAACGTCGTTCATCGCCGAAGCATTGAACATGGTGACGGGGATCGCCGCGCTGCACGAGGGGCACTTGGGCAACGACTCAGGCCCCGACATCCTGCCGCTGGTCAATCTCGACAATTTCCAGTGCTTCAAGAGCCCCGCCCATGTAGCGTCCGTTGTCGCCACCAAGCGCAGCGAAGGTGTCATCGATGGTGCACGCCGCGCGCTCGGTGCAACGCTGCTCGTGGATGTGGCCTACTACAACTCGGTGTTGCTGAAAGAAATGCTCTCGCAGATGCCCGCTTCGCACGGAGCAATCATCATCCGCGACTGTGAGTCATTCGTGAGATCCGCTACATGGTTCAGTGGTACAGACCCGATGCCGGTTGGATGGCCGGATCCTGCAAAGGAACTCGACCCACGTGAAAAATTCATCGGCCTTGGCCGGCTGCGCCCGATCGACAATGACGATGCGGCAGCGTGGCCCGGATGGGGAGCCGTCGAACGCAACATCTGGCTGTGGAAGACCACCAACTCGCTTCTCTGTGAAGCATGGGAGCAACACCCGTCCCGTGTGCACCACATCGATTTTGACGACTTCACGAGGAATCCTGCAGGGATTCTCGTGCCACTGTTGACTACGATCGGGTTTCCCCTCGACAAGGCCCTCGTTGGACAACTCGAAGGGGCGCTTGTTGCGGCGCGGTTGCGCCAAAACGAGCGGTTGGGCGGTTATCAGGTCGGTTCCTCCGACTCGTGGGCCCCGCATCAACGGCGTCTCCTTGCCGAGGCAGACGAAGCAATCAAGAGTCGAGTGGAGAAACTGCGTGGCCGACGGGCTGGTTGATGAGGTAGTGGGAGTCATTGCGGGAGTGCTTGCCTCGCGCGGCGCAGTCGGGATCGAGGTTTCGATTGACTCGGGAATGGGCAATCCGTCCGCGTGGGACTCGTTGGCATTTGTCGAAATATTCACCACGGTGTCCGAGCGTCTCGGCCTCGACGTCAGCGACGATGATGCGATTCACTTCATGACCGTTCGTGAAATCGTCGATTTCATAGCCACCAATCGCAACTGAAAATCATGTCGTTTTCCGCGGGACTCCTCACGGGACGTTGGCGAACTGACGGTGCGGTGCGAGTTGCATTCGAAGGGCCATTCGGCGACGAGAAGCGAACGTCGATGTCCGAGACAGACGCCGGTGCATCAATCGCAGGCCTGCGCGAGCTTCTGATGTCCCACGGAGTTGTGCCCGGCTCCCGGGTCGGAGTGTTGAGCAATCATCGCATCGAGACCTACCTTGCGGTACTCGCGGTGGTGTCGACGGGCGCGGCGTTCGTTCCGCTGAACCCGAAGTTCCCCGCGGATCCGTCACCGGGGCAGACACCGCGTACCTCATGTTTACCTCGGGTTCGACAGGAGCACCGAAAGGTGTACCGATCTCGTACGACAACCTCGCTCATTATGTCGATGGCGTGTCAACACTTCTTGCGCTTCCCGACGGTTTGCGTTTCTCCCAGTTTTTTGATCTCAGCTTCGACCTGTCGATGCACGACATTTTCGTTTCGATGCGACACAGGGGGACCCTCGTCGCCCCGACCCAGATAGACATCATGATGCCCGCCGGCTACGTGACGCGTGAACGTATCGATGCGTGGTTCTCCGTACCACTGCTCGGGGCCCAGCTGGGTGCGGGAAAGCGCAAGGACGGTTTCGGCGGTCTTCGATCGATGCTTTTTTGCGGCGAAGCTCTCCCAATGGAGACCGTTGTGGCGTGTCGTCCCTGGCTAGCCGATGGCGGTCGTATGTGGAACCTCTACGGTCCGACCGAGGCCACGATTGCATTCACGGCCGCAGACGTCACTTTGTCTCCACGCTTGGACGGGAATGCATCGATCGGTCACCCGTTCGGATCCAACCACACCGCCCTGCTCCGGAACGACACGACCGTTGCGAAGCAGCCCGTGGTCGGGGACGAAGGAGAACTACTTCTCGGCGGGCCTCAGGTTTTTGCGGGCTACTCGACCGACGCACCGTCACCCTTCATCGCCCACGGTGACACGACGTACTACCGAAGTGGCGACCTCGTGAGAATCGACGACGAGGGCGTGTACTTCCGGGGTCGGGTCGATTCTCAGGTGAAGTTCCGCGGCTATCGAATAGAACTCGGCGAAATTGAAACCGTGGCGCGACGAAAGTTCGGGCGGAAGACCATTGCTGTTGTCGTCGCGGGGGGCGGGGCAGAGGCGAAGCTCGTGATGTACCACCTTGCAGCGGAAGACGTCGACGGATCGGGGATTGATCTGCGATTGCTCGAGGACACGTTGCCGAACTACATGATCCCCACCGTTTCCGTTGCCCTCGATGTGATGCCGACGAACCAAAACGGGAAGATCGACCGTCGGGCGCTTGCGTCTCTGACCCGCACCGATTGAACGACAATGAGCCCGCTGTCCCACATTGTGACGATTCTCGTCGTTCTGCCGGTCGCCCATTTCCTGCCGCGTCGCGCACGTCTGCTTCTTCTCACGATCGCTGGGGCGATTTTCATGTTGATGCTCGCGCCTGCCGGTTTCTGGGTCGTGCTTCTCACCGTTCTCGAGGCGCTCGTGTTGGAACGAGTCCTCCGGAATCTGCCCAAGAAGTCGGCGCTTCGGCAGTATCTGCCGTACGTGCTCTTGCTCAACGTCTTTGCGACGGATCTTGCAAACGAAGTGTTCGCCCGCCAGAACCTGGTGATGGCGGGAGTCGCATTCGCGGTCGTACGTGTCTTCATGACCACGAAACAACTTCTCGGCGCAAAGTCCACGACATTCGGCCAGCGGACCGCTTCTCTTGCTGCGGGAGGATGGTTCCTTCCCGCCATCGTCATCGGACCGGTGTTTTCCGGAACGAGCCTGTGGGACCAAACCGAAAAGGGTGGCATCGAACCCGACGTTGGTGGGACGGAGCTCGTGTACCGCAAGTTCTTTGCCGGGTGGCTTCTTGCCACGCTCGTGTCCGAATGGCTGGTGCAAGAGTCCGGTGGGACCGACCTCGGACGTTGGACCGCACCGCTGGTCTTGCTCGCGTTGTTCGGTCACCTCTTTGCGGCGTTTTGGGGTCAATCATTGATAGCCGAGTCGGGCGCGGCACTTGCCGGGTTTCGAATTCCAACGAACTTCGATCGTCCTTGGCTTGCGGTTGACATTCGTGATTTCTGGAACCGCTGGCACATGTCGATGGCGCGCTTTGTCATGCAATACATCTTCCTTCCGCTCAACCTTCGCGGGCTGAACGCGCGCGTGGCGACAGCCGCCGCGTTCGTGTTCATGGGGCTCTGGCACGAGGTGAAGCCGGGGTACATCGTGTGGGGAGTAGCTCACGGATTACTCATGGCGCTCGCCCCGAAGGCGGCAAACCTCGGCTCGCGCTCGGCGCGAATCATCAGCCGTGTCGCGACCCTGTCAAGTGTTGTCGTACTTTCTTACGTGGCGAACTATGCGTTCTAGACAACTCCTCATCAGGCGAGTCGTGGCGCCAATCGTGCTCCTCGTACTGATCCTCGTACCTTCGTACAGTTGGCTGAAAGCGGGTCGGGTGCCGGGCAAGTACGTGAACCGCTGCCAGGCGCTCGTCTTCCAAAGCGATGCTCCGCCGGCCGATCTGCTTCTCATCGGTGCGAGTCGCACCGGATTCGGGATTGATGAGCAAATCGTCGATCTGCGCTTGTCGGACGTGGCCGACCATAGAACCGAGAAGATTGTGTTGCTCGGTAATGCCGAGTCCGACGCGAACATGGCGCTACGCACGTATCTACGTGAGCGCGGAGTTCCCACGAGTCTCGGCATCGAACTCGTCATCACAAGGACAGCGGGGGACACGGCACAGGCGAGGTTCGGGGCGGCACTGACGAACCGTAGCTACGCACTCTTTGGTGCAGATGCATATTCGGGGTACGTCGACGCCCTCATCGACAACGGAGTGGTTGATCATGCGGATGTCTACTTGCGTTCACATTTCCCTTCGCCGTTGAAGTTCTTTTTCGAGCATTTGAAAATCGGGTTCGACAATGCCTTTCGCGATTTGACAAAGGCGGTTGATCCGCTCGGTGACTGCGGCCGAACCGTGCTGCCGGTCTGGGGGCCGGTTGCCGCAGTGCCGTACACCGAGGCAACCCCCCAACCTTCGCAGGGCAGGCTGGATCGTCTCAAACGTGAATCTGCTCGTTACGTGAACGTCAACGTCGACAGTCGCCGCGCCAGAGGTGAAATCGCTGCGGTGCGCGACATGGTTGCCCTTGCCCGTGACGCCGGCGTGAAGAACGTGTTTCTCTACTACTTCCCGTCGTTTGGTGAGACGGCCGAGGTCATCGACCTCGGCCGAGTTGCGGCCCTGGTTCCGGAAGCGGCACTGTTCGACGCACGTTCGGTCCTTCGCAACCCATCCAAGCCGGGTCTCGATCTGCAATTTCAGGACCGCGCTCACCTGACCAAGTACGCGGCGTACGAAGTCACCGTCGCTTTCACCGATTTCCTCAAGGGGCTTGGGTCATGAAAAGACTCGTTGTACATAACCCGCGACTTCGCATGGCACTGGCTTGGGCGGGTCTTCTGATCGCCACGGTCATCCTCTTCAAGTGGGTCGAGCCCGCCATGTTCGAATCTCCGTACAACAACTTCTGAACCGAGCCTTTCGAACCTAGGCTGTGGACCCATGGGCAACCCGTGGTTCGAAACCGTCGCCGTCGCGCAGCGCAGAGCACAAAAGCGGCTGCCGAAGTCCGTCTACGGCGCCATCGTTGGGGGTTCGGAAAAGGGCCTCACCTTCAGCGACAACCTGGCTGCATTCGACGAACTCGGTTTCGCCCCACATATCGCCGGTCTGCATGCGAGCCGCGACCAATCGGTGAGTGTGATGGGCCAGCAAGTATCGATGCCGGTCATCATTTCACCGACCGGCGTGCAGGCAGTCCATCCCGATGGAGAAGTTGCCGTCGCTCGCGCCGCAGCCAATCGTGGCGTTGCGATGGGACTCAGTTCGTTCGCCAGCAAGGCCATCGAGGAAGTCACTGCAGTCAACAGTCAGGTCCTGTTCCAGATGTATTGGTCGGGCGGACGCGACATCATGGTGCAACGCATCGAGCGGGCCAAGGCCGCGGGCGCCAAGGGAATCATCCTCACTCTCGACTGGACGTTCTCGAACGGTCGCGACTGGGGCAGCCCGTGGATTCCCGAAAATGGTGAAGGGTGTGTGCCGAGTCGACGATGCCAAGCGCGTCGTTGATTCGGGTGCAACCGCACTATCGGTGTCGAACCACGGGGGGAACAACCTCGACGGTACGCCAGCGCCGATCAGGGTGCTTCCGACAATCGCGGAAGCCGTTGGGCATCAGATCGAGGTGGTTCTCGACGGCGGGGTGCGCCGCGGGAGCGATGTCGTGAAGTGTCTGGCGCTCGGCGCGAAGGCAGTGATGATCGGGCGTGCCTATCTGTGGGGCCTTTCGGTGAACGGGCAGGCGGGTGTCGAGAACGTGCTCGACGTCCTGCGCGGCGGCATCGACTCGGCACTCCTCGGCCTGGGTAAGTCGCACGTGAATGAGCTTGATCGCGACGACATCGTCGTTCCCGAAGGCTTCACCCGTCGCCTCGGTGCCTGAACGCATTTTGTGACGCGCGTCGTCGACGCGCCACACATCGGTCACGTATCTGTGTTTTCGAGTCCGGTGGGACATCTCATTGTGTTTCCTCGTCGTCGGGCCAAACGGTCCGCATTGACCAACGAGACAGGAGACTGGAATGAAGCGACTCATCGTTCGCATCAACACCCGCCTCACCGACGTGCGTGACGCGCACGACCATGGTGGGGTTGCAGCCGAGTACGGGGTGCTGCTTGCCGGCATCGTCGCCGTTGTGGCTGTCGCCGCCGCGGCACTTGGTGGCCGCATCGACGGGATCTTCGACTCGATCCTTCCGTGACATGGCGTCGTTCGGTTTCCGGCGCGATGGCTCGTCCGTCGCGTCGGAAACCCGACGATGACGGGGTGGTGGCCGTTGAGTTCGCTCTTGTGTTGCCCCTCCTCATCGTCCTTCTGTTCACGATCATCCTCGGTGGTGCGGTCTACCTTGACCAGCTTCAGCTTCAGTCGGCAGCGCGGAATGCGGCCCGTGCCGGGTCGGTGACACCGACCGGCGCGTGCAATGCGGCAACTGCCGAGTTGGCCGGCAACAACGTGGGAAGCGTCTCTTGCGAACTGCTCGAGAACTGCTCGACGGGCGTCGTACGTGTGCGCCTGACGGCGCAACAGACGGTTTCTCTTCCGCTTGTCGGCGACCGCAACGTCACCCTCCGTGCTTCATCGTCGTATGCCTGCCCACGCTGATATTCGGGCAACGCAGGCGGATCGCAACGACGCGGGTGTCATTGCGATTCTCGTTGCCGTCGCGTTTCTGCCCTTGGCGCTGACACTTGCAATCGTGGCTGACGCCGGACGGGTGTGGGTCGCCGAGCAACGTCTGCAGAACAGCGTCGAGGCCTCGGCCGCCGCGTCGGCCAGAGACTGGGCTGCCGGCGGCTCATCATGCACCACATCTGCACTCGCTCTTCTTCGTCTCGATGGTGCCGCGCCTAATGCTCAATCGTGCTCGACAACCGGCACCCGTAACGCGGGCATCGTGCGGGTATCCGCCTCGGAGGAGGTCGATCTGATGTTCTCTGCACTGGTCGGTAGGTCGACGAGCAAGATCACCGCGTCAACCGGCGTGAAGATCGGAACACCTTCCGGTCTTTCGGGTCTCTGGCCTTTTGGACTGTGTGCTGACAACACTGACATCGCATCATGGATCGCCGCCGGTTTTCCCTCGGGTCGTACCGCGACGATCACCTTTCAACAACAGAACCTGAAGTGCGGTGGTGATGTCTCGGGCAACTGGTCGATTCTTGACTTCAACGGTGGGTCGAGTTCGAACAGTGAGACTCAGTCGTGGATCAATGGTGGTTACACGGGTGTCGTGCGCGTTGGTGACATCTTGAACGGCAGTCCCGGTGCACCGTCAACGTCGCTCGATATTTCATCCTTAATCGGCAAAACGATCACAATGCCGATCTACAAGTTCCCGCGCCTAAACGGGAGCAATACATTGCACACGGTCGTCGGATTTGCCCGGGCCGTTGTAGTGGCAGCGAGGTTCACCGGTGGCGCGGGCCAACGCAGCATCACCGTCACATTCACGACAGGATCGATGTCGGGCGACTCGTCCGGTGTTGGCGGGGGCAATTTCGGCCTCACCTCGTGGAGCATCTGTTCTCTCGACAATTACGGAGTATGTCAATGATCAATAACACCCTTGTTCGCAAGGCGGTCCCGGCCGTCGCCGCTTTTTCTCTCGCATTCGTTGGCATTCTCGCCCTCGTGCCACGCGGCCAGGATGATGGCGACAAGCTCGTTCCTGTTGCCGTGGCAACGCGTCCGCTTTCCGACGGCACAACCGCGAACGCGGTAAGGAACGGTGCCGAGATTCGAATGATCGAGGAATCGGCCCGCGCCGAAGGTGCAGTCGGATCCCTCGACGAGTTGCCGGACGGAGTCTTGGCCTACGACCATGTCGCCGGCCAACAAATCCTCCTGACGTCGTTTGCGCAGAGCCGTGTACGAAGCCTCGGCAAGGGTTACGTGGCAATTTCCGTGAAGTTGGATCCTCAGCGTTGGGTGGGAGCCTTGCTTGAGGCGGGACGCATCGTCGACGTGTATGACACCGACGATGTCTCGCCTCGGCGCGTCGCGCTGAGAGCAGTGATTCTTGAGTCCCCGAACCCGGCGGAACTCATGCCGACCGAGGACACCTTGGTCTCGATCGGCGTCCCCGAGGAGTCATTGCCCGACGTGTTGAAGGCCGTGGCGAACAACCGGATTTGGCTGGTGGGACGGTGAATTCACAAACAATCGTCGGCGAAGTTCGACGTCGACTGACGGAGATCCCCGAGCGAACCGAACTCGCCGACGAACAACTTCGTCAACTCGTCGAGGCCGAGGTCGATCGGGCCCT
Organism: Actinomycetota bacterium; assembly: GCA_009919275.1. Taxonomy (GTDB): domain Bacteria; phylum Actinomycetota; class Acidimicrobiia; order Acidimicrobiales; family Ilumatobacteraceae; genus F1-20-MAGs119. The sequence continues at coordinate 11,121 of RGCG01000030.1, forward strand.
CGCGTCGTCGGGTGAGGTTGACTCCGAAAAAAACAACCTGATGCGACGGCAAGTTGTCAACGAGATCCTTGGTTTCGGGCCACTGCAGGACTTTCTCGACGACTCGGCTGTATCGGAAATCATGGTGAACGGTTTCGACGAGATCTGGGTCGAACGAAACGGTGTGATCGAACTCAGCGGGCGCACCTTTGATTCGGAGGATCAACTCCTCGTTGTCATCGACCGAATGGTCCGTTCATCGGGCCGTCGAGTCGATCAATCATCACCCATGGTTGATGCGCGACTTCCCGACGGTTCACGTCTCAATGTGATTCTTCCCCCACTCGCCGTCGATGGTCCCGCGCTTACTGTCCGCAAGTTCACCTCATCGGGTTTGACCACCGACGATCTCGTGGCATCAGGCGCTCTCTCACCTGATGCGGCCCGGTTCCTCGGCGATGCCGTGGCGTCGAGAATGAACATCCTTGTGAGTGGTGGCACCGGTACCGGCAAGACGACGGTCCTCAACATCCTCTCGTCGTTCATCGACCGCGACGAACGGATCGTCACCATTGAAGATGCCGTCGAGTTGACCCTCCGTTTGCCGAACCTTGTTCGGCTCGAGGCGCGCCCCGGCAACTCCGAGGGTGCGGGCGAGATCAACGTGCGCGAACTGGTGCGCAACTCATTGAGAATGCGTCCCAACCGAATCATTGTCGGCGAGGTCCGCGCGGGGGAGACGATCGACATGTTGCAGGCAATGAACACCGGACACGAAGGCTCGCTTTCAACCGTGCACGCCAACTCGCCGCGCGACGCACTTCGTCGAATCGAGACAATGATTCTTCTTGCCGGTCTCGATCTGCCACTCCGCGCGGTGCGTGAACAGATCGCCTCCGCCATCGATCTCGTGGTTCACCTGACGCGTGACTCAAAGGGACGGCGATTCGTCACCACGATCACCGAGGTGTCGGGGATGGAGAGCGATGTCGTCACAACAGCGGATCTCTTCGTCCGAGAGCATTCGGCTGTCGGTGGCGCGGTTCCGCGGCTCGTAACAACCGGACTTATTTCACAGCGACTTGATCTCCGCCGAGCACGGGCTTCGTCATGACCGCCCGCGTCGACGAACTCAGTGAACAACTCGCACCGGCCCTTCAGTTGGTGGTGGGCAATCTTCGGATTGGACGCAACGTCCTCGCATCCATCGCCGACGTGGCCGACGCGGTCGCCGAACCATTGCGCGGGATCCTCCGCGAGGTGGTGACCGAGGCCAAGTTGGGCACACCGATCGGCGACGTTTTGGCTGGAATCGCCGAGAAAGAGGGAAGTCGTCACTTGCGTATCGTCGCTTCGGCATTGTCACTCCAGGCGCGACACGGCGGATCACTTGTCGAGATTCTCGAGACGGTGATCGAAACCGTCGAGGAAGAAGACAGGCTGCGACGCGACGTGAAGAGCGTGACCGCCGATGCACGACTCAGCGCTGCGGTCTTGCTGGCGATGCCCCCGGTGGTTCTTCTCCTCATTTCCGTGCTGAGTCCGGGTTATGCAACGCCACTCGTCACCACGAAGCTCGGTGTGACACTGATCGGACTTGGCGTCGTGCTTGCGGGGGTGGGTTGGCGTTGGTTGCGAACGCTCGCGAATCCCGAGATCACCATATGAGGATTGCCGGAGCTGCGCTGGTCGCGATGGCGATTGTTTGGTTGGCTCTCGGGTATCGGCTGCCGTCGAGAGTCGGCCGAACTTCGCGGCGCGCGAAGCGAGCAGTCATCGGCAACAGAAGGCGCGAGTCCATCGTGGCGAGTATCGGTTGCGGGGCGTTCGGTCTTGGACTCGTCTGGATGCGTCCGAATCCGTCGGGTGTGATCGCTGCCGGCGCAGTCACGGCCGCAGGTTGGCAGTTGCCGCTCATCCATGCCCGTTCCGTCGAGGAAAAGAGACGACGTCACCTTGACCTCGAACTCAGCGATGCCCTTGGCGAGATGGTGATGGGCGTCGAAGCCGGTCTCACGCTCGAAGCAGTGATGAATCTCTACGCGCAAACACATGATTCCGACCTCGGACACGAGTTCCTCCGCGCACTTGACCTGATCAAACTTGGATCGACACGAATGGAGGCGCTCGAAGACTTTCGTTCTCGTACACCAACAAACTTCGTCTCGATGTTCGTCTCTGCCGTTCAGCAAAACCAGCGTCTGGGCACACCCCTTGCCGCCGTCTTGCGTCAACAGAGTCGAACCGCACGCCGCCGACGCCAGCAGGCGGTCGAGGAACACGCCGCGAAGTTGTCACTGAAAATGGTGTTTCCGACGGTGGTCTGCGTCTTGCCGGTTCTCTTCATCGTGATCGTCGGACCGGCAGTGATTCGTGTCATTCAGTCATGGCCGAAGTGACGACTGTCCGTTCCCTGCGCTTTGCACCACACCTACCGTGACGACATGAACAGTTTCAAGAGAGTGTCCCTTGCAGTCGTCTCCTTGGCACCGATGCTTCTCGGTGTTGGTGGTATCCAAGCCGCCAAGAAATCCACTGCGATATGTGCCAACCGAACCGCGACGATCGTAACGTCAAGTGCGGTCATCTACGGAACCGAGTCGAACGATGTGATCGTTGTGACCGGAACGGGAAGTCACACCGTGCAGGCGTTGGGCGGCGACGACATCATTTGTGGAGGCAATGCCGAAGACATCATCTACGGCGGCCACGGTAACGACCGCATCGACGGGCGCGGCGGAAACGACGTGCTCAGCGGAGACCTGGATGACGACGTCATCCTGGGTAGCAACGGGGACGACGCCATCACCGGTGGTGATGGACGCGATTACCTCTTCGGCATGAACGGTGGCGACAACATATCGGGCGACATCGGAGACGACGTCATCTTTGGTGGTAACGGAAGTGACGATCTGGCGGGTGGCGCGGGCAGTGATCTCGTTGTTGGTGGTGAGGGTGACGACAACATCACGGAAGAAGCCGGTGTTGACATCGTGTTCGACCTGGATCCACTTGGGTTCACCTACCGATCGAAGTGAAACGCGTCATCAGCTTCCTCGCACTCGTCGTTCTGCCGGTTCCGCTTGTGACGGGCTTCGGTGGAGCCCCGAGTGCACCGGCGAAGTTGCCGGCGATCTTCTGCGGAGGACGCCTGGCAACCGTTGCCTCGAATGCCGGAACGATCTTCGGAACGGAAGCAGATGACGTGATCGTCGCTGTTGGATCGAATCCACACACGGTGCGTGCGCTCGGTGGAAATGACGTGGTGTGCGGGGGAACCGGAGCCGATGCGATCTACGGCGGGGACGGTCGTGACCGAATCGACGGCCGTCAAGGCGATGACCGTATCGATGGGGGTGCGGGTGACGATGTTCTGTACGGCAACAACGGCAAAGACACGCTGATCGGCGGCGACGGACGCGACTATCTCTTTGGCCTGAACGGGAACGATGTCGCATCCGGCGAGACGGGCGACGATGTCATTCTGGGTGGTGACGGAGACGATGTACTCGCCGGTGGCACAGGAACGGACGCGATCTACGGAGGACCCGGGCGTGACACCGTCGTCGCGGACGACCCCGAGGATTTCGCGTTCGACGATGAGCCCGCAGGATTGGGTGTTGAAGTCAGCGGTGGCGCGAGCGTCAGGAAATCATCTGGCGGTCGAGAATCGAATACACGCGCTTCGTGAAATACCAGCGGCCGTTCTTCTTCACGTATTCGTCCTCGTAGCGACCCGTCACGTTCATCTTGCCGCCGGCCTCGAGGTGGAGGAATTCCTGCTGGTACCAAGTGCCCTTCGCCGTATCACCGGTGATGATGATGGGGCCCGCTGATGCGAAGAACCCAACAAAGGAAAAAGCGGACATCGACTCTTGCCACATCGGGAAGAAGTTCGACTTGCCCTGCACTTCGCGCCCCGGCAGCGACCAGGTGGCGTCATCGGTCCAGTTCGACTGCCATGCCTCGCCGTCGAAACGCATGACGGCGTCGTTGTAGGACTCGACGAGTTCACGGATGGCAAGACGGTCTTCGATTGGGCCCTGGCTGATCATGTTTCGGATGGTAGTAGGTTGCCGACATGATCCGAGTCAGCGTTCTCTATCCGAAGTCCGACGGAGCCACCTTCGACCACGACTACTACCGCAAGACGCACGTACCCATGGCCGTGGCGGGTTGGAAGCCTGCCCGCACCGAGATCGACATGGGTCTCGACGGTCCGTTCGTTGCTGCGGTGCACTTCTTTTTCGAGTCGATGGACCGATTCCAGCAGTGCATGGGGATGCCCGTCACCGGCGACCTGATGGCCGATCTGCCGAACTACACCAACATCGAAGCGCAGATTCAGGTTTCAGAAGTCGTCGGCTGACGAATCCGTCAGTGCGAGTGCGAACCGCAGATGTCGACGCGCTCCTTGGTGGGCACGGCTGCTTGACCTTCGGCGAGTCCCTCGACTGCCGCGAAAGGACCGCACGGGTGCGGTACCACCCACACATGAACCATCGGAATCTCGACATTTGCCCGACGTGATCCTGCAGGGCAATTGCCGCCTTCAGCCGTGATGCCAGTGATCGACGGACGCATGTCGTCGCCCAGCTTCCAGCACAGGTTGTCGTGGATGTGCCACTGCATGAGCGGTCCGGCGTAATCAGTGAGTTGCCTGTCGTCGAGCGTCGCTCCGAGGTTGGCCATGTACATGGCCGACACGAGAATCCGAGTGTCGCCGTACACCTTGTAGACGATCGACTCGGGTGCGGTTGTGTCGAGAAACTTTCCGTCGATCAATGTCGTCGGCTTGACGAAGTGTTCGTAGCCGATGTCGATGCCAATTCCGGGAAAATACGGTCGCGGCCAGTCCGAAGCGGATGAACCGTGGTCGTGACCTGCCGCTGTGACCATGGCGGGCACGGTCAGAATCACGGCCAAGCCAGTTGCCGACAATCGTTCCAGATTCAGGTTGACGGCGAGTTGTGGCGCGACTGCGAAGGACACTGCGATCGCGGCGAGAATCGCACAAAGGAGATCGGTCGCCTGCACGCCCTCCACCGTTTCCAAACCGTTGATGAAGCCGATGCCAACGGTCTTGGCTGCGATCCAACCACCGATCGACACCACGTTCGCGCCGGCCACGAGAATGCGAACCCGCTGGTCACCGCTGAAGAGACCCGCGAGGCCCGCCACGACCTGGACGATCGCAAGCACCGCGAAACTTCGCGCGGCCGCCGCGTGGTCGGCGTGGAGGCCGGCTGCAACTCCGTGCACCAAACCCGACGCGATGGAAAAGATCCCTGCAAGGCGCGGCGTCTCGGTGTCGCTCATGATCATCCTTTATATCCCAGCCAACCGGGATCTACCGCGAAAGAATCGCGCGCATCGCCTGCAGCAGGGAATCACGTGGGTTGTCTGCCAACGACAACGATCGCCAGGCCACGTGACGGTCGGGGCGCACCAGCACGCACCCTGACTCGTCGACTTCGCGCACCCGAGCCCAGTCGCCATTGGGGTCGAGAACCCCTCCCGGTCCGATTCGGAACGGTGAGACCTCGACTCCGAGTGTGCGCGTCACTTCTGCGGCGGCATTGATCCACTCCTCGCCATTGCTGCCAATCAGCAACGCGAAAGACAATCCGTCGACGAGGTCGAGGCTCGAAAGTGCGACGCCATCACGCTCGAGCCATGCGTGTGCAACACGAGCACCCGGACGAGTGGTGGGGTGGTGGTACAACACCGGGTCGCGCGGGTTCTCGGCGTAGGTGCTGTCATCGTGCACAACCGCACCGCTGTCGTAGCAGTAGCCGAGTTCCACGCCGTGCGCGTTGAATTGAAAGTTGGCAATCCGGAGACTCTCGGTCAGTGCCGGATCATTCGCCTCGTCGCGTCCGAACCGGCCCGCCTCGCGCGCACTCTGCAGCGCACGACCCACGCCGGCGGCACCCACCGGTTGACGCTCGGAGGAATAGGTATCGAGCAGTCCGGCTCCTGCGAGACCCCGCTCAACCAAGGCGAGTTTCCACGCGAGGTTGAAACCGTCGGCGACCGACATGTTCAAACCCAGGCCGTTCGTGGGCGGGTGCCGATGCACGGCATCGCCCATGCAGTGGACGCCATTCGCCGAGTACCGCGGTGCGACGAGACCGTTCACCTGCCACCCCGCAACACCAAGAAGCTCGAGATCAGGCACCGGCGCACCAACCGCTGCTTCGACCAATGGGCGAACCTTGTCGAAATCCCACCCGGAGATGTCCTCCAACCCAGGGTCGTACCTGCAAACAAGGACGAATTCACGGAACGGTTTGTGGCAGATCAAGGTCAGCAACTGATTGTCCCGCCGTTCGCCTGAATCGACGAACCATGTCAAGACACCGGGGCGCTCGGCCAAGTAGTTCGACAAGTCTGCACGAAACCAGATGTTTACTGCATGTGATATCGCCGTGCGCCCCTCGAGGTGCAGACCTGCGAGACCCAAAACCTTTGACCGGGCACCGTCGGCGCCGACAAGGTGACGCGAGCGAATGGAGATCTCTTCACCCGTACGCCGTACGCGTACCGTGCTCATGAATGCGTCACCATCGCGTTCGTACCCGAGGAACTCGTGGCCAAAACGCAGATCAGATCCGAATTCACGGGCCGCTTCGAAGAGCATCGGTTCGAACACGGTCTGCGGGCAATTTGCCATTGGTGACGGACTCGAGGCCAAGTAATCGGCGGCCCTTTCGGGACCGGTGCCCCAGGCATCGAGGCGTGCCACCTCGCGACCCGTCAGGCTCGTCACCCACAGGTTGTGGCGCATCAGTTCTTGTGGCGTTGCAACGGCCAGCAGGGCGTCCTCGCAGCCGAGGTGCCGCATGATTTCGACCGTGCGCTGGTTCACGATGTGTGCGCGAGGCGTGTGCGCGGTTCCCTCGTATTTGTTGACCAACACGTGGCCGATGCCGTACCGAGCCAGCGCGGCCGCGGTCGTCAGGCCCGCGGGTCCGCCGCCGACGACCAGGATCGGCGTCTCCAAAGTTGCCACGTGACTATCTTTTCATGCAGTGGAAAGTACGAGAAAAACGACCTTTGCCGCACTTGCGACACTCGTGTTGTTGCAGGCATTCGCACCTGCCTCATTGGTCAATGCCGGTACACCGGTGTCATCGACCGATCCATCGTCTTCGAGCAGCGTGCCGGTGGGTCCGACAACCACGCAATCTCCTACGACCACATCGATCGTCGCCCCGGTGGGTTCGCCGACAATTGCAACGGTCACTTCGTCGACGTCGTCGTCTACGACAACTCCCGCGCCCGGCGCGACCATCGATCAGATTCCACGAGCCGGTGAGTATTGGCCGGTGTGTGGTCTCAGCAGCGATGTGTACTGCTGGGAGGAAGCAAAAGAGATCTCAGCCAGCGGTGTCGAACGTCCGGCGATGTACGGAAGGCCGTACATGTATTGCCATCAAGGACAGGGATCCTCCGATAGATCGCAGTGCAAGACGGACGGTTCATTTTGGTTCGAGATCGGCTTTTCGAGCATGGCATTCACGGAAAGAGATCTCGGCACGACCTACAGGTGGAAGGTGCGAACGGGACGGTTCTCGCCCGACATCTTCATGTTGGGTGACACCCAGAAAATCGTTGTCACTGGTGATGCCACAAGCGGGTGGGCCGTCGAAATTTGGGCCAAGCCGGCACTGAAGGCCTACAAGAACGGATGTTTCACTTCGACGGCGTGTGACGACACGTCGGTTGCGGACTCTGTTCAGTATGCGATCAGCGGGTACATGCGGACTCTGGGAATTGGTGTTGCTCGCAACAGTTGGCCATCGGTCGAAACGGAAGCGCTGCGCGATTCGCTTCGGGGTACCTTCATTTCGACCAACGGCATGACGCAGCAATGGACCTTTGCCGCAGACACGTTCAATGTGTCGGCATTCGGACCTCACTTCTTGACGGACGGCAAAACCGTCGGTCCGGGCTTCGTCAGGGTGTTCTTGCCCGAGGCGTACATCGTGAAACAACGCGGCTATTCGAGTGTCTCCGAAGTCACCGCCGAAAATGTCGCCGTCACGGTTCGTGGCCAAAAGGTGGTGCCGGTAATTGTCGCAAAGGATGGCGGCCTGCTGGTCGACACGGGCGTCACCCACTTCTCGGCACCTAACCCGACCGTGAAGGTTCTCCCCGGTCCACTTCTTTCCGGTGCGACATCGAATTCATCGGTCGCTCCGCAACTTTCCGGCATCGCATCAACGACACCCGTGCGAACTGGTGA
>RGCG01000004.1 GCA_009919275.1 Actinomycetota bacterium
GCATCCGCGCGCGGATGCCGCGCAGCGCCTGATCGCATTTTGGTGAACCGCTGCGAGCGGTCACAATTGGCTGCATGACTCCCGACGAACTCGTTCGTACGTTCATCAAGCACATCGAGGCGAAAAACCTCGACGCTGCGTGCTCTCTCATGACCGATGACTGCGAGTACGACAACGTACCGATGGCGAAGGTCTTCGGCATCGAGGCCGTGAAGCAAATCCTTGGACCCTTCACTTCGGGGTGCAGCGAAATCGACTGGGTGATCGTCCGCCAGTCGGCAACGGGCGACATGAACGCCGGTGTCGTCTTGAACGAACGAATCGATCGCTTCAAGATGGGCGAACGTTGGGTTGAGCTTCCCCTCGCGGGAGTGTTCGAAATCAAGAACGGCAAGATCTCACTCTGGCGCGACTACTTCGACCTCGCCACCTTTCAAAAAGCGATGGCGGGCTGAGGCTGCGGCCGGCGCCGTCACACCGCCCACTTATCGTGCGCTTCATGCGACCAAGACCCGCGGCCAACGCCGACGCTCGACCCATCAACAATGTCGAGTTTCTCGTCATCGATGTCGAAACAACGGGGCTTTCCACCGCAACCGACGTGATTCTGCAGGTCGGTGCGGTCGTCACCGATTCAAGCGGTCGTATCAAGCGCAAGTTCTCCACCTACGTACGACCCGGCGACGGATCACTGCCGTGGGACACTCCCCAACCGCCGGCCCATGAAATCCACGGCATCACGAACGACGACATCAACCGTGGCCTACCGACACGTCGTGCCCTGCGACGGCTTCGTCGTCTCGCGCGGCGTCGTGTCCTCGTGGCACACAATGCGAAATTCGACTACGGGTTCATTTCCTCCGAATCGGAACGTCACTCGGTTCCACTGCACGTCGACAACCCCGTGTGCACGCTCGAGCTCTCGCGCAAACTCGACCCGAAACGCGCCGAATCTCACCGTCTCGCCACACTGTGCGAGCGCTACGGCATCCCTCTCGACAATGCCCACGATGCCTTGTGCGATGCCACGGCCACCGCGCACCTGTTGTCGGTTCTCATCAAGAACCATGGCGCAACAACGGTTGGCGACCTACGCAGAATCGCCAGCCGCAAAGCTGCCTGACGGATCAGGCGTAGCGGGCGCGGATGCGTCGTGCCGTTGTCGCCGCCAGATTGGCGTACTTCGCCGGCGCAACAACCTTTGCGTCCCTGCCCGCGCGCACCAGCAGTCGCCCGAGCCAATCTTCGTTCGCGACGTGGAGTTTCACCTCGAGCACCCCGGACTGCAACTTCTTCGTACCGCGGGTCGGGTAACGCTCGGCAACCCAATGCGCCCCCGGCTTCAGGTGCAACACCACAACGTCGGCATCGGCCGACCAATTGAAACCGGGCTCGTCGGGCAGGGTCGGCAAACCCGATGGATCGGCGAAACGGCCCGTGCGCTCCATTTTCTCCATTCGATCGAGACGAAACTGTCGGCGCTCGCCCGACAGATAGTCGAACGAGTCGCAGTACCAGTGGTCACCGTCGACCCACAACCGCATCGGCACGATGTCGCGACGCGTCGATTTCTCACTGATCGGCGAGAAGTATTCGATCGTGACGATCTCGTGTGAAGCGGCGCTGTCACCCAACCCCGCGAGTTTCGGGTCATCGGGCTGACGTACGACAACCGGTGCGTCGTCGGCAGCATCGGGCAACTTGGCGAGCGCAGAAGCGAGGGCCGACGAAGTGGAGTCGCCCGCCACGGCGAGCGCGGCTTCGCCGATGGCCTTCAGCGTGAAGGCTTCCTCGACGGTGAGCCGCAGCGGTCGCGTGAAGATCCGCGGGATCTCGATCCACACGTATTCGTCGTCGAAGTAAATCTCGATCAACTCGAGCGGCGAATACGGCGGCGTACCGCAGAACGTCGACATGGTGAGATCGGCGACCAACGTGTCGCGGTCGAGACCGAAAGTACGAGCCATTTCGTCGATACGCACGCGCTTGCGCTCGAAGAGCCACGGCAGCATGACAAGCAGCCCCTGTACCCGCTCGGAGGCCTTGCGGCGCTTCACCTCGCACCCGCCAGGGAGTCGAGCCAATCGACGATGTCGCGGCGCACCTCGGGCGGCGACAGGACTTCCGCACCCGCAACGAGACCAAGAACCCACGAGCGGAACGCCGGGCGGTTGGCGCAGGGAACCGCAACAATGACGGCATCGTCGAGCCGTTCGACCACGCAATCTTCGCCAAAGTCACGCATGACGCTCGGGGCGAGTTTCGCGCTGACAAGCACGCGGGCAACCGCACCATGGGCGTCGCCCAGCATTTCGGCGTCGGTCGCCACTGCGGCTTCGATGTCGAAATCTTCGGGACGCTCGAATGAATCGGTGGTTGTTTTCACCGCACCGGTGATTCGGTCGATACGGAAACTACGGATTGCCTTGCGCCCGAGGTCGTGGCCGACGACGTACCAATATCCACCCCGACTGAGAAGGCCGTACGGATTCAGGGATCGGCGCGTGCCGCCCGCGTAGTCGAACTCAACCCGAACGGTCTTGGCTGCAGCCGCGGCAAGTTTGGGCAGCAGTTCGCTGTTCACCGGCAAATGAACCTGGGGTCCCGACGGCATGTCGGCTTCGGCGAGATTCAACTTGAGTCGCGCGCGTTCGGCCCACGCGGAGTCGACGTGCACCGCGGCAAGTGCCAATTGCAGGGCCCGCTCTTCGTCGTTCGTGAAATTGATGTTGGCGAGTTGCATTTCCCGGCGATCGATGCGGTAACTCGAAACCCCGGCTTGGTCGCCACCGAGCACGATCGCATCGATCGGGATGCCCATCTCGCGAAGAACGGCCTTGTCGCGCTCGAAGAGCGAACGGTCGTGGTACATGTTCGTCGCAAAGTGAATGTCTTCGAGCGTGCGGTAATTGCTGTCGTGGGTGAGCACCGCAAGCAGGTTCAAAAGGCGCTCGGCCTGGTCCTTTGGCTTGTCGACCCGCTTCGTCGCCGCTTTCTTCGCGGCCGGTTTCTTGGTCGCCGCCTTTTTCGGCGCAACCTTCTTCGCCGCGGCCTTTTTCGCTGTTGTCTTCTTCGCCGTCTTCTTCGCCGCCACGGGGGCTACTTTGCCACGCCCGTGCTACCGGCTTTTGCGGCATCGATGATTTCGCGCACCAAGGCGACGACCTGGTCGGCGGTTGAACCAGGGCTGAGAACTCCGGCAACACCGGCAGCCTTCAGTTTCGGTGCGTCTTGGTCGGGAATGATTCCACCCACGATGACGGGCACGTCGACCCCGCGTTCGCGCAGCTTGTCGACGACCTTCGGCGCAAGGGTCATGTGGGCACCCGACAACATCGACAGGCCGACCGCGTCGACGTCTTCGTCTACGGCAGCTGCCGCAACCTTCTCGGGGGTTTGGAAGAGCCCCGTGTAGATGACCTCAAAACCCGCATCACGAAGAATGCGAGCAACCACTTTCACGCCGCGGTCATGGCCGTCGAGGCCGACCTTTGCGACGAGGACTCGTTCACCTGCCATGGTGCCGAAGTCTATTGGCGACGGTCAGGCGAGCGTCAGGCGAAGGTCGAGTTTCTGCAGTCCGCGCAACATGAACGATGGGTGATAGTGGAAGTCGTTCGTCTCGGCGAACTCCCACGCCGCCACCCTGTCGGCCAGTTTTTCGAAGGCGATCTGCAGTTCGAGACGCGCGAGGGGCGCGCCGATGCAGAAGTGAATCCCCTTGCCGAAGGCGAGGTGCTCCTTCAGGTTCGGACGCGTCGGGTCGAAACGATCGGGGTCGTCACCCCACACCTTTGGGTCGCGATTCGCGGCCGAGTACATGACCATGACGCGCTCTCCCTTGTTGACGGGGCAACCGTCGACTTCGACCCCGTCTTTGGTCACCACACGGAACATTCCGCCGGACGGTGACGCGAGCCGCAGCATCTCCTCGACGGAGGGCGCGATAAGGGAACGATCGGCGCGGACCATGTCCCACACCGACATGTCCTGGCCGAAATAGAGCATGCCCTCGGCAATGGTGTTGGTGGTGGTCTCGTTTCCCGCCACCAGCAATTGCGAGATGATCGACAACATTTCCGGCATGTGGAGGTTGCGCTTGCCACCCTCGCCGTCTTCGACTTCGGCATTGACGAGGTCGGAGAGGAAGTCGCCCTGCGGATTGTTGCGACGCGCCTCGAGACGCTCGGCGAAGTAGTGCTGCATCTCGACGATGCCCTTCGTCGCGGAAATACGGCGCTCATCGGTGACCGACGAACCGATGGTCGAGATGTTGTCGTCACTCCAGCGCTTGAAGTCGGCCATGTTGTCGGGAGACACGCCGAGAATCGTGGCGATGGCGATGACCGGCAGTGGAACGGCGAACTCCGAGACCCACTCGACGGTGCGGTTCGGATTCGCGAGAATCTTGTCGAGCAATGAGTCGACGTACTCTTCGATGACCGGGCGCAGTTCGGCAATCTTGCGTGGGGTGAAATATGCAGCGACGGTGTTGCGGTACCGAGTGTGCCACGGTGGGTCCATTGTCAGCATTGTCGGGACCGGCGGCCAACCGGTTGCATAGATCTCTTTGATCTTCTGCATGACATCGCCCTTCGCGGGTTCACCGGCGCTGCCGAATTGATTGGAGAACGTCTCGATGTCGCGCACGATGGGCACGATCAGTTCGTGGCGCGTGACGATGTGTACGTCGGTCCCTTCGACGTCGTAGAGCGGGGTTTCCTGTTGCATCCGTCGGAAGTACATGTGCGGACACTGGTGCATGACGGAGTCGCGGAACGGGTTGATGCCCTTGATGTCGGCTTCTTCCGGGCTGCGGGGCCCGATCTGCGGTGGCTGGATTCCCATGGGTCTCATTCTCTCCGTTCCCGGGTGCCAATCGGCAACTCGGCAGGGTCTTTCAGATGCGCGCCAGGGTGCGCTCGAGGGCACGCGCCATACGGTCGGCCCGCTCGGCAGCGGGGATCAGGTCGAGGTCGTCGTCGATGATCTCGACCGAAATGGGGGCGTTCGGCGGGGTCGAGCGAAAGAAGTCGACCAATGGGAACTCGCCGTCACCCAACAGTTCTCGGTTGTGGATGCAGTCGGGGATGTAGTCGGGGTCGACCGGCTTCATCGTCCCGTCGTCGACCTGCACGTTCTTGACTCGGGCGAAGTCGAGGTCGGCCAATGATGGCGCGCCCGCACCGCGGTAGACGTGCCACGTGTCGACGCACAACCCGACGTTCGGGTGACCCGCAATCGCGCAAACCTTCTGCGCGGTGGCGATGTCGGGGATACGGGTGGGGGGCAGAAATTCGATCGCGTAGTGGACGTCGGCGTCCTCGGTGCGGCGAGCCAGATCGCCAATCCACTTCCCTGCAACTTGCAGATCGATGTCGATGTTGCCGGCGAAGGGAGCAATCACCTGAATGCGCTCGGCTCCGAACGCGCGCGCGATGTGCTCGAAGTCCCGAGATGCATCGTCGTCGAGCAAACGCAATGCCTCGAGCTCGAGAATCCGCACGCCGTACTTGTCGAGAATCGCGCGGAAGTTGTCGTCGGTCCATCCCTCGGAACGCAGCTTCAAATACTCGGCACCGTTGTACCCGATGCCGTCGAAGCCAGCGGCGGCGGCGGCCGAACAGCGGTCTTCGAAGCTGACACCGCGCATCGAGAAGTAGGCGATGATCGTCTGACGCTTTCCGGCGCCCTTGATCCGGCCCGCTCCGACTCCGTACGGCGGCTTTGCCATCGTGACCCCTTCCCCTCGATTCAGCCCCGTCAATTCGGCCAAGTGGTGACCCGACACTACAGTTGCCCGAAACACGCCGACGAAGGGGGAAATCATGGCTGGTCGTTTCGAGGGAAAGGTTGCGCTTGTTACCGGGGGCGCGAGTGGACTCGGTGAAGAAACCGCGCGACTCGCGGTTGCCGAGGGCGGCAAGGTCGTCATCGCCGACTACGGCGTCGAGCGCGGCGAAGCGGTTGCCAAGTCACTCGGCGACAAGGCGATTTTCGTGAAGTGCGACGTCACGGTCGAGTCCGATGTCGCCGCGGCGGCCGACGCAGCAATCGCCAAGTGGGGTCGCCTCGACGGTTGCTTCGCGAATGCGGGCATTGTCGGCATCTCCGGACCCATCGCGGCCACGCCCCTAGAAGACTTCGACAAGACCATGGCGGTTCTCGTGCGAGGAGTGTTCACCACCTACAAGCACGCTGCACGCGTCATGATCGCCGCCGGCAATGGTGGCTGCATCGTCGGCACCGCGTCGGTTGCGGGCGTCATGGGCGGCCTCGGGCCCCACGCTTACGCCATGGCCAAAGCCGGCGTCATCGGACTTGCGCGCAGCGCGGCTTCGGAACTCGCCGGCCATCGCATCCGCTCGAACTCGATCGCACCCGGTTCGATTCCCACCGGCATGACGGCGCACGTCATCACCGGCGATCCCGACGCGGTGGAAAAAGCCGCCGAGCGCATGGCCACCATGTCGCCACTGAAGCGCGCCCCCCACGCCAGCGATATCGCCGAGACGGTCATGTTCTTATGGAGCGACGGCGGCAGCTACATCACCGGCCAGAACATCACCGTCGATGCCGGCATCATGGTTGTCGCCCGCTAGGGCGACTCCAGAGAAATGGTTGTCGCCCGCTAGGGGCGATACCAGGCAACTGCAGCGCGGGTGGCGGGGTCGAGGTTCGTCGGCGCCGCACGGTCGGCGATGTGGCTCGACACGTCGCCGGCGAGTGCCTTGCCCAATTCGACACCCCATTGGTCGAAGCTGTTGATTCCCCACACCGCGCCCTGCACGAAAGTCGCATGTTCGTACAGGGCGATCAATTGACCGAGCGTCGAGGGCGTCAGGGCGTCCATCAGGATTGTCGTTGACGGCCGGTTTCCGGGGAAGGCTCTGTGTTCGCCGAGCGCATGCGGGTTGTCGGTTGCAGCCGGCGCACCGAACGCAAGCGCCGCCGCCTGGGCGAACAGATTCGCGACGAGCTTTTCGTGTTGCGAGTCGACATCATCGGGGTCGAGTCCCCTTGCGGTCGACCGTCGCGCGCCGATGAAGTCGACGGGGACGATGTCGGTCCCTTGGTGCAACAGTTGAAAAAAGGCGTGCTGGCCGTTGGTGCCGGGCTCACCCCACACAACCGGTGAGGTGTGGCGCAGCACCGCTTCCCCATCGATGTCCGATCGCTTTCCGTTGCTCTCCATCTCCAACTGCTGAAGGTAGGCAGGAAAGCGGGCGAGCTGCTGGAGATACGGGATGACGGCCCGCGAGCCGTAGCCAAAGCCGTTGCGGTTCATGATCCCGACGAGGCCGAGGAGCACCGGACCGTTGCGGTCGAGCGGAGTCTCGACGAAGTGGCGGTCGATTGCATGCATGCCGGCGAGCATCGCTTCGAAGTTTTCGGGGCCGATCGAACACATCAGTGAGAAGCCGATCGCGGAGGCCAGTGAGAATCGCCCTCCGACCCAGTCCCACATCGGAAGAGTTCTCGACTCGGCGACACCGAAGGCCGTCGCCGCCGCAATGTTCGAGGTGACGGCATACACCCTCGTCGAGACCGCCGATTCCTCGTCGAGACCGAGTCCGGTGGCGAGCCATCGCACCGCTGACCGTGCGTTGGCCATCGTCTCTTGCGTCGTGAAAGTCTTCGACGACACCACAAGCGCCGTGGTGCGTGCATCGAGCCCTGCGAGGCATGCGGCGAGATCGGCGGGGTCGACGTTCGACACGAAACGGGCACCGATTCCCGTGGTTGCAAACGGCGCCAGTGCGCCGGCGGCCATGGCCGGCCCCAGATCGCTGCCGCCGATTCCGATGTTGACAACCGTGCGGATTCCCTCGGCCCTCATCCCATCGACCAGGTGAGCCATGCGCTCGCGCGCGGAATGCACCGCGTGCACGACATCGACTCCACCCACTTCGATACGCGTACCGATCGGTGCCCGTAGTGCCGTATGCAACACGGAACGTCCCTCGGTCGAGTTGATGGACTCACCTGCAAACATCGCATCGCGCTTCGCCGGCACTTCGGTTGCCTCGGCGAGAGCAACAAGCACGGCGAGTGCACCGGAATCGATGCGCTGACGGGAAAAATCAAGGCGAAGATCAGCGGATTCCAAGGTGAAACGGGAGGTGCGGTCGGCATCAGAGGCGAAGAGATCGGCGATGCTCGCCACCGACAGTCGCGAGGCCTCGCGGTCAAGTGCCGACCACACTCTGCGCACCGACTCTTCCATGACGATCACGCTAACCCGACGATTTACACTGCAGGCAGCAATCACGTTGGGGGTGGGCAATGGCGACGCAGAAGGTGACGGAACTCTCTTCACACGACCAGATCAGACAGGTCGCGGCGCGGTACTCACGCGGGGTCGACCGACTGGACGGAGATCTCATGAAGTCGGCCTACTGGCCCGATGCGACCGACGACCACGGTGTCTTCGTCGGTAACGCAATGGACTTCTGTGACCGGGTCATTTCGTCGCACCAGAGGTTCATCGCCACGATGCACTGCGTCATGAACCATGCCATCGAGGTCGACGACAGCGCGGGCGTCGGCCACGGCGAGATCTACAACGTCACCTACGTCTTTCGCGAGGATGCGGGTCGCAAGCTCCTCGAGACGTGGTGGGGTCGGTATCTCGACACATACGAACGTCGCGACGCCGAGTGGCGCATCAAGGCCCGCATCTGCGTGCACGAGTTCACCCGTTCCGACGAGGTGACGAGCCACATGGCAATCGACGCTGCAAAGTTCCGCCAGGGTGCCGCCGATCGCGGCACCGGCATGCCGCTCGGTCTCTGAGGTCAGACGGCCGCGTTCACGAGTTCCGCGAGCCGCACGTCGCGTTCGGTCACGGCGCCGGTGTCGTGCGAAACGGTGCGAACAGTCACGATCCCGGGATACCGAAGTGCAACCTCGGGATGGTGGTCGATGTCGTCGGCGATTCGTCCGATCACCGCGACAAATGCGGCGGCATCGGCGAAAGTGGCGAACGTGAACTCTCGCACGTAGGCATCGGCAATGTGTTGCCACCCGTCGGGCGCGTTGGGCACGGTCAATCTCAGCCGCGACCGACGAGATCGAGTGCGCCGAGAATCTGCATCTCGACCGCGGAGCGGGCATCGAGCGCGGCACGTGCAGCATCGATGCGGGCCTGATCGCCCGATTTGAAGGCCGCTTCGACTTCGTTCGACAACGCGACGCTGACCTTGTGGTACCAAGCGACGACATCATCCAAGTGCAGGCTCGCTGGAGCTCCCTGATCCTTGCCGGTGAGCGCGGAGACGCGTTGTGCTTCTTCGTGGATGAACGCGATCTCGTGCGCCGCCCTCCGCGAACAGCCCATCAGGATCTGGTCGATCTGTTGCAGGAGGATCTTGGTCGGCTCAGTCTGAATTTCGGCCATCACCGTCGTGCGCAGCTGTTCTGCGATTCCGGCGAGGAGCTGTTCTGTCGTCGGCTTGGAAAACATCACTTGGCTCCCTTCGCCGCGGCGGCGATCTGCTTCATGGGCTCGGACAACTGCGACGCGGCGGCCAACCACATGCTCTGGCCGAAGAGAACCGACGACATGTTGAACACCGAATTGAATAGATGATTCTCTCCGGTTGCCCACTTGGCACCGCCCTGCATCAACTGCTCAACCGTGCCGACGACGCCGAGGATGAGGAAATAGGCCACCGTTGCCGGGTTCACCTGCAGTTCGTTCATGCCCGTCAACTCTCGGTAGCGCGCACAGAACTCTTCGATGCGGGTGTCGTCCAGCAGATCGGGCGGCATTGCCTGGGCCACGGCCTTGAAGTAACCCATGTCCTCACGCGGGTCGCCGATTCCGGCCAACTCCCAGTCGATCATCTCGAATTGTCCGTCGGCCGAAATCATCACGTTGGAACTTTGGAAATCTCCGTGACGCAGTACGAGCGGTGCCTCGGGTGGACGGTGGGCATCAAGCCACTCGGCCACGAAATGGAAGATGGGCAGTGACTCGACGTGGTTCCGGCTGGCCTGTCGCCACGCGTCGATGCGCTTCGTCATGTACGCATCCCAACTGACGGGGCGCTCCATACTGGCGGGCAGCTTGTCGATCGGCACCTGCTGGTACGAGGCGATCGCCTCCGCAAGCCGAAGATGGAGACCATCCAGTGATCCGCCCGCGTTGAACCACGGAACGAAGGAGGTGCACTTCGAGTATTCGAGAACAATCGCCTTCGTCCCGAGGTCGGCGCCCGTGGCATCGAAGTGAAGTGCACGTGGCGTACGAACACCGTGGTCCGCGACAACATGCAGCAGTTCATTCTCCTGTTCCCGGCTCGTCTCGATCAGCTGTCGGTCCTTCGGCGGATCGCCGCGCAGAACGAGCGTTTCGTGACCACCTGCATGCGTCAATTCGACGCGCGCGAGGAGCCGGCTGTAGCCGCCGGTCATCACCTCGTACGAGTCGATCCTCAGGTCTTTCCAGCCCGGCTCGACCTTTGCAAAGAAGGCAGCAACTCGTTCCGGCATTTCGCTGATGTTGTGCACGATTCCCCCAATCGTGTGGCGTAACCCTAGATCGTGGGCACCTCGACGTGGCGACCGAAGACACCGGCCATCGTGTTCATGATCTCGCCGAGTGTTGCGTATTGACCAACGGCCTCGATGAGCGTCGGCATGAGGTTGACCTCGGAATCGGCTGCCTCCTTGGCGAGCTTCGCAAGTACCGCGTCGACGGCGGCCTGGTCGCGCTTGCCCTTCACGACATCGAGGCGCTTCAACTGACGTGCCTCGTCTTCGTTCGTGATCTGGAGGATCTCGAGGTTGTCCTCTTCGTTGCCTTCGGTGAACTTGTTGACGCCCACGATGATGCGGCGACCCTGATTGAAGGCGCGCTCGAGCTCGTAGGCCGAATCGGCGATGCGGCCCTGGAACCAGTTTTCCTCGATACCGCGGATGCAGCCCTCGAGGATCGACCCACCGCCGAGCTCATCGAGGTAGGCAAAGATTTCCTCGGCGCGGCGCTCCATTTCGTCGGTGAGTTCCTCGACGTACCACGAGCCACCCAGTGGGTCGGCGACGTGGGCGACGTTGGTTTCGTAGGCGATGATCTGCTGAGTGCGCAGCGCGATGCGAGCAGCCTTTTCGGTGGGAAGCGCGAGCGCCTCGTCCATCGAATTGGTGTGCAGGCTCTGTGTGCCACCCAGCACGCCGGCCAGCGCCTCGATCGCCGTGCGGGCAATGTTGATTTCGGGTTGCTGTGCGGTCAGCGAGACGCCGGCGGTCTGCGTGTGGAACCGCAACTGCATCGAACGGTCGAGTTTGGCGCCGTACCGCTCTTTCAACCAGCGTGCCCAGATGCGGCGCGCGGCGCGGTACTTGGCGATCTCCTCGAAGAAGTCGATGTGCGCATTGAAGAAGAAGGACAGTCGCGGAGCGAAAGAATCGATCGGCAGACCGGCCTGCAGCGCAAGTTCAACGTAGGCAAACCCGTTTGCCACGGTGAACGCGAGTTCCTCGGCAGCGGTCGCCCCGGCTTCGCGGATGTGATAACCGGAAATGGAGATCGAGTGCCACTTCGGCATTTCGGCCGCGGTGAAGGCGATGGTGTCGCGCACGAGACGCATGCTCTGGCGTGGCGGGAAGACGAATTCCTTCTGCGCCTGGTACTCCTTCAGAATGTCGTTCTGCAACGTGCCGCCGAGGCGGCTGCGATGGACGCCGGCTTTTTCGGCCTGCGCGATGAACATCGCGAAGATCACGGCGGCCGGCGAGTTGATGGTCATCGACGTGGTGATCTCGCCGAGGTCGATACCGGCGTAGAGGTCTTCCATGTCGGCGAGGGTGTCGACCGCGACACCGCATCGGCCAACTTCACCTTCGGACATCGGGTCGTCGGAGTCGAGACCGAGAAGTGTCGGCATGTCGAACGCAGTCGACAGACCGTCGCCACCCGACTTCACGATTTCCTTGAAACGCCAGTTCGTATCTTCGGCCGTGCCGAAGCCGGCGAACATGCGCATGGTCCACAACTTCGAGCGGTACATCGAGGCATACGGTCCGCGGGTGTACGGGTAGACACCGGGATGTTCGGCATCGTCGGGGCCGTACACGGGTGCGAGCGGAATACCCGACATCGTCGAGAAGTCGGCGTTGCGCACCTTCGAGGATTCGAAAGCGTCACTCCACTGCTTGCGGGGGGACTCGGCTGCACTCACGGGGAAACCTCACTTTTCGGGGCTTGTGGGGAAAGCCTGACCGTTAGTGTAGGAACCCATGGGCTTCAACTTTGATTTGAGCCAGGTAGATCACCTGCTCTCCACCACCCGGGCGGTCCGCAAGCGCCTCGACCTCACCCGTCCCGTCCCCCGCGACCTGATTCTCGACTGCGTCCGCCTCGCCACCCAGGCCCCGGCCGGCCAGAACATCCAGAAATGGCGCTGGCTCGTCATCGACGACCCGAAGTTGAAAGCGGGCCTCGCCGACATTTACCGCAAGGCCTACCAGCCCTACATCGACTACCAAAAGAAGATGGTCGACAAGGTCGGCCGCACCGACGCGAGCGGAATCATGGAGTCGTCCGACCACCTGGCCAACGTGCTCCAGGACGTCCCGGCCCTCGTCATTCCGTGCGGGCTCGACCGCATCTCGACCGACGCGATTCCCGCGAACTTTGCCGGTTACTACGGCTCGCTCCTGCCGGCCGTGTGGAGCTTCATGCTCGCCTGCCGCTCGCGCGAACTCGGCACCGCCTACACGACGCTGCACCTCAACTACGAAAAGGAAGCAGCCGAACTGTTGGGTATTCCCGACACCGTCACGCAGCTCGCACTCATTCCGGTCGCGTATTACACCGGTGACGACTTCAAGCCCGCCAAGCGTCTGCCTGTCGAGAAGGTCACCTACTTCAACGGCTGGAAGAACACGCTCTGAGCGATCGCAACAACCTGCGAGAAGGTCTCGTCGCGGGAATATTCGCCTACGTTCTCTGGGGTCTCCTCACCATTTATTGGAAGGCCCTTCACGGGTTTCCCCCGTTCGAACTCATCGGATGGCGGATCGTCTCGAGCTTCATCATCCTCACCGTCCTCGCGCTCGCCAACGGGCGACTGCGCAACATCGCCCGCTCGTGCTTCTCGCGTGAACTTGCACCACGCATCGCGGCGGCGGCCGCTCTCGTCACGGTGAACTGGAGTTCGTACGTGTGGGCCGTCGCCCACGACCACGTCATCGAAACCGCGCTCGGATACTTCATGGCGCCGCTTCTCACGATGTGGCTCGGTGTCACGGTCCTGAAGGAAAAATTGAACGCGGCACAGCGCATCACAATCTCGCTTGCGGTCGTGGCCATTGCCGTGCTGACGGTCGGCTACGGGCGCGTTCCCGTCATTGCCCTACTGATCGCTGCATCTTGGGCCTTCTACGGACTTCTCAAGCGACAGGTGCCAATGTCGTCACTCGACAGCCTGACGGCCGAGATGATGTGGCTCGTCGCGCCGGCTCTCGTGCTTGCCGTAACGCAGGCGGGTCGTACCGACAGCGTCACTCAAACCGCCGACACCCTGCATCTCACGCTCGTGATCCTGACCGGCCTCATCACGGTTGTCCCGCTGTGGATGTTCGGCTTCGCCGCACAGCGTGTGCCTCTCACCGTTCTCGGACCGTTGCAGTACTCGGTACCAACGATCAACTTCCTGCTCGGTTGGCTCGCCTACAACGAAAGCCTCGGCGCGACGAAAGTCGTCGGTTTCGGGTTCGTCTGGATCGCGCTGGTCGTTCTCGGGGTCGATACCTACCGACGCAGCGTCAGTTCGACAGCACGGTACAAGCGCTGATTCCCGGCGCTCCGTATACGTGCGTGAACGCCGTGCGGATCTTTTTCGGAACCTGGTGGTCGCCCGCGTCGCCACGCAATTGCAGCGCACTTTCGTACACCTGACGAAGGCCCGACGCACCGATGGGTTCGCCGTTGGCAAGGCAGCCACCGTCGGTATTGATGGGAAGACGTCCATCGAGACGGGTTTCGCCCGACTGAATCATGTCCTCTTGCTCGCCGTCCTTGCAGAAGCCGGTCTCGGCCATGTGCATGATCTCTGCCCCGCTCTCGGTGTCCTGCAGTTGGGCGATATCGATGTCGTCGGGGCACATGTCGGCCATCTTGAAAGCCGCTGCAGCCGCACCAACCGACGGACTGTCGCCGCGGTCGGGCGACAACCACGAGTTGAAAACCTCGAAGCTGCCGAACGGACGGCTGCGCAGAACCGCCGAACGCAGGTACACCGGCTTCTTCGTGTACTTCTTCGCAACCTCACCGCGGGCGAGGACCAGTGCCACGCCACCTTCGCCGGGCGAGCAGAACATGTACTGCGTGAGTGGGTTCGAAAGCATGAGTGAATTGAGGACTTCTTCCTCGGTCATCGGCTTGCGACGCCATGCATTCGGGTTCTTCGACCCGTTCTCGAAGTTCTTGACCGCAACCTTGGCGAGAGTCGAGGGACTGATGCCGTACTGATGCATGTACCGCTGGATCTTCATTCCGAAGAACTGCGTCGTGAGCATGAGACCGGTGTCGCCGTACCACTGGCCGAGTCCGAACGACGCGGGATCGGGATCGAAGGCACCCTTTGGGTGCTTGTCGAAGCCGATTGCCATGACGATGTCGGCGGCACCGGCATTCAGCGCGTTGTAGGCGCTGATGAGGCTGCTGCCACCCGTGGCGCAACCATTCGCCACGTTGATGAACGGCAGGCCGGTGAGACCGAGGGTCGAAACCATCGTGTCGGCGTTACCGGCGGCTGACGACCCACCGAAGGCGTACTGGACATCGGACCATTCGCAACCCGCATCCTTCAATGCTTCGCGCGCGGCGTGGGCCCCCTGCTCCATGCCCGTCGAGTCGTGGCGACCGAAGGGATGGATTCCGATACCGATGATTGCAACATCTTCTGACATGTGGTTCCCCTTTACTTCTTCACCGGTGCGAATGCGTACGTAACGACTTCATTGCCATCGTCGTCCTTGTTGAACGGGATGATGACGAGTTCCATTTCCATTCCGATCTTCAGGTCGTCGGGATTCGCCGTGGTGAGGCGCGACTCGACGATCACTTGATCACCCAACTGAATGTAACCAACGCCGTAGGGCTTGAAGGTTGCGGGTGTCTCGGGCCCGGCGTAGGGCGGAGACTTCGGCAGGAAACCCTGGATCGTCCAGCTCCACAGCGTCCCGCGACGCGGAAGCAACACTCGCTCACCGTTCTGCGAGGCAGTGCGCGGGCACGCCTTCGCCTGTGGGAAGACGGTGACGCCGCTCTCGGGGAAATGGGTCCCGATGAGTTGGGGCTGGTCGGAGGGCCAGGTGAAGAGTTCCGGCGCGACGGGTACTTGGGTCGTCATGGCTTCATTCTCGCAGGGTCGGCAACCGACCTGCGAGTCCGCTCCCCCGGCCGCGACCGATCGGTGACCGCCCGCGGGGTTAGTTGCCGATACCCGGCACGGCCGGTGCGGCGAAGGTGTCGGCCGAGCGCAACATGGTCTTCAGAACCTCGACGGTCGCGGCGTGGCGGGGTGAGTTGTTGATGAGGGTGGAAAAGCGCAAGAGGCCCGAGAGCAACACCGACAAAAGGTCCTCGAGGGCCTCTTGCGGGATGTCACCACGCACCTCGCCTTTCGCGAATGCGTCGGCGCAGAGCCGCTTCACCAGGTTCGCGCTGCGCTGTCGTTGGGGCTCGACGAAAGAAAAAAGCTCGGGGTGGTGTTGAACCTCGTACGCGACGTCGACAACGAAGCCGGCGATCGACGGATCGTCGCGGTTGATACGCACAGAAACGTCGAGTGCCGCGGAAAAGCGATCGACGAGCGTTTCGTGGAGCTCGATCCCCTTTTCGATCTCAGCGTAGATGAACTCCTGCACCTCTTCGAATACGGCCGCATAGAGATCGATCTTCGACGGGAAGTAGTGGTAGATCGCCGCCGACGTGATGCCCGCCACTTCGGCGATTTGGGCATTCGTCGTGCGCTCGAAGCCGTTCTCGCCGAAACACTTGCGTGCTGCGGCGAGGAGTCGTGCGCGGGTTTCAACGGAGTCGGCATCGCGCGGGCGACCGAGTTTGCGTACGGTTGTCTTTTCCACTGCCCCGTCCACTGCTTACATCACCCCCCTGTTACCCAGAGGTAAAGGTAGTTGGCGACTCAGTCCTTCTTGCGGTCGGACGGTCCCGGATCGACGGGCATCCCGTACTTCACCCGATTGTGAGAGTGCGCGAGATGCTGATGAACGAACGCCGTGCGCAGCGCATTCCACTGACCTTGGGCCTCGAGAGTTTGGTTGACGCTTTCTTTTGCGAGCTTCAGCGCAAACGACGGACGCTTGGCGATCGTCCGCGCCATCTCGAGCGCCGAGTCGCGCAACTTGTCGTTCGGGACGACCTTGTTCACCATGCCCCACTGCATTGCTTCGTGTGCGGTCAACCACTCGCCGGTGAAGAGCATTTCCTTCGCCTTGCGCGGCCCCACTTCCCAGGGGTGCGCGAAATATTCGACACCGTTGACGCCCATGCCAACGACAGGATCGGAGAACATCGCGTCTTCGGATGCAATGATCACGTCGGCGATCCACAACAACATGAGTCCACCAGCGATTGTCTTGCCCTGCGCGGCGGCGATGACGGGTTTCGGGAGGTTGCGCCACCTCCAACACATGTTGAAGTAGACCTCTTCTTCCCATGCCATGTGACCCTCTTGGCCTTCACGACCAAATCCGCCGTACGGAAAGACAAGACTGAATTCCTTGTGGCTCTCGGTGTCGCGCATGTCGTGTCCCGAGCAGAAGTGCGGGCCTTCCGCGCGGAACACGATGACCTTCACGTCGCTGCGACGTGCGGCATCGGTGAAGGCCGCCTCGAGCTCGTAGGTCATGCGCTTGTTCTGCGCGTTGCGTGCCTCGGGACGGTCGAGGGTGACGATTGCGATGCCGTTCTCGCCGGGATTCTCGACCTCGTAGTGGATCGTCTTCAGATCCTTCAGGTCAACTGCCATGAGAGGGCCTTTCGCTGGGGGTGTTCCGGAGTCACTTGATCTTGGTGAACGTGAGTTCGAGCTTCGTGAGACCCCGCAGGGTCATCGACAGTTCGCGGTGCATCACCTCGTCGACCGGAGCAAACGCGAAGTTGTCGAGTCGCTCGAACAGCAGCTCGAAGGCAATTCGTGCCTCGCTGCGCGCCAATGCAGCACCGACGCAGAAGTGAGGTCCCTGGCCGAACGCCATGTGTGTGCGGGCGTTGTCACGCTCGACGTCGAACTTCTCGGGGTTCGGGAACTTGCGCTCATCGCGGCCCGAACTGCCGTACATCGCCATGATGACCGAACCCTTCGGTATTTCCACGCCACCGACCACTGCATCTTTGGTGCAGAAACGCGGCAGCATCTGCACGGGGGCCTCGAGGCGCAGCGCTTCTTCGACCATGTTCGGAATGAGACCGGGGTTGGCGCGCAACTTTGCCATCTGGTCGGGGTTCTCGATGAGGTGCTGCATCGCCATCGCGATGAGGTTCGTGGTGGTCTCGTTGCCCGCCACCAGCACCTGGTCGATGATGCTCAGCATCTCGTCGATCTCGAGTCCCTGGCCCTGGCGCGGACCGGAATCGAAGCGCGCCTGCACAAGGTCGGTGAGAAGGTCGTCGCGCGGGTCGGTTTCGCGCTCGCGCACGCATGCCGCCATGTACTGGTGAAGGTCGTAGCGGCTTTGCGCGCACTCGATCTGCCGCTCGGCCGACAACATGCCCGACAGCGGTGCAACGGAGTCGTCGCTCCACTTCTTGAATTTCGGCATGTCCTTTCGGTCGACACCGAGTGCATCGGCAATAACCGTGAGCGGGACCCAGATGGCGAACTCTCCGACGAGGTCGACGCGGCCCTTGTCGGCGAACTTGTCGATCAGGTCGTTCGTAATCTGCTTGATCGATTCTTCCAACTGCGCCACACGCTTGGGCAGGAATGCCTTGTTGACGAGCGAGCGGAACTGGGTGTGCGACGGCGGGTCGTTCGAAAGCAACGTGTCGACCCGCTTGTAGTCACGCTTGGAGATCTCGATTGCTTCGGGCGGAACCTGTGAGAAGGCTCCGTTGCTCATCGACTGTGAGGAGAACGTTTCGTGATCACGGACCATCGTCATGATGTCCTCGTAGCGCGAGACGGCCCAAAAGCCCACCGGCGTCTGGTGCACGGGCGCCTCGTCGCGGACGCGCTTGTAATAGTGGTAAGGGCAACCGAGAACTTCAGGCGTCACCATGTTCACCTTCGTGATGTCCGCGCCGAGTTCCTGTTGTGCGTCTTCGCTGATGGTCATCTGATCTCCCCCTTCTCTCCCGTTCGATAATCCCCGAAGTCAGAGTCTCTCGCATCCAGGGCCTTGGTGACACCTTGGGCGAACTTGGCGAAGTACTCACGGCTCGATCGCTGGTGGAACCCGAGCGCATTGATGTCGGCCGTGGCTCGCATACCGTCACGCATGCCCATTGCATCCATCGCCCGGTGGACAACGCGCTTGTTCAGTGCCTGCAGGTCGGGCGGGACTTTTGCCACGCGTTCTGCGATCGACAGGACCTCGACATCGAGGCTGTCGGCATCGAACGCCCGGTTGGCGAACCCCGCCTCGACTGCCTCGGCGCCGGTCATGGAATCGCCGGTGAGCATTGCCTCCATCGCCCGGCGCATACCGAGCAACCATGGGTGCCAGGCCATGTCGGGCGACGACATCGACCGCACAGGCGGGTAGCCCACTTGGGCGTCGTCGGCCACGTAGACCAAGTCGCACGCAGTCGCCAGCTCCGTGCCACCCGCAAGGCAGTAGCCGTGCACCTGGGCGATGATCGGCGTCGCCATGTCCATCATCTCGAACCAGCCCCCAAGCACGTGCCGGGCCCAGGCACCGTCCGCCGTGCTGATCGGCCATGGTGGCGTTTCGCTCTTGTCCTGCGCGAGGTCGTAGCCGGCGCAGAAACTCTTGCCCGCACCGCGGATGATGATCACTCGAACTTCGGGGTCGGCGTCGGCTGCGCGCAGAAGTTCGAAGAGTCGCGACCGAAGCGAGTGGGACAACGCATTGCGCTTGTCGGGACGGTTCAGCGTGAGACGGCGGACGTGCGGTGCGGGATCGTCGGCCAGCACCGTGTCGTTCGTTTCGCTCACCGGAGAGGTCACTTCGCCTGCTTCTCCCAGTACGGGGCTCGCAGTTCACGCTTGTTGATCTTGCCCATCGCCGTTCGACCCACGGTCGTCACGATCTCGACGGTTTTCGGACACTTGTATCCCGACAACTGACCACGACACAACGCGATGATCTCTTCGGGGCTCGGCGCGTTCTTCATGTCGATGGGCACGACGAGCGCCTTCACTGCCTCGCCCATGTCGGGGTCGGGCACACCGATCACGGCGACGTCGGCGACGAGCGGGTGTTCGATGATCACCTTTTCGGCCTCGGCCGGATAAATGTTGACGCCACCGGACACGATCATGTCGCTGAATCGGTCGGTGATGTAAACGAAGCCGTCCTCGTCGACGTAGCCGATTTCACCGAGCGTGAAGACGCCGGGTCGCAGGTGGGCCTTGGCCGACTTTTCGGGATCGTTCGGGTACACGACACCGCGACCGGTCGAATCTTCGAAAAAGAGACGACCTTCCGTGTTGGGTGGAAGTTCATTGCCATCGTCGTCGACGACGACGCAGCGGGTGAACGGCGGGTTCATGACTTTGCCAACCGAACCCGGATGCGTGAGCCAGTCTTCGCTGGTGATCGAACACACCGTGCCGACTTCCGTGGCGCCGTACGCGTCGACGAAGACCGGCCCGAACCACTCGATCATCCGCTTCTTCACGTCGACGGGGCACTTTGCACCGGTGTGCGACAACATCTTCATCGACGAGACGTCGTACTTTTCCCGTACATCAGCGGGTAGGTCGAGCATTCGCTTGAAGTGCGTCGGCACCATCACGCTGCTCGCCGCCTTCGACTCTTGGATCGCGGCGAGGGTGCGCTCGGGGTCGAACTTCTCGAGAATCACCACCGGTGTACCGGTGGCGAGAATGCGCACCCCCGACAACGGACCCGTGTGGTACATCGGGCCGACAACAAGATGAACGCCGAGTGCGGCGAACCGGTTGGCGCCAAGAACGGCAACATGTTCTGCGATGTTCTTGCCGCCGGCGAACATCGTGGGCGGCAGGTCGACACCCTTCGGAAAACCGGTGGTGCCGCTGGTGTAGAGCATGTTCGGCCGCGGCGGAACGTCGTCGGCTGGCTCGGCATCGCTTGACGACGCCAAGAGGGCCTCGAGCGACTCGACGCCGGCGGGCAAGACGCCGTCGACGCGCCACACCACGATGGGGATGGGGTTCGGCAACTGGGCCACCGCATCGACCGCGCGGGCGAGGTTCTCGGGACCGGTGAACAACAGGCGCGTACCCGAATCGTTCAGGATGTACGCAGCCTCTTCGGCATTCAAATGGAAGTTGACGGGCACGCTGCTGAGCCCGGCGTGCAGCGCACCCATGTGTGCGAGTGCGGTTTCGACGCTGTTCTCGGCGTAGACCGCGATGCGGCGATTCGACCCGAGATCACGCGGCTTCAGATTGTTGACGAGACGGTTGATGGTGGAGTTCAGCTCGCGCCAGTTCAGTGAACGCGACGAATCGCGGATCGCGATGTCGTTCGGCTTCGTTTGTGCGGCATCGGACAGTACGACTGCCATGGCCGTTCCCCCTTTTTCTGTGTCAGCGTTCCCTGATGCGGTTCTTCGAGCCGCGGGGCACCGACGCCTACTTCTTCGAAACGGTTGCCCACACCGCGGGTGCGGCGAGACCGGCGATGGTCATTTTGATGAGGTCACCGACGAGGAAGGGCGTCACGCCCATGGTGATCGCGTTTTGCTCGCCGTTCGCAACCGGAACGCCGAGGTCGTACGCCAACCACAGCGCGCCCATCGTGTAGATGATCACCGTGCCGAAAGCCATTGCCGAAAGCGACGAGAGAACCTGGCGATCGTGACGACGTTCTGCGAGATAGCCAACGACGGCCGCCGCAACGATGAAACCCATCAGATAACCGAGGGTCGCACCGGTTCCGCTCTCCCAACCACTTTCGCCGCCGGAGTAGAACGGCAGCCCGACGAGACCCATGAGCCAATAGACGAGCTGACTCGCCCCACCGCGGCTCATGCCGAGCGAGGTGCCGGCGAGCAACACGGCGAGTGTCTGACCCGTGATCGGGACCGGAGTGAAGCCGAGCGAAATTTTCACCTGGGCAAGGGCGGCGGTGAGGAGGGCGAAACCGACAATGAGTGCCGCACTGCGCACGGCGGTCTTCGAGCGCAGGCCCGGTACGAGATCGGCAAGGACTGCGGGGGTCGATGGAGAAATTGCTTCAGCGGTCATTCGGCGAAGCGTAGTGAGTCGGAGACCAATGTCACCAACCCCAACTTCATCAAACCCAACTTCATCAACCCCAGGGATGATTCATCCGGACTGAGCAACGCAGGGAATTGGTGCCCGAGAGGCACATGCCGAGGCATGGCTACTAGCGTTTTGCCCGTGAGCACTCTTCCCGACATCGACCAGTTCCGCAAGGAAGCCCGTGTGTGGCTCGAGCAAAATGCCGAACCGCTGCCAGAGATCAACGAAGCGGAAGAAGAGGACCAAGAGGTCGTGTGGGGCGAAGGCTCGGACAACGTCGCCATCTTCCACAACTTCACCGACGAAGAAGAACTCGCTCGCCTCAACGCGGTGAAGGCGTGGCAGGCAAAGAAGTTCGACGCCGGTTACGCGATGATCAACTGGCCCGAGGAACTCGGCGGTCGCGGATTGCCGGCCAGTTACGTTCGCGCCTACATGGCCGAGGAACGCAAGTTCGTCATCCCGTCCGCCGGCGAGTTGCCGCCCACCTCGATGGGTCTCATCGCACCAACCGTGGCTGCATTCGGAACTGCCGAGCAGAAGGAGAAGTGGTGCAAGCCGATCATGCGCATGGACATCTGCGGATGCCAGCTCTTCTCCGAACCGAGCGCCGGGTCCGACCTTGCATCTCTCACCACTCGCGCCACGCGTGACGGTGATGAATGGGTGTTGAACGGCCAGAAGGTGTGGACCTCGGGTGCGCGTTTTTCCGAATGGGGTCTCGCCATCACCCGCAGCGACTTCGACGTCCCCAAGCACAAGGGCCTCACTGCATTCATGGTCCCCTTCGACTGGAAGGGTGTCGAGGTACGTCCGATCAAGCAGATGTCGGGAGGTGCCAACTTCAACGAGGTGTTCCTCACCGACGTGCGCATTCCCGATGAGTTCCGCCTCGGGCCCGTCGGCGAGGGCTGGCGCGTCGCACTCACCTGCCTCGGCTTCGAGCGTGACCACTCGAGCAGCTCGTCCAGCAGCCACACCGGCGGCTCGTTCAAGCAGGTCATCGCTGCCGCGCGGTGGGCCGGAGTCCTCGACGACCCGATCATCCGTCAAGAGATCGCCAAGCTGTATGCCACCCTGCGCACCGCGCAGTACACGAACCGCCGCGTTGCCGCAGGCATGCGCGCCGGACAAACCCCGGGGCCAGAGGGTTCGCTCGGCAAGTTGATGTGGACCGCGGGAATGACCCAGACAGGCGATGTCATCGCGAAGATCCTCGGCGCCAAGGTTGTGGTCGACAACGGCGAGTGGGGCACCTACGCATGGAGCGAGCACATTCTCGGTGCGCCCGGCTACCGCATCGCAGGCGGCAGCGACGAGATTCAGCGCAACATCATCGGCGAGCGCGTCCTTGGCCTCCCCGCAGAACCGCGCGTCGACAAAGACGTCGCATTCTCGGAGGCGCAACGCCAAGCCCGCAAGGGCTAGTTATTCGATCGAACCGATCTGGGTGCCGACCTCGTAGGTCTCACCCTCTTCACCGGTGAGTCTGACGACACCGGCGATGGGCGCCTCGATGTCGTTTTCGACCTTGTCGGTCTCGAGGCGGTACAACACGTCACCAGGCGCGACTTCCTGACCGTCTTCGACGAGCCACTCGACCAGGGTGCCCTCGGTCATTGAAACACCGAGCTTGGGGATACTGATGGGTGTTGACATGGCCTTCTTTCTATCCGTTTTCGATGGCAGGCTACGAGTCATGAGCGAGACTTCCGCCAAACCCCCCCAGGCCGACTCCTCCGAAGAGGTGCTGCCGTGGTGGATGAACCCCGTCAACATCGTGCTGATGGTCGTCGCGGCAGCAGTGCTCGCAGCGGCCGCCGGGTTCGTCTTCGGTGAGTCGCGCGGGAAGGGCACGAAGAACGGCTCTGACGTCGGGTTCCTCCAGGACATGCGCATCCATCACGAACAGGCCGTGAACCTGAGTCTCATTTATCTCGATGTGTCGGCACCCGGCCTCGGCGAAGGATCCGCATCGCGCGGCACGCTGCGACTCATTGCACGCGAAATCATCGTCAACCAGTCGGCCGAGTCGGGGCGAATGGTTCAGTTGTTGCGTCAGTTCGACGCAGCCGAGACGAACGAGACCGACCAGGTGATGGGCTGGATGGGCGAGCCCACTCCCCTTGCACAAATGCCGGGTTACGCCACCGACGAAGAACTTCGGGCCCTGCGAGAGTCGCGCGGCCCCGAGGCCGACAATCTCTTCGGCGAGTTGATGATCGCCCACCACAAGGGCGGAGTCCACATGGCCGAACACGTCACCATGCACGGGTCGAACGACGAAGTCCGTGCCATGGCAGCCTCGATGGTGAAGTCACAGACCGGCGAGATCGCCGAGATGGAAGAACTCCTCGCCGCGATCGACTGAGAGCGTTTACTTGTTGGTGCGCTTCACCGCAGCCACGACGTCGGCGACCTGCGGGAGGAAGGCCTTTTCGAGGTTGCTCGCGTACGGAATGGGAATGTTCTTCCCACCGACGCGCTGCACCGGGGCGGCCAGCGTTCCGAAGAGCTCCTCGTGGATACGGCTCGAGAGTTCGGCGCCGAAACCGCAACGGGTGACCGCCTCGTGCACGACGACCGCGCGCTTGGTCTTGGAGACCGACGCCATCACGGCGGCTTCGTCGTAGGGCACGATTGATCGCAGGTCGATGACCTCGGCACTGATGCCCTCGGCGGCGAGTTCCTCGGCGGCCTTCTTGCAGGTGTGCACCTGGCGGCCGTACGAGATGAGCGAGACGTCCTTGCCCTCGACGACCGTGTTCGCCTTGCCGAGTGGCACGCGGTAGTCACCGGCCGGAACCTCACCTGCGTATGCGGGGTCCCAGTACATGAGCATTGGCTCGACGAAGAGCACGGGGTCGGCATCGAAGATCGAGCTGATGAGAAGGCCCTTCGCATCGGCAGGGTTCGACGGAATGGCCACCTTCATACCGGGCGAGTGCACCGCGAACGCCTCGAGCAATTCCGAGTGTTGCGCACCGAAACCGCGACCCGCGCCCGCGCTGGTGCGGATGACCATGGGGACGGTGGTCTGTCCGCCGGACATGTAGCGGATCTTTGCGGCGTGGTTCGTGATCTGGTCGAGACAGACGCCGATGAAGTCCATGATCATGATTTCGGCCACCGGCTTGTAGCCGGCGATCGCCGCGCCAACCGCGGCACCAATGATTGCCGTTTCTGAAATCGGGGTCTTTCGAACACGGTCGGTGCCGTACTTGGTCGAAAGGCCCTTGGTGATCTTGTACACGCCACCGGACGGCTCGGCGATGTCCTCACCGAGGAGGAACACCTTCTCGTCGAGACCCATGGCGACATCCATCGCCTCGTTGATGGCCATGCCCATCGGCATGATGCGGGGTTCGGTCGTTGTCATCGCGCGTTCCTCACTTGATGATTTCTTCGTAGACGTCGGTGTAGAGCTCGTCCATCGGCGGCTCGGGGCTGTTCATCGCAAACTCGACGGCGTCGTCGACCAGAGCCTTGATCTGGTCTTCGATCTCGGTGAGTTGCGCCTCGTTGGCATGTCCGTTGTCGAGCAGCCACGCGCGGAATGCCGGGAGCGGGTCGGCCGCCATTGCAGCCTTGCGCTCTTCTTTCGGCATGTACTCCATCGCGTCACCCATGAGGTGGCCCCAAAAACGGTAGGTGCGGGCCTCGATGAGTGTCGGCCCTTCGCCGGCACGGGCACGGGCGACGGCCTCGCCGGCGACCTTCCACATCGCGACGGGATCGTTGCCGTTGACCGTCACACCCGGCATGCCGTACGACGACGCACGCTCGGAGATGTACTCGACACCTGTCGACATCGCCATGGGTGTGTGCTCGCCATAAAGGTTGTTCTGGCACACGAAGATGACGGGGAGCTTCCACACGGCCGCCATGTTCAGACCTTCGTGGAATGCGCCGATGTTCGACGCGCCGTCACCGAAGTTGACGACCGTGACCTGGTCGGTGCCCGACAACTTGGCTGCGAGACCGAAACCGTTGGCGATCGGGATGCCTGCGCCAACGATTCCCGTCGTGACCATGAGACCCGACTTCGGGTGCGTGACGTGCATCGGACCACCCTTGCCCTTGCAGGTTCCGGTGCCGCGCCCGAGGAATTCGGCCCACAACTCGCGCATCGGCACGCCCTTGGCGATGTGGTCGTGAAGTCCGCGATAGATCGTGACGACGTAGTCGTCGGGACGCAGATGAACCGCATAACCGGCGCTGATGCATTCCTGGCCGCGGGGCGAGTAGTAGATCAGCTGGACCTGACCGCTTGTGAGCATCGCGCGGAATCGCTCGTCGGCCGTCTTGATCTTCTGCTGAATTTCGAACATCCGGAGGAGCGCATCGCGATCCGGTGCATCGGGACGGTTCGTTGTTGCCATAGGAGTCCTTTCCTATCAGAAACGGCCCGCGACGCAGGGGGTCGAGACCGCTAATCGTCGCGGTCAGGCGAGCAGACCACGCAACAGGCTCGTCAATTCGACGGGCTTGTCACCCTGGATGCTGTGTCCCGCCCCATCGACCACGTTGATGTCGGCATTCGGCCGCCGGCGCAGCAACTCGGCCACGTCGGCATCGTCGACCACTGGAGACAGCGACCCTCTGAAGAGGGTGACGGGGCACCCGAGTCCGGACACGATGTCCCACAACGACTCGAGGGCGGACTGGGCCACGGGATCGCTCTGCGCCTTTTCATCGCGCACGTGGCTGCGACGGTCGTACCGCCATTGCCACGACCCGTCGTCGAGCTGTTTCGCGTTGTGGAGAATGCCGCGCCGAAGCGACGTCACGGTACGCGTGGGATTGTGCTCGATGGTGCGCGCGAGCAGGTCGTCGAATGACGGAAACGACTGCGGACCGTTCACGAAATCGAGTACGGCCTTCGCCTTCGCCCCGGTGACTCCCGGCGTGATGTCGACGAGTGCGAGCCGGCGCACGAGCGATGGCGCACAACCTGCGAGCGCAAGACTCGTGAGTCCGCCGAGCGACATACCCACCACGACCTCGGCCTGCGGAGCATGCGCGGCGACGACCTCCGCGAGATCGGCCGCCATCGATGCGGGCGAGTACGCCGCGTCGTCGCGCCAGTCGGAGTGCCCGTGCCCGGGTAGGTCGACGGCGAGCAGAGGCTCGCCGAGGCCGAGCGCAACCGTGTCCCACGTGTGTGCATTCTGCGAGCCGCCGTGGACCAACACGAGGCGCGACGCACCGGCACCCCACTTCAGGTAGCTCATCTTTCGACCATCGACGAGAACGTGACTCGCCCGCGCCACGACAGGTGAAGGTGAAACGCCGAGATCGTATTCGGCGATGTTCTCGTGAAAGAGGCCGAATTCGTCGTAGTGAATGCGCTCGCTCATCGCGTCAGCCCCCGGGATTGGTGGTCGTTGGCGCAACCGTCGTAGCGGGTGCTGTCGAAGTTGTCGCCGATGCGGGAACCGTAGTCGGCACCGTTGTTGTCTGCTGCTGCACCGTTGTCTGCTGCTGCACCGTGGCGGTCGTCGAGGGAGAAACCGTGGTCGAAGTAGTAGTGGTGTAGTTCGGGTCCGGTCTGTCGGCGGGTGGTGGTGGCGAGCCGTACTCCTCGGGTTCCTTCACGCCATCGAAGATGTAGATGCGATCGCCATAGGCGACGAGGTCGGGGAAGTACTCCGAGATGAACATCGGAATGCGAATGCAGCCGTGCGATGCAGGACGAATCGGCACCTGGGCCGCGCCGTGCACGGCGACTCCACCGTTGAAATACACCGGGTTCCACATCGTGCCGAGTTTGCTCTCGCGCGTACCCGACCGACGGTTGTAGAAGTAGAAGAGGCCGGCCGGCGTGACCGACTCACCACAGATTCCCTTTTTGATCGGCTCTTTTCCGTTGAGGTTGCCGTCTTCACCGGGATCGATCGTCACTTCTTCGCACCACGGCTTGGTGTCTCCCGACGATATGTGGGTGACGAGGGTCGGCTTGTCCTGTTTGAAAACGATCAGCACCTGTTCGGGGAGATACACCTCGACGTGAGTATCGGTTTGTGCGTTCGGCCGACGGGGCACGATGAGACCGTCGCGCTGTGCGACTTCCCACATCTCGGGTGTGAATTGATCTTTCACACCAGAGATCGGAATGCGCATGACGAGTTTCTGGAACGCCCACACGGCTTGCAAAGTCTGGTAACCAAAGTCGCCGTCGATGAGGTTCGGGTCGAAGCCGATGTCCTTCAGTCGTTGTTGCATCCGCTTCACGTCTTCACCCCTGTCGCCGAGAACGAGCGTTCTCGTCAGCGGAACCGTGGGCTTCAGGGTGGTGGACGTGGCCGATGTCGCGGTGGTGGTTGACGACGTCGTTGAGTCGTCGCGACCGGCAAAGGCCACGGACACGACGGTTAGGAGAACTGCAAGCGCGAAGTAGGCGGGCCGCCAGCGGCGGAGGTGGGAGGCACGCACGGGTGCACCAGGTGGTGCGTCGTGCGGAGGATCGGAGTAACTGTCCATGTTGTGGGCGACCTGCGGGGTCGCGCACCCCGGGATCAACCCTGAAGGCTACGAAGTTCCCTGCGCAGTGAGAACATCTCGCGCAGGATCTTGCGGATGACCGCGGGTGAACTGAGCGTCGAAATACCCCGTGTGCGAGGGAAATAGTCGACCCCGAACTGAATGACGCTCTTGCCCGTCTTCCGCGCACGGATGACAAGTTCGGCATCGATGAAAGATCCTTCGCTCTTCAGTTCGATTTCACGCAACAGTGACCCCCTGCACAACTTGAAGGCGAAGTTGATGTCGCGCATCTTGACCCCGAACAAGACCCGCACGAGGCCGTTGTAGAACGCCGAATACACGGTGCGCACGTAACCCTCGCCCGTGCGGTCGAACCGGTAGGCGCTCACGATGTCGGCCTCGTAGTAGCGCATGAGACGCACGGCCTTGCGCGCCTCGAGCATGTCGAAGGGGAGGTCGGCGTCGGTGTAGAGGATGATGTCACCGGTTGAATTTGCAAAGCCGGTTTTCATCGAGCCACCCAGCTTGCGGTTGACGGGGTGGTGCACAACCCTCACGCGAGGGTCTTCGGCGGCAAACTTGTCGGCGAGTTCGGGCGTCGAGTCGGTGGACGCATCGTCGATGATCAGCAGCTCGTATGTGTCGATCTCACCCATGCGAATGAGCTCTTCGCACAGTTCCCGTCCTGCCGAAAGGGCGCGCTCGATGTACTCCTCTTCGTTCCACATGGGGAAAAAGATGGTCATCTTCGGAAAGTTCGCCATGCCTTCGTCAGGTTACAGCCGACCAAATCCCCTTAGTATTCGCCCAAATGTCAACTGTCTGGTCACGCCTCCTCGGCGCATCATGGGTCCTGGTGGCCATTGCCCATGGCTTTGTTTCCGTCGCCAGTCGCCGCACCGGCAAACCGTTGTGGTGGGTCGACAACAACGGATTCGTCGGTTCGGTGACACCCGTCGTCGGCGCGGCACTCATCTACCTGGTGATGTTTGTCGCCTTTGTCGTCGCGATCCGGCGCACACCCCTGGCGCCGCTCGTCTCTGCTGCGGCGTCGATCCTCCTCGCCGCGTGCGCGGTCGCCGACCTCTCCGCGGCACCCGGTTCCGCGATCGTCGCCCTCGCCACCTGCGGTGCGGCCATGCTCGCCTCGCTCGCCGCACTTGCGGGCCGCGCCGCGCACTAGTCTCTGCCGCGAAGATCCAACGCGATTCGGGGGAATTGAAGTGGAGGGGGTTTTCGCATGAGGGGAATCAAGCATCCGCTGTCGGGAGCCATTTACGACCTGACAGAGGCCGGAACCATCCTCGTCCAAAAAGACGGGAAGGTCGGCGAATTCACGAAGGACGGCGTCTACCTGAACGGGGACGTGAAGCAGTGCGATCCGCACCTGTGCGTGTGGATCGGAGGTCGACAAATCACGATCGACCCGAACATGGCGCGCAACCAGCGCGCCATCGCAGCAAAAAAGGCGGTTTCACAGTGACGATGACATCACCCGCTCCGGGCGACGCCCGCTCGCCAGGACTCTCCTACCAAGATCTTCACAAGAACGACTCACGGTCGGTGCCCGAGGTGTTGCGCTGGGTCAATTGGGAGTTCATGGGCGACAGCGACATTCCCGTCGTCGCCTACACCAGCCGCGAATGGCACGAGGTCGAGAAGGAAAAGATCTGGAAGCGCGTCTGGCAGATGGCCTGCCGAGAAGAAGACGTCCCGGAGGTTGGCGACACGCTGCGCTACGACATTTGTGAAAACTCGATTCTCGTCGTGCGTACCGCTCCCGACACCATCAAGGCATTCCACAACGTCTGCCTGCACCGCGGTCGTCTGCTGCGCGAATTCGACGGACCGGCGAACGAACTGCGATGCCCGTTCCACGGCTTTTGTTGGAACCTCGATGGTTCGCTGAAGCAGGTTCCCTGCGAGTGGGATTTCCCGCACGTCGAGCAAGACAAGTGGAGTCTGCCCGAGGTGAAGGTCGGTACCTGGGGCGGCTTCGTGTTCATCAACATGGACCCGAACTGCGAGTCGCTCGAGTCGTTCCTCGGTGACTTCCCGTGGCACTTCGAGCGTTGGCCTCTCGAGAAGCGCTACAAGAGCGTGCACGTCGCCAAGATCTTCCCCACCAACTGGAAGGTTGTCCAAGACGCATTCAGCGAGGCGTTCCACGTCGTCGCGACGCATCCACAGCTTCTGTCGAGCATCGGTGACGCGAACTCGCAGTACGACTGGAAGGACAACTACTCCCGCGCCATCACGCCGAACGGCACCCCGAGCCCTCACATCAAGTACAAGCCAACCGAACAGGAAATGTTCGACGCCGTTGCCGACAAGCGCCTCGACGAAGAACCCTCCGTCGTTCTGCCACCCGGCGCCACGGCACGCCAGATGTTCGGCAACGGTGGCCGCGCGACGATGCGCGATATCTACGGCGACGCGGCCGACAACTTCAGCGATGCCGAGTTCAGCGACAGCATCTATTACACCCTGTTCCCGAACTTCCATCCGTGGGGTGCCTTCAACCGCATCTGTTACCGCTTCAGGCCGTACGAAGACCGCCACGACATGTCGATCATGGAGTGCATGTATCTCGAGCCCTACGACGAGTCGAAGCCGAAACCGCCGGCCGTTCCGATCCATTGGTTGGGCGTTGACGATGACTGGGCCGAAGCCCCGGAACTCGGCAACCTCGCGCGCGTTTTCAACCAGGACACGTTCAACCTGCCCAAGGTCCAGCGTGGACTGAAGGCCATGACGAAGCCCGGCGTCACCCTCGCGAACTACCAAGAGACGAAGATTCGCCACGTGCACATGCTCATGAACAAGTGGTTCCAGAAACCCTGATCATCGGGTCCGCAACACCAACGCCGAATTGAACCCCTGAACGGTGCCGCAGGGTCGGTACCGTATTCGCCATGTCACAGGCTTCCCGCAGCAAGGTCCTCACGTCGTTGCCCTCCGGCGAGCGCGTGGGGATTGCTTTTTCGGGTGGCCTCGACACCTCGGCAGCCGTGGCATGGATGCGCGAGCGCGGCGCCCTGCCCTACTGCTACACGGCCGATCTCGGCCAGCCCGACGAACCCGAACTCAATCAGATTCCCGACCGCGCCCTGCAATACGGCGCCGAGGCCGCCCGGTTGGTTGACTGCCGCGAAGAATTGGTGCGCGAAGGGCTCATCGCCCTGCAATGCGGCGCGTTCCACATCACCACCGCGGGCAAGACCTACTTCAACACGACACCTCTCGGGCGCGCGGTCACCGGCACCTTGCTCGTTCGGGCCATGCAAGCCGACAACGTCGACATCTGGGGCGACGGCAGCACCTACAAGGGCAACGACATCGAGCGCTTCTATCGCTACGGCTTGATGGTGAATCCATCGTTGCGCATCTACAAGCCGTGGCTCGACCCCACATTCGTCACCGAACTCGGCGGGCGCAGCGAGATGAGCGAGTTTCTCACCAGTCGCAAGCTGCCGTACAGGGCGAGCAAGGAAAAGGCCTACTCGACCGACGCCAACATCTGGGGCGCGACACACGAAGCGAAACTCCTCGAAGAATTGAACAACGGGATGGACCTCGTCGAGCCGATCATGGGGGTCGCACACTGGAAGTCCGACGTGTCGATCGCCGAAGAAACCGTCGCCGTCGAATTCGTCGAAGGTTGGCCGGTCGCAATCAACGGTAAGCAATTCGCGTCGCAGGTCGACCTCGTCAACGAGGCGAACGCCATCGGTGGTCGCCACGGCCTTGGCATGTCCGACCAAATCGAGAACCGCATCATCGAAGCCAAGAGTCGTGGTATCTACGAGGCTCCCGCACTGGCCCTGCTGCACATTGCCTACGAACGCCTCGTCAGCGGAATCCACAACGAAAACACGATCGAGAACTACCGCACCATGGGCCGTCGCCTCGGCCGTCTTCTCTACGAAGGAAGATGGTTCGATCCCCAGGCCCTCATGCTGCGCGAGCCCCTCATGCGCTGGGTTGGTAGTGCGGTCACCGGCACGGTCACGCTGCGGCTGCGGCGTGGCGACGACTACACACTCGTCGACACCGCGGGTCCGCACCTCACCTATGCCCCCGAGCGACTCAGCATGGAGCGCGTCGAGGACGCGGCGTTCGGTCCGCTCGACCGCATCGGCCAGTTGACGATGCGCAACCTCGACATCGACGACAGCCGCGAAAAGCTCGATGTGTACCGCAAGACGGGCACGCTCGGTGCCGGTGGTCTGCTGGCACTCGGCGAAGGTGACTGACTAGCCCGCTATGACGCGGGCTGCGATGCCTGCGACGAGTGCGGTGCGAAACGGAATCGTGTCGGCGATGACGTGCTCGTTCTCGCCGTGCGCACCACCGCCGACCGCGCCGAGGCCATCGAGTGTCGGTATTCCGATGGCGGCAGTGAAATTGCCGTCGGATCCGCCTCCAACCGCAATTCCCGTGACGTCTCGTCCATCGATTTCCTTCGCCACCGTGCGCGCGACATCGAACAAACGCGCCGACATCGACTCGTGCATCGGTGGTCGGTGAAGGCCACCGGTCACCGCAATTGACGCGCCCTCGATCACCGGGGTCAGGCCGTTCATCAACGCTTCGACGCGCTGCTTTTCGTCGGGAGTGACGACCCGCGCATCGACGAGGATCGTTGCGCTGTCGGGCACGGTGTTGTCGGTTGTCCCCGCCGACGCAACGGTCGGAGTGACGGTGGTACCCACCGCGGGATTGCCGAAGCCGGTGATTCGTTGCACCTGATGCGACAACTCGACGAGCGCGTTGATCCCCTTTTCTGGCTCGAGACCCGCGTGCGATGCGCGCCCCGTGATGACGACTTCGAAGGTACCGGTCCCCTTGCGCGCGATCTTCAAGGCACCGCCGTCCGCGCTCGGTTCGAGAACGAGCACCGCATCGACACCACGGGCCATTTCTTCCACGAGACCACGGCTGGTCTTCGATCCAACTTCTTCGTCGGCCGTGAACAGCATGGAAACGTGTGCAAGATCGACACCCGACTCACGCAACATGCGCGTCGCGTGAACGGCCTGAACGATTCCGGCCTTCATGTCGAAAACACCGGGGCCACGCAGCACACCTGCTTCGTTCGTGAATGGCCGAGTGTCGAGGGTTCCAACCTTGTGAACGGTGTCGTGGTGACCGAGAAACAGAACCGCGGGTCTGGCAGAGGCACGCACCGTCACGTGCGGACCAACGGGTGAGTCGACAAGCTCGGCGGTCAAACCCGTTTCCCGCGCAATGAGGTCGGCCACCGCGCGGGCGCTGGCCGAGACCCGTTCGGCATCGCGCGACGGCGACTCGATCGAAACGAGATTCGCAATGTCGGTGATCGATGCGTCGAGCGACGCTGTCGCTGCGACGAGAAAGGGGTGCACGCCAAAAGAATAGGGTGAGCCGATGGAATTCATCGCCAATTTGATGGACGCCGAACTCGACCCCGTCGAATGGGCACAACTGCGCGAGAGCGAGGGTTGGCACGTCCTTGGTTGCGCCGACCACTTTTTCAGCCCGACGAAGACCTACCCCCACGTCTGGGTCACCCTCGCAGCGATGGCAGGAGCAACGTCGAGGGCAAAGCTCACCACTTCGTTCGCGAACAATCTCTTTCGTTCCCCGGTCGAATTCGCCCAGGCCTCGCTGCAGATGCAACGGATCTCGAAGGGTCGTTTCGAGGCGGGTCTTGGCGCCGGATGGGAAAAAGCCGAAGCTGTCGGAGCAGACATCGACTATCCGGAACCCGCAATCCGTGCCGAGCGCTACATCGAAGCAGCGAAAATCGTCCGCCAATTTTTCGACACCGGAGCCTGCAGATTCGAAGGTGTGCACTACGACATCGACGTGCCCCGACTGGGTCCGATTCCCCCCGAAGGTGCCCCACCTCTTGTGTTCTCGCTCGGTGGGCCGCGCACCATTCGACACATCGCTCCCATCGCCGATCGAGTCGAAGTGAAGTTGATCTCGCAGATCACCCGCGACGGCGCAGTGAATCTGCCGGCGATGGCGAGCGTGCCCGAGAGTCATCTCCACGATCTCGTACGTCGAATCCGCGACGTCAATCCGACCGTTCCGCTGAGCGTCTTCATCCTGTGCTCGGCGGGTGGCGACGAACGCACCAAGGGGGTCGAGGCACTGCTCGGCGACTCTTTTCTCGGTGGGTTCTACGGTGCTCCCGGCAAGGTGGCTTCATCAATGATGAAGCTCGCCGACGCCGGCATCGACCGCATCGAGGTGAGCCCCTTCACCGAAGCAAGTTTTTCGGCGCTCGCGCGCGAACTTTTCTAAGTTGACGTCGCCCTGCCTCTGCCACGTTTCCGGGCGGGGCAACCTGTCAGACTGACCCTCGTGTCGGGGGACGTCGTACAAGAGCAGGTGCCCCGCGTCGCGGTTCTCGGGCTTGCGACTTCGATGCTCGGCATGACCGCCTTGCCCTTCGCGGTCACCGGCACCAACCTTGCCGTGCCCCTCATCAAGCAGGACTTCAACGCGAGTCTCTCGACCTTGTCGTGGACGCTGTCGGGATACTCGATCGTTCTCGCCGCGCTCACCATGTTGGGCGGAACACTTGCGGCACGTGCCGGGACTCTGCGCGCATTCCAGATCGGCGTCGCAATCTTCGCCGCATCGTCGGCAGTGTGCGTCTTTGCGCCCAACGCGGCGATCCTCGTCGTTGGCCGAGTCCTCCAAGGCATCGGTGGAGCTTTCGTCGTTCCTGCGTCGGTCTCGGTCGCGCTCGTCGGTTGGCCCGATTCCCGGCGCGCATTCGCGATGGGTGTTTGGACGGGCGCCTTCCCCATCGGTTCGACCACCGCACCGATCATTTGCAGCGCCGTCATCACCGGCGGTGAATGGCGATGGATCTTCGTCGTTCCCCTCGGTCTCGCGCTGGCAACGCTCGGCTTGTCATTCGTACTGCGCGCGGCGGGCAAGGACCAGCCCATTGCCGCACCCGCAGCGCCGGGCTTGCCGGACATCACCGGCATGATCGCCGGTACCGCGGCAACGGGTCTCACCGCGCTCGGCCTTGTTCAAGGCAAGGCGTGGGGCTGGACCAGCCCGCGAACGATCGGTGTCTTTGTGATTGCGGCGATCCTGGTACCCGTCCTCATCACCCGATCCCGCTCGCATCCAAGACCGTTCCTGCCGGTTCGCATGTTCAGTGTCCCCACATTCCGTGTCGCCAACATTGCGAACGTCTCGGTGTCGATGATCGGCATGTCGGTCTGGCTGATTTGGCCGCTTCTTCTCGGCGGGCTCTGGAAGTACGACGCCTGGGGCATCGGTCTCGCCATGTCGCCGACCCCCGTGCTCGGCGGACTTGGTGCCATTTTTTCGTCGCGCCTCGTCGAGCGCTTCGGGTACCGCACGCTGCTCAGTTCTGGCGCGGTCGCATTGGTTGCCGCGACGATGTGGTTCATGCTGCGCACGGAAGAACACGCCGACTACTGGGGCCACCTCTTCCCAGGTCTCATCCTGACGGGTATCGGAATGGGACTCCTTTTCTCGTTCCTCAATGCCGCGGCGCTCTCCGACCTCGAGCCGCACGACTTCCCCACCGGCAACGCGACCTTCAGTACCGGCCGCTTCCTCTCGGGCGCCATTGGCATTGCCGCCGTTGTCGCCATGATGAGCAGCGGCGGCGATCATCCGGTCGACCCGTTCCGTCGTGCGTACGGATTCCTCTTTGCCATGTCGATCGTCGCCTTCGTTGCGATCGTTGTCTTGTGGCCCCGTAAACGCGCCTGAGCAAAGGCAGACCCGCGTGAGCAAAGGCGGACCCGCGTGAGCAAAGTCGGAACGGAATCGGTATCTTGA
The DNA here is from genome assembly GCA_009919275.1 of Actinomycetota bacterium. GTDB lineage: Bacteria > Actinomycetota > Acidimicrobiia > Acidimicrobiales > Ilumatobacteraceae > F1-20-MAGs119. The sequence continues at coordinate 35,724 of RGCG01000004.1, forward strand.
CGCGCTGTGTTTGGCATACCTAACATTCATCGAGTGGTTGAAAAGACATCCCCCAAACCCTTGAAATCCCGACTTTTCCTGCGCTTTTTCGTCGTTGGCACGCTTGCCGCCACGGCGACTGCGTGCGGAGGCGGCTCCGACGACTCGGATGACGCCCGTTCCGTCACCGTCTACACGGGTCGCCACTACGGCATCGAGCCCGTGTTCGAGGCGTTCACCGCGGCGACGGGAATCAAGGTGCGTTTCACGGCCGGTTCGGACCCCGAGCTGCGCGAAAGACTCGTCGCCGAAGGTGACAACACCCCGGCCGACCTCGTGATGACCGCGGATGCGGCGAACGTTGAGCTCGCCGCGGCTGCGGGTCTGCTTGCATCGGTCGACAGCGCCAAGCTCACGAATGCGATTCCCGAGGAGCTCCGCTCGAAAAAGAACGAGTGGTTTGCCCTCAGTCGTCGACTGCGTGTCGTCATGTACTCGACCGAGCGCGTCACCGAGCCACCCACGACCTACGCGGAGCTCGGCGATGAGAAGTGGTCGGGCAAGTTGTGTCTGCGACCGAGCACGCACCCGTACACACAGTCGTTGGTCGCATCGATGATCCTGAACCTCGGAAGCGACACGGCACGTGCGGTCGTCGACTCGTGGGTCGCGAACAAGCCTCTTTACATCAACTCCGACACCGACATCCTGAAGGCCATCGCCGCGGGAGACTGCGATGTCGCACTGGCGAATTCGTATTACCTCGCTCGACTCTTGGCCGAGGAGCCAACAACCCCTGTTGCCATCAGTTGGCCGGAACAAGATGGTTCGGGTGCGCACGTGAACGTGAGCACGGCTGGCGTCACCGCTGCCGCTTCGAACCCCGACGAAGCAATCGAACTTCTCGAGTGGCTGGCGACCGAGGGCCAGTCGACCTTCAGCGATGCAAACTTCGAATATCCGGCAGACCCCAATGTGGCGCCTGCCGAAGTTCTCTTGTCGTTCGGCGAGTTTCGGGCGGATCTTGCCGCTGTTCGTGAACTCGGTCGTTTGAATCCCGACGCAGTCGAGTTGCTCTCGCGCGCGGGCTACGAATAGGACCGCGATCCTGCGCACGTTCGCAACGAACAGAGCGGGCTCGACACTCGGCTGGATTGCCATGGTCGTTGTCGCCGGGCTTGTGGCGACACCCGTCGCCGTCATTGTGATGTCGATCGTCGACCCGACTCCACAGATGTGGTCTGACCTCTGGGACACACGACTTCCGGGAATGATCACGGACACCGTGACGTTGTTGGTGACCGTCGTGGCCGGCGCCGTCATCGTCGGCACCGGCCTCGCGTGGCTCGTCACCGCGTATGAATTCCCCGCTCGCCGATTGATCGGCTGGCTTCTCGTCACGCCGCTTGCCGTACCCGGTTACGTCGCCGGCTTCGTGTGGCTCGACACATTGTCTGGTCCCTTCGGCCCCCGCGGCGCGCGCACCATTTGGCTGTGTGCAGCAACCATGATCCTCACCCTCTACCCCTACGTCTACCTCTTTGCGCGTGCGTCATTCCGCACCCAGGGTTCCGATGCGCGAGATGCCGCGCGCACCCTTGGACTTGGTCCGGTCCGCACGTTTTTCCGTGTCGCATTTCCCCTGGCGCGCCCGGCGCTTGCTGCAGGTGGTGCCCTCGTCACGATGGAAGTGCTCACCGACGTCGGGACGGTGCGGCTCTTCAATGTGAGCACCGTTGCCGACGGAGTGCTTCGTGTGTGGTTCGGCACCGGTAGCCGAGACTCCGCAGCCGAGCTCGCGACGACGCTCGTGGTCACCGCGGTCGCACTCGTCGCGATCGAACGTGGGCTGCGCCGCGGCGCCCGCTACAGCACGCGCGCAACGACGCGACCGATGGTGGCGCTCCCCCTCGGCCTGGGTGGTCGAGCCGGCGTTCTCGCCGGAACCTTGGGCGTTCTCGCGCTCGCGGTCGGTATTCCCGTGGTGCGACTCGTCGCTTGGTCACAAGAGGCCCGTCGCAACGGTGCGACTGCGACGGTTGCCGGTGGACTGTGGCACCACCTGTCGAGCACGCTCGTCGTTGCCACGCTCGCCACCGTCACTTGTATTGCTCTCGGCACCACGATCGCACTTCTCGTGCGCCGCCGTGGCGTTGCGGGACGCCTCATCAGCCGCGTGTCATCGCTCGGCTACGCGATGCCCGGTCCCGTCGTCGCTGTCGGCGCGGTCATCACCCTGGCCGCATTCGACCGCACCGGGATTCTTCCCGACGGTTCGGTACTCGTCGGCTCGCTCGTCGGGCTGGTGTTCGCTCTCACCGTACGTTTCCTTGCCGTTGGACTCCACGGCGTCGAATCGGGCCTCGACCAAACCCCGGCCAGCACGGTCGCAAGCGCCCGCATGCTCGGAGCGGGACCGGTGCGGATCGCATGGTCGGTTGAGATTCCCGCCGCACGGACCGCGATACTCGCGGCAACAGCGCTCTTGATGATCGACCTGATGAAGGAACTCCCGATCACTCTTCTGTTGAGACCGTTCGGATTCGACACGCTGTCGGTCTGGGTGTGGCAGGCAACGTCGGAGAGTCTCTGGACCCAAGCGGCCACACCTTCGCTCGCGATGATCGCGATCGGCATGGTTGCGGTCGGCTCGCTCCTCGCAGCGCTCGAGCGCGGAGCGGAGATGGCGTCATGAGTGGTTCAGCAATCGCGTTGGATGTCGCCGGACTGACGCGGGCGTTCGATGGCCGAACGGTGGTCGACAACGTCGACATGACGCTGCACGACGGCGAGATTCTCACCCTCGTTGGCCCCAGCGGCTGCGGCAAGTCCACGCTCTTGCGCCTCATCTCCGGGCTCGAACCAACCGACAACGGGCGCGTGCGCGTCGGCGAGCGCGATGTCACGAAAATCGCCGCGGAACACCGCCACATCGGGTTCGTCTTCCAGGAGAGCTCGCTCTTCGGACATCTCCGCGTCGCCCAGAACGTCGCGTTCGGGCTGCGCCATCTTCCGCGGTCCGAACGTGGTGCACGCGTCGAAGAGATGCTCGACCTGGTGCAACTCGGTGGACTCGGCCGCCGCTATCCGCATCAGTTGTCGGGTGGCGAACAACAACGCGTCGCACTTGCCCGGGCATTGGCCCCTCGCCCACGAATCGTGCTTCTCGACGAGCCTTTCGCAAGTCTCGACGAAGTGTTGCGCGAGGAACTCGGGCACCAGGTGGTGTCGATCCTTCGTTCGGCAGGCACCGCTTCGATTCTCGTCACGCATGATCGCCACGAGGCGATGACATTGGGCGACCGCATCGCCGTCATGCACGACGGCCGGATCGAACAATGCGACACCCCCGAAGCGGTGTACGACACACCGTCAACCAGATTCGTTGCATCGTTCGTCGAGGTGGCGTCGTTCATTCCCGATGGCGCAGGATCAGTGTTCGTCGCGCGCCCCCATCACCTGCTGGTGACCCCAGGCGGCGACGACCAAGTGACCCGAATCGAATTCCTCGGCTCGGGCTATCGGTACACGGTGCGGCGCAGCGATGACACCGAGACCGTGGTCGACGTGGCCGCGAGGAACAACTTGCGGGTTGGCGACACCTGCACCATCGCCGTCACCACGCGCGACCTCCATCGTCTCGCCTGACTTCTCGCCTGAGGCACATCGTTGCGGGTGCCCGGGGTGGGGATCGAACCCACACGGCCCTTGCGGGCCAGGGGGGTTTAAGCCCCCCGCGTCTGCCAATTCCGCCACCCGGGCAATGAAGTCAGGCTACGCGCTGAACGTGCCGGCTGGCTTTGGGAGTGACGATGGACGACGTGAGGAGCGGCGTCACGGCCGACCACAGCGCGGCCCGAACGGTGTCGGATTCCGGAGGTGCCAGTTCATTCACCACGATGACGCCATCGATCATGTCGGCGAGGACCGCTGCCATCGGACGTTGCTTGACCGCGACTGCGACCAATCCTCCGCCCGGGCGGCGGCGAACGGTGCGTTGAACCCCCACGATGCGCGGCGGGGTGCGAAACCCCGGAGCGATGAGGCCGAATCGAGTGGCGACAACACCGAGAAGATTGGCTGCCTCGACAAAAGCGGTGTTACTCATGATCGGCTTGTTTGTCGTTGGTGTCGTTGGTGTCATTGGTGTCGTTGGTGTCATTGGTCTGCTGATCGTCATCTCCGCCACACGGACATGGTGGCAGCGGGGTGTGACACGCCACTCGTAGTCTTTGCTCGTGGCCGGTGAGACGTTGAATCCCATCCAGCAGATGGTCCTCGATGCGCTTGCCAAACGGGCCGATTTTGTCCCAACAACCCCCGAACTCGCCGACGAAATCGAGGCCCATCTCGTCGACGCCCTCGAACCCGTGGCGCGGAACTACTCGCCCACAAATGCACTTTTCATCACCAAACACAAACTCGGCTCGGTGCATTCCTGCGAGGCGCATCACGTGGCGACCCGCGACACATTTGCGTGGTCGGTTCCGTCCGTGCGCGGCACGGTTCTCCACAAAGCCATCGAACTGCTCCTCAACGTTCGATCGTCCCGCAGTCCGGGCGACCTCGTCGACGATGCGCTTGATCGCATCGTCGAGTCGGAACGTGGCACGGCGTCCGACTTCATCGCATCACTTTCCCCCGCGGAACAGGCCGAACTGCGCGCTGGTGTCGTCGATCTCGTCACCAAGTACGAAGACTCATTTCCCCCGCTGAAACCCGAATGGCGTCCCGTCGTCGAATCACCGGCAAAGGTCAACCTCTTCGGTGGCGCGGTTGTTCTCTCCACGCGCTCCGACCTCACTATCGGTCACCCCGGCAGCAAGGTCATCATCGACATGAAGTCCGGCCGCGTCACCCAGTCACACCGCGAAGATCTGCGCTTCTACTCTCTCGTCGAAACGCTGAAGTCGCGCCAGGCACCACGTCTCACGGCGACATTTTCGCTCGAATCGCAGCGCATCGATACAGAAGCCGTCGGTCTCAGCACCCTTCGCGCCGCCGTGCACCGCCTTGTCGAGGGCGCACAGCTCATCGATGAACTCGATCGTCAGGCGCGATCCCCGAGTCGTCGCGCGGGTGTGCAGTGTCGCTGGTGCCCACTCGCCGCATCATGCGACGAAGGTCGGGCTCACCTGAACGGCGAGACCGACAACGACTACTGAACGTCCATCAACGCGAACGGCCCCGATCACATCGGGTCCGGCGAATGCGCACACGGCGTCAAGGTCGGCCACGTTGACCACGAAACCCCACATGTGAGGAGCGGCAATGTCGGTGCCACCCACGACAACTTCCACGACCACGTTGTCGACGCGGTGGAAACCCTGCAAGACACCACCACCTGCGTCGCGCACGCGCTTGCGGGGTGCGCCGGTGAGACGGGTGATTTCTTCGCACGTTGCGTCGAGGTCGTTCGTGCGCCACACGACATGGTCGACGCCGAGACAGCCGATGTTGCCGGCTGGACCGTGAAAGGCCGAGTCGGCCAGACACCAGTCGACGGAGCCTGCCGCGAGCGACGCGTCGACGACGAGTTCGACATCGGCCAAAGAAAAAGAGGTCCGCGCACCCTCGGAGGAGAGTTTTGCGAACCCCAACGCCTCCCACGGATCGGGAGACCCGCCCACCACCAGCGCGGCGATGGACGTCATTGCCAGAGACCTAATGAACGAAAGACCGAGAAGTGGCTCAGCCGCGGCCCATGTTGGGACGCTTGCCGTGGTTGGCCTTCGAACGGCGGAGGCGGGCCTTGCGCTTCTTCGTCTTCTTCGACATGGGTGGGCAGGCTAGCGCCGAGGCGTTGATTCGCCACTCGCGGCGCGACTCAAGGGCAACCGATTAGGCCGGTGCGTACCGCGGCGTATTCGGCTTCGTCCATGGCGAGGGTCCACCTCACCTTCACCGACACCCAGTCGGCGAGGTAGGTGCACCGGTAGGTCACCAACGGAGGCAGCCACTCCGCAGGGTCCTTGTCGGACTTCGACTGGTTCACCGAATCGGTGACGGCGAGAAGTGTGCGCCGGTCGGACAGATCGTTCGCAAAGTTGGTTCTCTGCGGCTCAGACCACGCATATGCGCCCGACTGCCACGCCTCGTTCAGTGCGACCACGTGGTCGATGTCGACGTCGGAGGGATTCGTCCAGGTTGCCCCGTCGTAGGGCGAATACCAGGTTCCGCTCGACACCCGACACGACGACCCCACCACGGCGGGGGTTCGACTGTCGCGAATCAGTACGTCTTTGCGGGTGTCGCATCCGTTGCCATCGAGGTCTTTCCAGTGCGGAAAAAGATCGCGGTCGTAGCCAACCGTGTACTCCGGCACGATGCGAATCAGGGCGAGCTGGTCGAGCACCGACGAGCCAGTGCGTGCGGTTGTTGGCACGGTCGACAACACGGTCGTTGGCACAGTCGACACAACACCCGACACCGGCGGTGCTGTTGCGACAACCGTTGTCGATGGAGTTGACACCGTCGCAATCGTTGACGTCGTTGCAGCGGCGGGAACTTGAATCGACGGCGGTGGTGTGGGTTGTGTCGTTGGAGTTGTCGCGACGCGACACGCCGACTGCACCCGAACGAGTCGAGCCAACTCGGCTGGATCGACTGCCAGGCCCCAGGTGGATTTCACTTCGATCCACTTCGCAACGTACGCACACCGAAACGACGGTGCCGGCAACCACCGCGCCGGGTCGCGGTCGGCTCGCTGAACATTTGCACCCGCGGAGACACCAACCCCGATTGCTCTCACCCTCGGGTCATTGGCGAAGTTCTTGCGCCGGGTTGCGCTCCATGCATTGGCCCCCGACTCCCACGCCTCGCTCGGAGGAACGACAAACGGTGACCGGCTCGCGGGAATCCGCGACGGAAATGAGGACGCGCGAAAGCCGACGGTCGTCTCGGCGGCAACGCGCAAACCAACCGTCGGATCGGGGGCTGAAGCTCGAACGGGAGTCGCAACAACGATGAGGGCACCGCATGTGGCGATGATCCACCTGCGGTGATCAATCATCACGCACCGATGGCGAGATCCATCTCGATGAAAATGCACTCGCCCGGGCACACCTCGGCCGCTTCGACAACCGCGCCGTGATGACGCAGCGCCACCCACGCGAGACTTCGCGCTCCGCCAGGGTCGTTCAGGGGAGAACCGTCCTGCGCCACGTAGGCGATTCCGTCTTCGAGCTGCACGAACACGTCGGGACAGTGATCGACGCAGAGACCGTCGCCGGTGCACAGGTCTTGGTCGATCCACACGTGCATGGCCGAAAAACTACCTTCGGCCTTCCACTTGTGCCCTACCCTGACGCTGTGACCGATGCCGTGCCACCCGTCGCGCTCCGTCGACATCACGTGTGGCACCGTCCGACCGGCGACGTCGAAGACCCGTGGGCGTGGCTGCAGAATCGTGACGATCCCGCAACGGTCTCGTACCTCGACGAAGAGAACAGGTTCGCAGACGAGTGGTTCGCGCGGGGCACGCCGTCAATCGACGATGTCTTCGGCGAAATCAAGTCACGAATCGTCGAGACCGACATGTCGGTTCCGGTCTTCCACGGTGGTTGGTGGTACGTCTCGCAAACGCAGGAAGGGCTCGCCTATCCGATTCACTGTCGCGGCCTCAGCGCCGACGGCGCCAGCGAACAGATTCTCCTCGACGAAAACGCCGAAGCCGACGGGAACGAATACTTCTCGGTGGGCGTGTTCGAAATCGACAGATCACACCGCTTCGCGGCGTGGTCGCACGACGTCGACGGAAGCGAGCGGTACGAGATGCGCGTCCGCGACCTTTCGAGCGGGCTCGATCTTGACGATCGACTTGTCAACACCTCGCATGCGGGCGTCGCGTTCAGCGGCGATGCCACCGAGCTCTTCTACGTTCTGAACGACGAGGCGATGCGGCCGTACCGCGTGATGCGCCATCGCATCGGAAGCGCCCAGTCCGACGACACCGAGATCTTCTCCGAGCCCGACGAGCGCTTCTACGTCGGAATAGGCACCACTCGCTCCGGGCGCTTCATCATCGTCGAATCGGGTTCACGCTCGAGCAGTGAGTGCTGGGTCGTCGACGCCGACCGAGCGCACGAACCGGCTCGACTCGTACGCCCCAGGGTCGACGAAGTCGAATATTCAATCGACGACTGGGGCGACACTTTCGTCATCCTCACCAACCTCGATGCCGAGGATTTCCGCGTGATGACCGCCCCGATCGATCATCCGTCGGATTGGACCGAATTCATCGCCCACGAACCCGGGCGCCGAATCACCGACATCGATGCTTTCCGCGATTTTCTCGCACTCAGCGAGTGGCGCGAGGCCCAACCCCGCGTCCGTCTCGTTCAAACCGATGGAACCGTGACGACGATTCCCGTCATCGACGAGCCACACGATGTCGAGCTTGAGTCGAATCCCGAATGGACCGCGTCGACCGTGCGCTTCGCCTACCAATCGATGCTTACGCCGCCAACCGTCGCCGAGTTCGACGTCAATCGTGGAAACACGACGGTCTTGAAACGCGTCGCAACACCCAACCTCGACCTCTCTGCGTACGTTTCGTTTCGCGAATGGGCAGCCGCCGACGACGGAACCCGCGTTCCGCTCGACGTGGTCGTTCGTCGTGACACGCCCGTCGACGGGACGGCTCCGGCGGTGCTCTACGGCTACGGAAGCTACGAGTACTCCATTCCACCTCGGTTTTCGGTCTCGCGTTTTTCGATGCTCGACCGCGGCTGGCTGTGGGCTATCGCACACCCCCGCGGAGGAGGGGAACTCGGTCGACGTTGGTATCTCGAAGGACGCCTACTGAACAAGCGCAACACCTTCACCGACACGATCGCCTGCGCCCGACACCTCGAAGAACGTCGACTCGTCGGTCGTCGCCGCATTGCCGTCTACGGCGGCAGTGCCGGAGGGCTGCTCGTTGGCGCATGTCTCAACATCTCGCCGCAATCCTTCGGCGCCGCGGTAGCCGCGGTTCCCTTCGTCGACGTCGTGTCGACCATGAGCGACCCGACGCTTCCCCTCACCGTCACGGAGTGGGAGGAATGGGGTGACCCCCGAGTCGAGCCGTGGGCCACGTACATGCTCTCGTACTCGCCCTACGACAACGTCGAAGAACGCGACTACCCGCCGATCTACGTCACCGCGGGCCTCAACGATCCGCGCGTCGGGTACCACGAACCCGCAAAGTGGGTTGCAAAACTCCGGGCGCTTGAGCGCCCACCCGTTGTGTTCTTTCGTTGCGAAATGGGAGCCGGACATGGCGGCCCGTCGGGGCGCTACGAGCACTGGCGCGATGAGGCGCACAACCTTGTCTTCATGCTGCGGACACTCACGCCCCGGCAATGACGGCGACGGCGACGCCGAGAAGCACCACATTGCGCGCGACACTCAACCACGACACGGGTCGCGCCCGTGCGACGCCGAAGCACATGCACGGAGGTCGCTGACCCGCAGCGAGCACGCGTATCAGTGCCACGGTGAACGCAGCAAGCACAACCACGCACACGGTCCCCACCACGGCGGGCGCAAGCCGCACGATCAGCAGCACGCCGAGTGCGATTTCGAACCACGGCAGGACGACCCGGACAAGGCGATCGAGCGACCGACGACCGGTGGAAAAAGGCGTGCCGTCGACCTGCCATGCGGTTCGACTGGCCACCTTTGCAATGCCGGACCATTCGAAAACCAGCCCCAGCGCGACGGCGGCAATGGTGCCGTAGGTGGTCATTGACGACTCACTCGGCCGGCAGAACGGGAACGACCTTGCCTCGGTAGAAGGCCATCGCGTTCTCCGTGCCGGCCGCGTCGAGACCCGTTACGCGCCCAACGGCAAAGTGGTGATCACCGTGGATTTCGTTCGACTCGAGGTCGCAATCGATGACGACGATCGACCCGGCGAGTCGCGGACACCCGTTCCCCGAAGGAGACCAGTCGACTCCGGCAAAACGATCGTCTGCCTCTTTGGCGAAGCGCCAACACAGCTCGCCCTGATTCGCCGCGAGCACATTCACGGTGAACTTCTTTGCAGTTGCGATTGCCGCCCACGTCCGCGACGACGTGCCGGGGAGAAACCCGACGAGCGGTGGATCGAGCGAGACCGACACGAACGAGCCGATGGTGATTCCCTGTGGTGCCCGATCAGCATCGAATCCGGTGACGACAACGACACTCGTTGGGACCTGACCGAGAACCTGTCGGAAACGCTGCGAATCAAACTCCCCCACGCCGTCAAACTAGACCAGAACGGTCTGACTATCTCAATGGGGTCAGACCAGAACGGTCTGACTATCTCAATGGGGTCAGACCAGAACGGTCTGACCCTCGCTCGCGGCGAAGACGTGGCAGCCGGCGGCGGCGCCGACACCGCGCAAGCACGACAGTCGGGCGTCAAGCGCGTCGTCGGAACGCGACGGATCGTGGTGGAAGAGCGCGAGGTTCTTCACGCCGTGGGTCGTGGCAACCCATACCGCATATTCGGCCGTGCAGTGTCCCCAGTCGGCCTTTCGTGCGAACTCCTCGGGCGTGTACTGGGAGTCGTGAATGAGAAGGTCGACACCGTCGACAAGCTCGCGCGCAGCGTCGCTGATGCCGTTCGAGCCGTCCTTGGGCTGTTGGTGATCGGGCAGGTAGGCGATCGAACGCCCGGCGAAATCGAGTCGGTAACCGAGAGTCGGTCCGACGTGCGGAATGAGGCGTGCACGCACGTTCACCCTGTCGACGAAGAAGTCACCTTCATCGGTGTCGATGAAATCGATTGTTCCCGGAATGCGATCAAGTCCAACAGGAAACAACGGCGGACTCACGAGCTTGTCGAACATCGCCTTCACGCTCATGCCGTCTTCCTGACGAGGACCATGCACCGTGAACACCGTGTCGGGATTCAGCAAGGGAGCAAAAAACGGAAGCCCCTGCGTGTGATCGAAATGTGAGTGCGTGAGAAGACACGTTCCGACGAACCGCGTGTCGCGTGTGAGACATTCGCGTCCGAAATACCGAAGGCCCGTGCCGAGATCGAAGAGAATCGGCTGACTTCCGGGTGACAGCACCGACACGCACGAAGTGTTTCCGCCGTAGCGAGTGATGTCGTTGCCGTGACACGGCGTCGAGCCACGAACGCCGTGGAACGTGACACTGAATGCCGCCCCACCATTGGATGCCAAAGAATCCCCCATTGCGATGAGACGGTAAAGGTGCAACACCTCGGAAGTAAATGGCCGGAGCCCGTGACCTTCGTCGCAGCGACTAGTTTTTCGTACATGTCGCCGAGCGAACCCACCTCGATCCGTGTCGAGGCACGGGGCGTCGACTTCCACTGCCTCACGCTCGGTGATGGACCCCTGGCACTCTTGCTTCACGGGTTCCCCGACTCGGCTCATTCGTGGCGACCCCTCATGGAGCGGTTGGCCAACGCCGGCTGGCGTGCGGTGGCTCCCTTCATGCGGGGCTACGCACCGACGGCGATCCCCGCCGACGGTTGCTTCCAGACCGCGGCCCTCGCCGCCGACGCCGTGGCACTCCACGAGGTGCTCGGTGGCGACGGCAATGCGGTGGTCATCGGTCACGACTGGGGCGCGCCCGCCGCGTACGGTGCGGCACTTCTTGCCCCCGAACGATGGCGCCGTGTCGTCGGCATGGCCGTGCCCCCCGGCCCGGCCATCGGTGCTGCGCTCGTTGGCAACCTCAACCAACTGAAGCGCAGCTGGTACATGTTCTTCTTCCAGCACCCGTTGTCCGACATGGTGGTGTCTGCAAACGACCTTGCGTACATCGACATGCTGTGGTCCGACTGGTCGCCGGGCTTCAACGGCGCCGAAGCAGTCGCCGCGACGAAAAATGCACTTCGTGATCCGAAGAATCTCGCTGCTGCGCTGGGCTACTACCGCGCAACGCTCGGCGACGGCAAGAAAGACCCGGACCTCGCCGACCTCCAGGGCCGAATGGGATCAGAGACTCCGACCCAACCACTTCTGTATCTGCACGGCGTGAACGACGGCTGCATTGGTCGAGAGGTTGCCGAGTTCGCTGCGACCACTTCGCCGGCGACGGTCGACGTGCGGCTGGTCGAAGGTGCGGGGCACTTCCTCCAACTCGAACAGCCGAACGCGGTCGCCGAACATGTGCTGGGATGGATCTCATGACAAAGCCCGTTCTGCCCGACGGTTTCGTGGCGGTCGTCAAGCGCGAGTGTGCAACGTGCGTGATGACCGAACCGGTCCTCGCCGATATTTCGCGCACATCGACACTCACCGTCTTCACGCAGGACGATGCATCGTTCCCGGAGTCGGTGCCACATCTTCACGACGCAGACCTCGCGGTGTCGTGGCACAACGACATCGAAACCGTGCCCACCTTGTTGCGTGTCGAGAACGGTGTCGAAGTGGCCCGCACCGTTGGATGGAGCCGTGACGCGTGGCGCGAGATCACCGGTTTGGCTCACCTCGGGGAAGACCTACCCGTCATGCGCCCCGGATGCGGTTCGCTCAGCGTCGACCCCGACTTGGTCGACAAGTTGCGCGCGCGGTTCACCGGTTCGGTGTTGACCGCACGCCGGGTCGAGATGGCCACCGCCGAGGACGAATTCGAATCGATGTTCAACAGGGGCTGGACCGACGGACTGCCCGTCATTCCTCCCACGCCCGAACGGGTTCTCCGCATGCTCACGGGCACCACGCAGCGGCCCGACGAAGTCATCGCGATTGCGCCACCCGACCTCGTTCCTCTCACCGTCGAGAAAGTCGCCATCAATGCCGTGATGGCGGGATGCCTTCCGGAGTATCTGCCGTGGGTCATCGCCGCGCTCGAGGCAGTCTGCAACGACAAATTCAACATGCACGGAGTGCTCGCCACCACCATGCCGGTCGGTCCGGTCATCGTCTGCAACGGACCCGGCACCAAGCGCATCGGCATGAACAGCGGCATCAACGTGTTCGGCCAGGGCAACCGTGCGAACATGACAATTGGTCGAGCGGTGCAATTGACGATTCGCAACGTGGGCGGAGGACGACCGGGTGAAGTCGACCGCGCAACGCACGGGAATCCCGGGAAGCTCAGCTTCTGTTTCGCCGAGGACGAGGACGGATCACCTTTCGGGACCTTGGCAACGGATCGCGGTCTTCCGCCCGGTACCGACGCCGTCACGGTTTTTGCCGGCGAGGGACCGCGATGCGCCGTCGACCAACTCGCTCGCACGCCCGAGGAATTGGTGACCTCCTTCGCTGCATGCCTGCGAACGGTGATGCATCCGAAGTCGGTCATGGCGTTCGACGTCATCCTCGTGGTGAGCCCCGACCACTCGCGACTCTTCGCCGATGCCGCGTGGGATCGCAGACGGATCCTCGATGAACTGCACTCGCGTTTGCAGATCGACTCGAACACCATCCTTCGTGGCGTCGACGGAATGGCCGAGGGGCTCCCCGATCGTTTCCGGGACCGCACGGTGCCGAAGTTTCGACCCGACGGCATTCTCCTCACCCACGCCGGTGGAGGGGCGGGCCTCTTTTCGTCGATCATCGCGGGTTGGGCAAACGGCGACATGGGTAGCCAGCCGGTCACCGTCGCGGTGAAGAGCTGAATCCGTGACAGGATGAAGCCCGTGACAGCAGCCCGCCTCACCATCCTCGACCCGACGAGCGAATCGCGCCCGGCTCGCCGCGAGCTGCTCACCCGGCCCGCATCGGTCGATGGCATGACCATCGGTCTGCTCGATATTCGCAAGCCCCGCGGCGACGTCTTTCTTGATCGCATCGAACAACTGCTCACCGAACGTGGTGCGCGTGTGCTGCGCTTTGCGAAACCCACGTTCACCAAGCCGGCTCCGGCCGATCTTCGACACGAAATTGCCGCACAGTGCAACCTCGTCATCGAAGCTCTTGCCGATTGAGGCAGCTGTACGTCGTGCAGTGTGCACGACATCGCAGATCTGGAACTCCGCGGGGTGCCGTCGATGTTCGTCGCATCGAGCGAATTCGTCACGGCCGCAATCTCGCAGTCCGAGGCACTGGGCTTCCCCGACGTCGCGCGCGTGTTCGTCGAGCACCCGATCCAGGACCGCACGGACGACGAAATGATCGCCATCGCCGATGCGGCATTCCCCGAGATTCTTGCCGCTATCTGCGCCTCTCACTGAGTCTGTAGCTGCGACCAACGCGTTCCACAAGGCCATCGGTGATCAGCGACGCGACAAGACGCTCGGCACGATCAACGTCATCCACGCCCATCACTTCGGCCACACGGGTCGCTTCGACCGAACCTTCGGTGAGTCGCTTCATCATGCGGCCGCGAGCCTGACGATCGGAACCTTCGAAGCGTCCCTGGGGCCGACTGGTGAATGCCGTCGTTCGGGCCGGATCGACTCCCTCGCCGCGCCACGAGCAGAGTCGTGCAATCGGGCACGACGAGCACTGCGGTGCACGGGCGTTGCACACGGTCGCACCAAAGTCCATCACCACCTGGTTCCACTCCCGGGCAAAGCCTTTGGGCAGCAATTCGTCGGCCACCACCTGCGTCTCGCGCGGCTTCAGGGCTCGACCCTCGATACGGGAGATCACCCGTGCGACGTTCGTATCAACAACCGCGGCGTCGTCGCCGAACGCAAAAGCCAGAATCGCTCGCGCGGTGTACGGACCGATTCCGGGGAGCGCCATCAGTGCGTCGAGGTCGCGCGGAACTTCGCCGCCGTGCCGCTCAACAATGACTCTCGCCGCATCCTGGATGTGGCGACAACGTCGTGGATAACCCATCCCCTGCCACTCGACAAGCAAGTCGGCAAGTGCCGCTTCACTGCAGGCGCTCGGAGTCGGCGCAAGAGCCACGAAACGTTCGAATCGCGGCCGCACCCGCGCCACGTTGGTCTGCTGCAGCATCACTTCGGAAATCAACACATGCCACGGATCGCGCGTGGCGCGCCACGGAAACTCGCGCATCCGGGGCAGGCCCCACGCGAGGAGTTCGTCGGTGACGGGCCCTAGGCGTCCCAAGCCGCGTTGACGTCGTACGGGCGCTTGCGCTCCGGTGCATTCGCACGCTTCCACACCATGACGCGGCGACGGAAGTAACACACCTCTTTGCCGTCCTGGTTGAAGCCCTTCGTCTCGACCGTCACGATTCCGCGGTCGGGCTTCGACTTGGATTCGCTCACGTCGAGCACGCGCGTTTCGGCGTGGATGGTGTCACCGTGGAAAGTCGGGAACTTGTGCTGGAGCGTTTCGATTTCGAGGTTTGCGATGGCTGCCCCGCTGACGTCGGGAACGCTCATGCCGAGAACCAGTGAATAAACAAGGTTTCCCACCACGACGTTTCGTCCCTGAACGCTCTCGGATGCGAACCAGTCGTTGGTGTGCAACGGGTGATGGTTCATCGTGATCATGCAGAAAAGATGGTCGTCGTATTCGGTGATGGTCTTCCCCGGCCAGTGGCGGTACACGTCGCCCACGGAGAAGTCCTCGAGGTATCGGCCAAAGGGCCGCTCATGCACGGTCATGGGTGCGAACGCTAACCCACCGGTCCGGTGTCGTCATCATTCACCGGTGGCAACGGGTACTGACCCGTGCGGTCTCGCGGCGCCCGCTTTTCGAAGAAGGCAATCTTGCTTTCGCTCTTCGTCACGGCTTCTTCCGCAACGACACGCAGCGGCTTCAGACGGTCCTTGCGATCGAGCGACCACGGGCCAACCCGGAGGCTGAGATAGCACCCGGCACCGACGACGATCGGCAACCAGAACTGCGCGAGGCGGTACGCCAGAATTCCGACCGTTGCCGTCGAGCGCGAGAGGCCGAAACCAACAATCGTCGGAATGTAGATGCCCTCGATGATGCCGAGACCACCCGGCGTGATGGGCACAACTGCCATCACGTTCGCCAACCCGAAGGCAACGATGAGTCCGTCGATTGCGAGGTTGCCGCCGAACGCGCGGAGGAACACGTAGACCGCGGCCATGTCGAAGAGCCAGTTCGCGGATGCCCACACGATGACGCGGACGAGCAGTTGTCTGTCGGCGATCAGTCCCTCGAGCCGATTGCCAAGATGACGAATGACCTCGCTCGCGCGGTCGGCGTCGAGTCGTACGTGCCGAGCAAGCCAACGCACCGCTCGTTCCGCACGGCCCTGACCCTCGACCAACCCGAAGATCAACGCCGAGGCGATGAGCATCAGGATGATGCCGACGATCGCGGCAAACCCATAGAGGGCATTCACTCCGCGGATCGGAATCGAGATGATGAGACCGAACCACAAGATGAGGTTCAAGACGACCGCAGATCCGATACCGGCCGTGGCGAGGGCAAAACCGGCGTCGGGCCCGTGGACCCCGGACAACGTGAGAAGCCGGTACCCGAGTGCCGAAGAAGCCGCGCTGCCCGCGGGCATGATGCTTCCCAGCGCCTTGGTGCTGAGCTGAATACGAAACAGCCTCAGCACCGTGACCTTGTCACCCTCGGGTCCGAGCGCCGCCCGCGTGAGGAGCGAGTAGCACAACAGGGCCACGAACTCGAGCCCGACTCCCAACAGCAACATCGACCGATCGACGTCGAACAGGTCGTCAAGTGCCTGACGGAAACCGGGGATCAGGGGAAGAACGAAGAAATAAATGATGACCGCGGTGGCGACCATCTTGAAGGTCCGCACCCAAACCTTCCGCCGGCTCGACGTCGCGTCGCCCGGTGCGCCCCCCTTCGCCATTCCCTCCACCGTAGGCGATTCAGTCCCGCATGTGACGCAGTTCGCCGACCAGTGCAACAAGATCATCAACGACGTTTCGCCTGATTTCCGCCGGACTCTTTCCGAGTCGAACGACCACGAGATCGTCTTCGGGAAGCACGATCGTGTACTGGCCCTCGTAACCCGTTGCGACCAACGAACCGGGAAGTTGCGG
This sequence comes from Actinomycetota bacterium, assembly GCA_009919275.1. Lineage (GTDB taxonomy): Bacteria > Actinomycetota > Acidimicrobiia > Acidimicrobiales > Ilumatobacteraceae > F1-20-MAGs119. The sequence goes on from RGCG01000004.1 coordinate 52,573, forward strand.
CCACGTCCACCAATGATGTCCATACCCATTCCCCGTTTCCGGATCGATCGCGACGGTCGCCCGCGCCTCATCGCGCCAACCAGCTGGAAGAAGTTCTGTTCCAGCCGGAGAACGCCCGTCGACATAGAGGCGACCGAATCGCACGAAGTCGGCGGCCGTTGCGTACACGAAGGACGAGCCAACAAAGGTTCCCGCCGAATCGAACTTCGCGGTTGCACTCGACATGCCGAGGGGACGGAACAACCGCAGGTCGATGAACGACGCCATGCGCGTCCGACGCTCGTCGGGTCCGACACCACCAACGATGTCGCCAAGTATCCGGCAGATGATGTTCGTCGTTCCCGATGAATACTCCCAATGCGTTCCGGGCCGGTGCCTCAAGGGAAGTGCCGCGCCAAATGCGGCATGGTCGTCTTTACCCGAGCCGAAAAGCATGTCGATGACGTGTGAACGTTCGCCATCGACGTAGTCCTCGACCCACTCGAGGCCGGAACGCATCTCGAGCAGGTGTCGAAGAGTGATCGCGCTCCGTTCGTCGTCGCGCCACTCGGGGACGGCGGCCGGCTGGTCGATGTCGACGAGGCCATCGAGAACCATGAACCCAACCAGTGCATGGGTCATGCTCTTCGCCATCGACCACGAGATGTGTGTCACACCCGGACCGCACGCCGTGTCGTAACCCGAGCCGTGGACAGCGAAAACTTCCCTGCCGGCACGCCATGCAACGATCGCATGGGTCTCGCCGTGGGTCGCGACCGGTGGCATGCCGCGCAAGTAGGCATCGATGATTCGGCTGATTTTTTGATCGTACCGATGGGCACCGCGATGGTGCGCAGGGCTAGCGTTTTCATTTATGGCCAGCAACGCTTCCCTCCCCACCCCCGACCTGCAGACCGCCGCCACGATCATCGAAACCGCGCGCGCGATGGTTGGCAAGGCGGTCCGCAAACTGGCCGCCGGAGGTGGGCCCGACGTCGAGCAGGTTCTCGCCTACGACCTCGCTCACGCCGCGGCGGCCGTTGAAACCGCACGCTCGATGCTCGACTACGGCGCAAAGGGTGACACCGAAGCACGCCTCACCTGCGCATTCACCGCCGACATGGTGCACGATCTCGTGACGCGCCTCGTCGGTCGCGAGCAGTTGTGGGGCGTCAGTGCCGCCGATCTTTCTTTCGGACACGACTTTGTTGCGGCGTTCCGCTCACCCGAGTTTCTCGCGTCGCTTGCCGATCATCAAGGTCCACGACACCTCGATGCCGACTTCGAAATGGTTCAGGACACGTTCCGTTCGTATGCAAACAAGGAAGTTGCACCGCGCGCCGAACACGTGCACCGCCACAACGCCGACGTGCCGGAAGAATTGATTTCCGGACTCGCCGAGATGGGTGCGTTTGGTCTGTCGATTCCCGCCGAGTACGGCGGCTACAGCGAGGGCGGAGACGGCGAGTACATGGGCAATGTCATCGCCACCGAGGAACTCTCGCGCGGTTCACTCGGCATCGGCGGATCGCTCATCACGCGGCCCGAAATTCTCGCCCGCGCACTCATGAAGGGCGGCACCGAGGAGCAGAAGCATGAATGGCTGCCCAAGCTCGCCACCGCCGAGGTTCTCGCCGCGGTCGCGGTCACCGAACCCGATTACGGCAGCGACGTCGCCAACATCAAGGTCACAGCAACTCCGTCCGATCTTGCCGATGGTCGCAAGGGTTGGCGCATCAACGGCGTGAAGACCTGGTGCACCTTCGGTGCGCGCGCCGACGTGCTCATGCTTCTCGCCCGTACGAACCCCGACCGCAGCCTCGGACACAAGGGTCTCAGCCTCTTCATTGTTCCGAAGCCGCACGGCGATGCACACGGCTTCCTCTTCAACCAGGCCGAGGGCGGAAAGATGGAAGGTCGCCCAATCGACACCATCGGATACCGCGGCATGCACTCCTACGAAATTGCCCTCGAAGATTGGTGGGTGCCCGCAGAAAACCTGATCGGTCTCGAATCCGGACTCGGCAAGGGCTTTTACTTCCAGATGGCCGGATTCGAAAACGGACGTTTGCAAACCGCGGCACGCGCGGTTGGTGTGATGCAGGCCGCATACGAGGCCGCGTTCGACTATGCAAACAACCGCTCGGTGTTCGGCAAGAACGTCTACGATTACCAACTCACGAGGGCCAAGCTCGGTCGCATGACGACCATCATCCAGGCAAGCCGTCAGTTCTCGTACGCCGTTGCCAAATTGATGGCAAAGGGTGAAGGGGCGATGGAAGCCAGCATGGTGAAGGCCTACGTCTGCAAGGCGGCCGAGTGGGTCGCTCGCGAGGCGATGCAGATCCATGGCGGATACGGCTACGCCGAGGAATACTCGGTCAGCCGCCTGTTCGTTGACGCACGCGTGTTGTCGATCTTCGAAGGCGCCGACGAGACGCTGTGCCTCAAGGTCATTGCGCGTCAGCTGGTCGACGCCGCCGGCAAGTAGACCTCAGATCAGCGACAACAAGTCGCCCAGCATCTTGATGCGCTCGACATCGTGGTCGGTTGCATCGTCGTAGGGGTCGACGAGTATCGGGTGCAGGCCGGCTGCGCGCGAACCGCGCACGTCCATCACGAGCGAGTCGCCGACATAGGCGATGCGCGAGCGTTCGATGCCTGCGAAGTGCACCAGCGCGTGATCGAAGATGCGCGGATCCGGCTTTTCGATCCCGACCACGTGACTGTCGACGACGCAGCGCACCTGTGCGTGGGGCCCGGCTCCAACCTGGCAGATTCCACTCAGCCTCAGCGTCGATTCGATTTGACCGCTTGCATTGCTCACGACTCCGATCGGCACCCCACGCGCCTCGAGCTCTCGCAACGTTTCCGCCGAACCCGGAATCGGATGACGCCACAGGTGTGCGTTGGACTTGACGTGGGTGAGCACGCCGAGGGCGGTATCGCGATGTTCCTCCGGTACCGACAGATGCGACAGGTATGTCTCGTTGTATTGGGTCCAGTCAGATTCACCTGCCGTTGAGGCGGACTTCGCGGCCATGCCGGCGTAGTGGGCCCGCACGTAAGCCTCGTGTCGGTCGTCGCCGCCGTAATACGAAATCAGCGGGGCGAGCACTGCCGGGTCGGGCAACACGAGCACGCCACCGGCATCGAAGAGAACCGCGTCGAATCTGGTGCCCACGATGTGCAGTCTCGCAGGTGGGTTTCATTGCCCAAACCCCGAACACCTACGCTTCTCCGCGTGCGTAGTGCCAAAGACTTCTTCAAACCCCTCGCCATCGGCGCCCCCGAGCCCCTCCGCGAGATTCCGTTCCGGCCGAGCCGTGTCATTCATTTCTTCCCACCGCAATTGGAAAAGGTGGTGGCCAAGCTTCCCGAGGTCATCCCGACCGTCGACATCATTCTTGGCAACCTCGAGGACGCAATCCCGATGGCCGACAAAGAGGCTGCGCGTCGCGGCTTCATCAACGTGGCGAAAACGATTCCCATGGGCGACACCCAGCTGTGGACCCGCGTCAACAGTCTCGACTCACCCTGGTTTCTCGACGACATGAACGCGATCGTCACCGAGGCCGGTGACAAGGTTGACGTGATCATGATCCCGAAGGTCGAAGGTCCTGAGGACATCCACTACGTCGATCGTCTGCTCGCACAACTAGAGGCGAAAGCCGGCCTCAAGCGACCGATCCTCATTCATGCGCTCCTCGAGACGGCGCGTGGCGTCGCCAACGTCGAAGAGATTTGTGCGGCATCCCCGCGCATGCAGGGCCTCTCGCTCGGCCCTGCGGACCTCGCCGCGAACCGTCGCATGAAGACAACCCGCGTCGGCGGTGGTCACCCCGACTATCTCGTGCGACAAGACCCGAACCCCGACAACCCCGACGCTCCACGTGGCACGTACCAGCAGGATCTGTGGCACTACACAATGGCGCGCATGGTCGACGCCTGCGTCGCCAACGGGATCTTCGCGTTCTACGGTCCATTCGGCGACATCAAGGACGTCGTTGCCTGCGAAGACCAGTTCCGCAATGCATACCTGCTCGGATGTGTCGGTGCATGGAGTCTTCACCCGGTTCAGATCGACATCGCCAAGCGTGTCTTCAGCCCGCGTCCCGAAGATGTGAAGCAGGCGCAGCGCGTGATCGAGGCGATGGGTGACGGCACCGGCGCGATCATGCTCGACGGAAAAATGGAAGACGACGCTTCGGTGAAACAGTGCAAAGTGGTCGTCGAGCTTGCCCGCCAACTCGCCGCGCGTGACCCGCACCTGGCCGGTCTCTACGGATTCAACTGATCTCTACGGATTCAACTGAGGAGAAAAAATGTCGAAGCTGCGCCCCCGCCGTTCTGTCCTCTACATGCCCGCCGCCAACGAGCGTGCACTCGAGAAAGCCAAGAGCATCGCCTCCGATGCGCTCATCTTCGACCTCGAAGACGCCGTGTCCCCGGAATCGAAGGATGCCGCTCGCGAGAACGCCGTGCGCGCCGCCTCGTCGGGCGAGTACGGCAAGCGCGAGATCACCATCCGCTGCAACGGTCTCGACACCCCGTGGGGCGCCGCCGACATCGCGGCCGCGGCGAAGTCGTGCGCATCGTCAATCGTCATCCCGAAGGTCGGTGACGCCGCAGCTGTTGACGCGGTGTCAAGACACCTCGATGCCGCCGGGGCGCCAGCCGAGATGTTCATCTGGGCAATGATCGAGACACCCTCGGCCATCTTCAATGCACGGGCCATCGCCTCGCACCCGCGTGTCGCGGTCCTCGTGATGGGCACCAACGATCTCGTCAAGGAACTGCACGCGGTACAGGTTCCGGGTCGCGCGCCCGTCATCTCGCATCTCGCGACGGCGCTACTCGCAGCGCGCGAGGCCGACAAGCCGATTCTCGACGGCGTGTACAACGACATCAAGAACGCCGAGGGCTTTCGTGCCGAGTGCATCCAGGGCATGCAAATGGGGTTCGATGGCAAGACCCTCATTCACCCCGACCAAGTTGCAATCACCAACGAGGTGTGGGCACCAAGCGCATCCGAGGTCGAACATGCCCGCCGCGTCATCGAAGCGTTCAATGCCGCGCGTGGCGCAGGTCGGCCTCGAGGGCGCGCGCCGCCTCGGGTGACGCGAACGCATCATTCTCGGCGTAATGCCCCTCGACAACAGCCATCATCGCGTTCCAGTTTGGCTGCGCCTCGGGCCATGGAATCACCCCATAGAAGGGCGCCGCAGCAGCCACCGCGTCGGGTCGCTGACACGCGAGGGTGAGCGTCAACCCGCCACCCATGCAGTAACCGACCACTCCGACTTTCTTCTTCCCCGTTCGTTCCTGCAGAAAGTCGACGCTCCCGCTCAGGTCCTTGCCCGCGCGATCGAGCGCCAGGCCCATCATCAACTTGCCCGCCTCGTCGGGTTCACTGGCGGCTTCGCCGCGGTAGAGGTCGGGGGCGAGTGCGGTGAATCCCTCGGCGGCGAATCTGTCGGCAACGGCTTTGATGTGGGGCACGAGACCCCACCATTCTTGAATCACGATGACACCCGGTCCGCCACCGTCGGCCAGATATCCACTTCCCATTGATCCGTTGCTCTTGAACGAGACGATTTCACCCATGCGGGAACACTACATAGCGGAGCGAACAGTGAGCTCGGTCGCGACCGGCGCCTCGGGCACAAGACCGTTTGTCGTGAAACCCGCCGAAGACTCGACCCCTCCCGGCCCGACGACCGTTGTCACGAGGCCGAACGGAATCGATTCGATGTCTCGATGCCACGCGTCGCCGCGCGTGTCGTCATCGACGAGCTGCACGATCGCATCGACAAAAACTCGCGGGAGGCGCGTCCCGACCGGTGTCGTGGCGATGACCTCGCGTCCGGCGCAGTACGCGACAGAAGCAAGTTGTGCCGAGCCAACGGGAGACCACACCGCGTCGGGACCGGCGAATGCACCTGATACGACCACGGCATCGCATTCGCCGACCGCGGCCGCGGCGCGCTGTGGCTCGATGAGGTGTGTCACGACCTCGTTGCGCTCGAGCACCCGCACCATGTGGTCGGCGCCGTTGTCGCCGTCGACCACGCAGACCTCGATCCCGAACGAAGAGACGAGGGCGAGAGCGACCTCCCACGACCAGCCATTCACGGCGATCATCCCACCCTCGGACCACTGAGTGGCGAGATGTTCCGCGAGGTGCGCCGGGGTCGAGTCACCACGTACACCGTCGACACAGCGCCTCAGAGCGTCGCGTGGTTCGAGCGCCGTGAGCAGCTCGGCACACAGCCACCACAACGGGCCGCAGGCGGGATGCCGTTCGACGATTCTTCGGCAGGTCAAACGTGCCAAATAACGCAGGTGCTCGATCGGATGCACTTCATCCAACGTAGTGCCGGCTTGCTACCGTTTCACCCGTGGCAACCACCCCCTCTGCTGATCTTGTTCTCACTCCCCTCACCGGAGACGGCCGTCCCTTGCGGGAATGGCTCACCACCTTTCACATGGCATCGGTTGTCATCGATCCGTACACGAACGAAAGTTCGTGGATTCTCGATACCGCCGCGCGCGTCATGCGCGCCTTTGCGGGCGCCGCGGTCCGCGTCAACTTCATCGTCACCGCCTCGGCCGACGAAGCCAAGCAGTTCCTCGGGCCACTGACCGACGAGTTCCTCGTCTTTGTCGATCCCGATCGCAACGCAGTGCGCGGTCTCGGTCTGCAGAAGCTGCCCGCCTTCGTCTTCATCCAGTCCGACCTCAGCGTGCCTGCGGCCGCCGAGGGATGGCGCCCCGTCGAATGGCGCAAGGTCGCTCAATCGATCGCCACCACGACGGCGTGGTCGGCGCCCACCATTCCGGGGCCGAAAGATCCCAGCCCCTACGCCGGCACCCCGGCCCTCGTGTGACCCTCGCGCCGACCGGGCTTCCGGTCGAAGCGTGCATCCCCCAGCTCGTCGACGCGTTGTCGGCACGTTCTCGTTGCATTCTCGTCGCGCCTCCCGGCTCGGGAAAGACAACTCTCGCGCCCATTCGGCTGCTCGAAAGCGGCCTCCTCGGCGACAACGAGCGAATCGTGATGCTCGAGCCACGCAAGCTCGCCGCGCGGGCCGCAGCCCGACGCATGGCGCAGCTGTTGGGAGAAAAAGTCGGTGACACCGTCGGTTACCAGACGCGCGACGAACGCATCATCGGTGCGGGCACCCGGATCGAGGTTCTCACCGAGGGCGTACTCACGCGGCGACTGCAGCACGATCCGGATCTTCCGGGCGTCGGCGTCGTCATCTTCGACGAGGTACACGAACGCAATCTCCCCGGTGACCTCGGACTTGCTTTGTTGCTTCACGCCCAGCGATCGCTCGGCACGGCACAACGCGTCGTACTGATGTCGGCCACCCCCGATACCGAACGATGGTCCGAATATCTCGACAATGACGGCGAAGTGCCCGTCGTGTCGAGCGACGGGACATTGTTCCCCGTTGACATCGACTGGTGGCACGCACCAACCGTGCGCAAAGGTCAACGCCGCGACTCGGACAGACTCGAGAACAAGGTTGCCGACACCGTATTCCGCGCACTGCGCGAGACCGATGGCGACATTCTCGTCTTCCTGCCGGGGATCGGTGAGATCCGCCGCGCGATCGAAGTTTCATCACGGGTCGTCGACCCCAACGTCGACCTCTTTCCCCTCGCCGGCGCGTTGAGCCAGGCCGAACAAGACGCCGCCCTCGCACCGAGCCGCCCGGGACGTCGTCGCATCGTGTTTTCCACCGACATCGCAGAAAGTTCACTGACCGTCGACGGTGTTCGCGTCGTCATCGATTCGGGTCTCGCGCGTTCCCCGCGCTTCGATCCGAACACGGGCATGTCGAAGCTGTTGATGGGCAACGTCAGTCGCGCGTCGGCCGACCAACGCGCGGGCCGCGCGGGCCGGCTCGGACCGGGTCGCGCGTATCGCCTGTGGCCACAGGCCGAGCACCGCTCGCGCCGCGCACACATCGAACCCGAGATCCTCCAGGTTGATCTCGCCGGCCTCGCCCTCGAACTTGCCGCATGGGGTGTCGGTATCGACGAGATTCGGTTTCTTGACCAACCGCCTCGCGCCACCTTCGACCAGGCCGGCGAACTGCTGACAATGCTCGAAGCGCTCGACGGCGACGGCCGCGTCACCGACCGCGGCCGGGCAATGCTCGCGGTACCTCTGCATCCGCGACTTGCCGCGATGGTCGTCGGCGCACACGACACCGACGTGTGGACGGCGTGCCTTCTCGCGGCGCTTCTCGAAGATCGCGATGTCGTTCGAGCACCGGCGGGTCGACGTGACGACATCCCCGAAGACCTGTCCTGGCGCATCGAATGCATCGACGACCTCGCCTCCGATGACCGCATCGACCGCCGTGCCGCCGCGCGTGTTCGCGAACAGGCCCGGGACATCCTTCGTCGTTCCGAGCGAACCGCCACGTCGGGTTCGGCACGACCGAACCGTGTCGGGTCGTTGTTGTTGCGTGCCTATCCGGATCGTTTGGCGGTGAGGAAGACCGGAGCCGGGCAGTTTCAGTTGCGCACCGGCAATGCGGCGTGGGTGCCGAAGGAATCCGACCTCGCCGACGAACAGTTCATCGTTGCTGCCGACGTCGACGGTGACCGCAAGAACACGCGGGTTCGCCTCGGTGCCGCCATCTCCGCCGACGACATCACCGACCTGCTCGCCGAACACGTGACGGTCAAGAACTCCGTCACGTGGGACCGCGAGCGCAACGACATCGTCAACTCGATTGAGTGGCGGCTCGACGGCATGAAACTGCGTGACGTGCGACAAAAACCCGCCCCGGGGCCCGACGCCACGGCCGCTCTCGTCGAGCGCGTGCGTTCAACGAGCCTGCAGGCCCTGCCGTGGGGTCCGACCGCCGAATCACTGGTCGAACGTGTGCGCTTTCTCCATTCGCACGACCCTCGCTGGCCCGACTGGACAAACAAGGCATTGATTGCGAGTCTCGACGAATGGCTGGCGCCGTACCTGGCCGGGTGCACTTCAAAGAGCGACCTTGACAACCTTGACCTCTCGATCGTTCTGCGCAGTGGACTTCCCTACGATCTCGGCGCACACCTCGATGAACTCGCACCGGTTCACGTGACGTTGTCGAACGGGCGACAAATGCGCATCACCTACCGCGGCGACGACACACCGATGCTCTCGGCCCGTGCACAACACTTCTTCGGCACGTCGGTACACCCGTCAATCATGAACGGTGCGGTGCCGCTCGTCGTCGAGTTGCTCTCCCCGGCGGATCGGCCGATTCAGTTGACCAGCGATCTGCCCACGTTCTGGGCGGGCACGTGGTCCGAGGTCCGCAAGGACATGGCCGGTCGATACCCAAAACACGACTGGCCGGTGAATCCCGCCACGTGACCGCAGCCCGTGGCGCGCGGACGTGCATCTGCCACTGGTCAACCCCTACCGTGGGGTCATGGCCGACTTCGACTTCACCGAACTCTTCCCCCTCGGGCCCGACACCACCAAGTACCGCCTCATCACCACGGACGGCGTGTCGACTTTCGAGACACCCGAAGGAACGTTTCTCAAGGTTGATCCGTCGGCGATCACTCTTCTCACCAGTACCGCGATGCGCGACATCGCCCACCTGTTGCGTGCCGGCCACCTCCAGCAGTTGCGCAACATCCTCGACGACCCCGAGGCCAGCGACAACGACCGCTTCGTCGCGCTCGACCTGCTGAAAAACGCCAGCATCGCGGCGGGCGGGATCCTGCCCATGTGCCAAGACACCGGCACGGCCATCGTGAAGGGCAAGAAAGGCCAGTTCGTCTTCACCGGCGGTGGCGACGAAGAAGCAATCGCAAAGGGTGTGTACGAGACGTACCTGACCAGCAACCTGCGATACAGCCAGATGGCACCGCTCAACATGTACGACGAGGTAAACACCGGCAACAACCTGCCGGCCGAAATCAAGGTCTCGGCCGTCGACGGCAACGAGTACAAGTTCCTCTTCATGGCCAAAGGCGGGGGCTCGGCGAACAAGAGCTACCTCTTCCAGGAAACCAAAGCGCTGCTCAACGAAAAGACGCTTCTCCCCTGGTTGTTCGAGAAGATGAAGACACTCGGTACGGCAGCCTGTCCGCCGTACCACCTCGCGGTCGTCATCGGTGGAACATCGGCCGAACTCGCAGTCGAAACCGCCAAACTCGCGAGCGCTCGTTACCTCGATTCGCTTCCGACCACCGGCAGCAAAACGGGTCACGCATTCCGCGACCTCGACCTCGAGGCCAAGGTCTTGAAGCTCGCACAGGACACCGGCATCGGAGCGCAGTTCGGGGGCAAGTACTTCTGCCACGACGTTCGCATCATCCGGTTGCCGCGCCATGGAGCCAGCTGCCCCGTCGCCTTTGCCGTCAGTTGCAGCGCCGATCGTCAGGCTCTCGGCAAGATCACCGCAAAGGGTGTCTTCATCGAGGAACTCGAAACCGACCCCGCACGCTTCCTTCCCGAGGTCACCAACGACGACCTCGACGGCGAAGTGGTCAACATCGACCTCAACCGTCCGATGAGTGAGATCCGCGAGACACTCTCGAAGTACCCCGTGAAGACGCGCGTCATGCTGACCGGCCCGATGGTTGTCGCGCGTGACATCGCCCACGCCAAAATCAAGGAGCGCATCGATTCCGGTGGCGGCATGCCCCAGTACCTCGCCGACTACTGCGTCTATTACGCAGGACCCGCAAAGACCCCCGAAGGCATGGCCTCGGGTTCGTTCGGGCCCACGACTGCGGGTCGCATGGACAGCTACGTCGACGAGTTCCAGGCCGCGGGCGGCAGTTTCGTCATGCTCGCGAAAGGCAACCGCTCACGCCAGGTCACCGATGCCTGCAAGAAACACGGTGGCTTCTACCTCGGCTCGATCGGCGGCCCCGCTGCACGTCTCGCACTCGACTGCATCACCAAGGTCGAAGTACTCGAGTACGCCGAACTCGGCATGGAAGCCGTCTGGAAGATCGAAGTACAGGACTTCCCCGCCTTCATCGTCGTCGACGACAAGGGCAACGACTTCTTCGACCTCGTCAACAAGCCGATGCCCGGCGCCACCAAAGTGACCCTGAACCACTAAACGGCAGAGGCGGGGTTCGCACCCCGCCTCTCACCGCTTTCTCGCCAGATTGAAGAATCACATCCTAAGCGTGCAACAGCCCGGCAACTCTCGTTGCCGGGCTGACTACTCGAGTATCCCCACGTCGCCACCGCAGGTAAGAACCCAGCACGAGCCCGATCCCTCTTTCGTTTTGTCGGAGTCGAAGACCGGAATCGAACCGGCACCTTCGATCTGGCGAGAAAGATGTGCTGCCGTTACACCACTTCGACACCAACCACATGTGTGCGAAGCAACTTGGAAGACGGCAGAGGCGGGGTTCGCACCCCGCCTCT
>RGCG01000031.1 GCA_009919275.1 Actinomycetota bacterium
CCTCGCGCTGATGTGACGCACCGAGATCGTCGAGTTCGAGTCGGGCGTTGTTGGTGACCTCCGAGACACGCTGCATGCAGACGTAGTTGCTGCGACCCTTCAGGATCGACCATGTGAACGGCTGCGGAAGTGTTGCTTCGAGGAGGGGGAGGTCGCTCTGTGCCAACTGGTCCTGCAGCGTCTTCGTGGCGGTCGAAACGACGGTGCGCTTGCCGGAAAGGATGGCAGGAACGAGGTACGCGATGGTCTTTCCCGTGCCCGTGCCGGCCTGGACAATGAGGCGCCCCTCGTCGTTCAAGGTCTTGGCGACGGCGAGGGCCATGTCGACTTGACCCGGTCGGTCTTCCGGGTCGGCGAGACCGGCGGTCACGTGATGCAACGCTTGAAGCACCTCGTCGCGAAGCAGATGCCGCCCACGAGGAGCGTCGTCGGAAAAGTCGCCGTCGGGTTTCATGACCGAGTGTGTGCGTCAGCCAGGTTCAGTCGAGGATGGCGAGGGCGCGATCGAATTCCTCGGCGGTCATGTCGGGCCAGGTTCTCTCTGTGAAGTAGACCTTCGCGCCGTTGATCTGCCACAGAAGAAAATTGGAGATACGACTCTCGCCGGACGTTCGGATCAACAGGTCGACGTCGGGCAGGCTCGGGTCGTAGAGGCTTCCGGAAATCTGTTCCGGTGTGATGTGTTCCGAGGTTCGATCGGAGGAGACGAGTTGAGCGGCCCGTGTGAGTTCCGCACGTCCGCCGTAGTCGAAAGCGACCGTGAAGACCATGCTGGTGTTGCCGGCAGTGTCGTCGATGGCGCGCTTGATGGCGCGTTGCACATACCCGGGGGTGCGGCTGCCCGGTTCGTCAAAACGTCGTCCGATCCAGTTGACGCGGACATTGTTCGCATTCAGTTCTTCGAGGCGACCGAACAACTTCTTGTGCATGGCGAGGATGTGGCGTACTTCGGCGCGAGGCCGGATCCAGTTTTCCGTGCTGAAGCCAAAAACCGTGAGCCAGCCGATGTTTCGGTCGCCCGCGGCTCGCGTGATGACGGCGAGTGCCTCTTCTCCTGCCGTGTGCCCGGCCGTTCGTGGCAGACCGCGACGGCGAGCCCAGCGACCGTTGCCGTCCATGATGCATGCGACATGGAGCTTCCGGTCGGTCATGGGCTCACACTAGCGATGGTCGACATTTCAACGACCGCCGGAAACACCGGAGTGGCACAATGTGGGGGTGATCGGCCGTCTCAAGTCGCGCGTCAAGGAGCGCATCAAGACCCGACTCCGCCGCGCTCTCGGGTCTCCTGTCAGTGCCGACGATCCTCTCGCACACGTCGTCATTGCCGGCGGAACTCTCAGCGATTGGCTCGAATTCGATCAGGGTGAATGGAATCGTCGGGTTTCCGACCTCGTCGATGCGCTCGAGCCCGAAGGAGTCAGATGGCTCACGCTGGTGCCGGTTTCCGCCGGCCTCGAAACGCATGTTGATTCGGAACGGATCGCGGAACTCGAATCGCACATTGACAGAGCGTTGCGCCACCAGCGCAGTCGGGTGCAGGTGGTTGTTCGCCCCGAACCCGACGGCCGTGGACGCTTTGCGCGCATCGTGGATCGTTTGCGTTCCGACGACCTCGCACGCGGTGTGCATGCAACCACCTCCGAGCAGACGATCGCGAAGGCATTGCTTGCACCTGCCGATGTTGATCCCGATCTGGTCGTGGTGCTGGGTCCACCTGATACGTTGCCAACCTCGCTCGTATGGGAGCTGGCGTACAGCGAGATCGTCTTTCTCGACATTTCGTGGCGAGACATCAGCTCCGAGCACGTCCAAATGGCAGTCGACGATTTCCGGCGCCGCAACCGGCGCTTCGGCGGCATCGACGCATGACGAACTACCGCGACGACGCCGTCGTTCTCCGCACCTACCGCCTTGGGGAATCCGACAGAATCGTCGTTCTGCTCACCGAGTCACACGGCAAGGTTCGCGCCGTCGCAAAAGGTGTGCGCAAGACCCGGTCGCGTCTCGGTTCGCGACTCGAACCGCTCAGCGTGGTCTCGGTGCTCCTTCACAAGGGTCGCGAGCTCGACATTGTCTCGCAGGTCGAGGCGATCGATACCGCGTCGGCTTTGCGCGCGAATCTCGACAAGATGACACAGGGTCTCGCCATGCTCGAGGCCGTCGACCAAATGACCATCGACCGCGAACCGGTTCCGCACATACACCGCATGTTGGTGGGTGCTCTCGGCGCACTGTCGCGCGATGGTTCGGCTCTGGTGGTGGCTGCCTTCTACCTGAAGATGCTCGCCGCCGAGGGATTTGCTCCCGAGCTGATGCAGTGTGTTTCGTGCGGTGGGGACGAGGAGTTGATCGCCTTCGATGTCGTCGGAGGGGGTATGCAATGCCGCACCTGTCGTACCGGTCCCACTATCACTCCGGCTGCCGTTTCGCTGATGCGGCGCATTCTCGGTGGGGAATTGAATGCCGCGTTGGCCGAGGCTGAAAGTCCCGCCACCCATGAAGTCACTCACTTGGCAACGGCTGCGCTCGAACGGCAGTGCGAGCGACGACTGAAATCCGTGGGGATGTTCGAGCGTCACGACTAGCCTTTGCATTTCTTATGCCTGCCAAGGACCTCGACCAAATCGTCAACCTCGCCAAGCGCAGGGGATTCGTGTACCCAAGCGCCGAGATCTACGGCGGATTCCGGTCCTCGTACGACTACGGCCCGCTCGGGTCGCTGATGCTTCGCAACGTCAAGGACGCGTGGCTTCGCACCATGGTTCAGATGCGCGACGACGTCGTGCTCATCGACGCGGCGATTCTCGGCCCGCCACAGATGTATGAAGCAAGCGGTCACCTCGCAAACTTCAGTGATCCTCTCGTCGATTGCACGGTGTGCAAGCGCAGGTTCCGTGAAGATCACATCGAGGAGCGCGACTGTCCGCAGGGGAAGAAGGGCTGTGACTTCACGTCTGCCCGCGCCTTCAACCTGATGTTCAAAACCTATGCCGGCCCGATCGAGGGTTCGGGGGCCGAGGTCTACATGCGCCCCGAAACCGCACAGGGAATGTTCGTCAACTTCAGCAACGTTCTCCAGACCAGCCGAAAAAAGCCGCCGTTCGGAATTGCCCAGATCGGCAAGAGTTTCCGTAACGAGATCACGCCCGGAAACTTCATTTTCCGCACCCGCGAATTCGAACAAATGGAACTCGAGTTCTTCGTGCCACCCGAAGAAGGTCGCAAGTGGTACGACTATTGGTGTACCGAGCGTCTCAATTGGTACGTCGACCTGGGCATCCCGCGCGATTTGTTGCGTATCCGACCCCACGACAGTGATGAACTGTCGCACTATTCGGCCGGAACGGCCGACGTCGAATTCATGTTCCCGTGGGGTTGGGGCGAGCTCGAGGGCATCGCCCAGCGCACCAATTACGACCTGACGCAGCATTCCCAGCACTCGGGCCAGAAACTCGACTATTTCGACCAGGCGACGAACGAGCGTTACGTCCCTCACGTTGTCGAACCGGCAGCGGGCGCGAACCGAACCATGGCGGCGTTCCTTCTTGCTGCGTACGACGAAGACGTGGTGAACGACGAACCCCGAACCGTGCTTCGTCTCCACCCGCGACTCGCGCCTTACAAGGTCGCCGTTCTTCCCTTGTCGAAAAAAGACACTCTCACACCCCTTGCGCGCGAAATTTTCTCGACCTTGGCGGCTCGCTACATGGTCGACTATGACGAAACCCAGGCCATTGGTCGTCGGTACCGGCGTCAAGACGAGATCGGGACGCCGTTCTGTGTCACGGTCGACTTCGATTCGCTCGAAGACGGCTGCGTCACCATTCGCGAGCGCGACACGACGCAACAGTCTCGGGTGCCGATTGCGAGCCTCGTGGGCGAGTTGAGCGGACGGCTAGGGTTTTGACGAGTCGGGTCGTTGGACGACCGGAAGGATGGGGATCATGAGCATTGAAAATCGCGTTGGGGTCGTCGCAAAGATCACGGCAGCGCCGGGTAAGCGCGCGGAGCTGGCTGCGGCCTTGATGACCGCACAGGACCACGTGGCGAAAGAATCGGGCACGATCCACTACATCTTGAACGAAGACGCCGTTGACGAGAACTTGCTGTGGATGTGGGAGATGTACACCGACCAAGACGCCCTGACGGCGCACATGGGTGCGCAGTGGTTCAAGGACTGGGGTCCGTCGTTGGCGCCCTTCATGGGGGGTCGGCCGGAACTCATTTTCGTGAAGCCCCTCGGCGGCAAGGGCTGCTGACCCGCTGTCGCGGGTGAAGCCTGGTCTTCGTGGCCGCGACATACCTCGATCGAATCGTTGCGTATCACCGCAACCGTGTGGACGCTGACGCCCGCAGTCTCGACACCTTGATCGCCCAAGCGTTGTCGCAGCCAGCGACGCGCGGCTTCAGGGCGGCGCTCGAGCGCGACAGTTCCCAACACCTGGCGGTCATCGCGGAGATCAAGCGTCGGTCCCCATCGAAGGGCGATTTGTTTCCGGGTCTCGACCCTGCGGAACTTGCCTCGACATACCAAGCGTGTGGGGCGACGTGCATGTCGGTGCTGACAGACGAGCCCCACTTTGGAGGTTCGGCTGCCGACCTGCAGCTGGCCCGGCGTTCGTGCGGTCTGCCGGTCATTCGGAAGGATTTCACACTTGGACCCCGCGATGTATGCGATGCGCGAATCATGGGTGCCGACTGCGTTCTGCTCATCGCGGCGGCGTTGTCGCCCAAGGAATTGTGCGAATTCCACGCTCTCGCGACAAGTATCGGTCTCGACGTCTTGGTCGAAATTCATGACGAGAAAGAACTCGAAGTCGCGCTCGAAGCCGATGCAACCCTTGTCGGTGTGAACCAGAGGGATCTCGTTACCTTCCAGGTCGACCATGAAAGGGCCTTGCGGATGGCGTCACTCATGCCCCGCGGCGTCGTTCGGGTCGCCGAGTCCGGGGTACGCAACGGCGACGATGCGGCAAGTCTTCGACAAGCGGGCTACCACGCCGTTCTGGTTGGCGAAAGTCTCGTGACGGCACGCGACACGTGCGCATCCCTCAAGGCTCTGTTGGTGGCGTAGTACCTTCGAGTCTGGTGTTCATCAAGATCTGCGGGATCACAAGCGAGGACGATGCGCTGCTTGCCGTCGCCATGGGTGCCGACGCGGTGGGATTCGTGTTTGCGCCGTCGTCGCGTCAGATCGCGGTGAAGCGCGCCTACGACATCAGTCGTCGGTTGCCACCCGAGATCCTCACCGTTGGTGTCTTTCGAGACGAGCACCCGTCGCGGGTCGTCGACTTGGTGCACGAGGCCGGTTTGAAAGCCGCGCAGTTGCACGGCCACGAGTCGGCTGCCGATGTGGCGGCGGTTGCGGGCAGCATTCGGTTCGTCATCAAGGCGGTGGTTGCGGGTTCGGCCGATGCGCGTCATGCCGACAAGTTCGGAACGGGCCTGGTGCTCCTCGACGCTCCTGCCCCCGGCTCGGGAAAGGTTTTCGATTGGTCGTTGGCCGGAGACGTGGCCGTCGGGCCGAAAATCATTCTTGCGGGTGGACTCAATCCCGCGAATGTCTCCGACGCAATCGCGCAGGTGCGGCCCTGGGGTGTCGATGTGTCGAGTGGAGTCGAAAGCGAACCCGGCAAGAAAGACCCTCGACTCGTCCGCTCGTTCATCGCCGCGGCGCGAGCGGCAACGCCATCTCAATACGTTGGGCCCGACGAGATGCCCTATGACTGGCAGGACGACCTCTAGTTCTTCTCGTACGTCGTGCACGGGACCGATTTCACCGAAAACGAATCGTGTGCGTTCTGATTCCCCTGCGAGACTGTCGGCCATGAGCATCATGGTGGAGCCCGACGGGTCGGGTCGCTTCGGACAGTTCGGCGGTCGTTTCGTTCCCGAAACACTCGTTCCGGCGTGTCAAGAACTCGAGGTGGGGTTCCGCGAGGCGTGGGACGATCCCGCGTTCCGAGGCGAGCTCGACCACCTCTTGCGTACCTACGCGGGTCGACCCTCGATTCTCACCGAATGCAACAACCTTGGTCGCCAACTCGGTATCAGGTTGCTGTTGAAGCGGGAAGACCTGAACCACACCGGTTCGCACAAGATCAACAATGTCCTCGGTCAAGCGTTGCTCGCAAAGCGGATGGGGAAAAAGCGCATCGTGGCGGAAACCGGCGCCGGCCAGCACGGCGTCGCATCGGCCACCGCGGCGGCGCTCCTGGGTCTCGAGTGCAAGGTCTACATGGGCGCCGTCGACATGGAGCGCCAGGCATTGAACGTCTTTCGGATGCGGCTACTCGGCGCACAGGTCGAACCCGCCATGTCGGGGAGTCGCACCCTGAAGGATGCGGTGAACGAAGCAATGCGCGATTGGGTCGCGACCGTGGAGTCGACGCACTATTGCCTGGGTTCGGTGATGGGGCCGCACCCGTATCCGTGGATGGTGCGACAGTTCCACCGTGTCATCGGTGACGAGGCGCGAGAGCAGTGTCGTGAAGCGACAGGTGCCGATCCCGATGTCGTCGTGGCGTGCGTCGGTGGTGGATCGAACGCAATTGGGATCTTCTCGGGTTTCATCGACACGAAGGCCCGTCTGATCGGTGTCGAGCCCGCGGGCGGTGCGGCGGTTGGGCGAGGAGTTCCCGGAGTCGTGCACGGCATGAAGAGCTTTCTCATGCAAGACGAACACGGCCAGGTCCAAGAAGCTCACTCGATCAGTGCAGGCCTCGACTATCCCGGTGTCGGACCGGAACACTCGTACCTCGCCGAAATGGGTCGCGCCGAGTACCCGTCAGTGACCGACGAGGAAGTGATTGGGGGTTTTAGTCTCCTTGCCAAGACCGAGGGAATCATCCCTGCGCTCGAGTGCGCGCATGCCCTCGCATGGATTGCGCGCGAGGCCCCGAACATGGCGGGACAGACCGTGTTGATGAACCTGTCCGGGCGAGGGGACAAAGACGTTGCACAGATGATGGACATATTGAAGTGACGGGTCTCGAGGCACATCTTCGGACGCGACGGAGCGAAGGCAAAAAACTCCTCATTCCCTACGTCACGGGTGGTCTGACCAATTGGAAGGAAGGAATCCGGGCTGCAGTCGCTGCGGGGGCCGACGCCATCGAAGTCGGTATTCCGTTTTCCGATCCGGTCATGGATGGTCCGGTGATCCAGGACGCGTCGCAGCGGGCGCTCGAGGCCGGCGCCACACCACCGGGAATACTCGCGGAGATTCCGACGATCGACGTGCAGGTGCCGATCGTCGTGATGCTGTACTACAACACCGTGTTTCGCACGGGTCACGAACGATTCGCATCGTTGTGCAGGAACAACGGGGTGTCCGGTGCGATCGTTCCCGACTTGCCCCTCGAGGAGTCGGGGCCATGGTGTGAAGTGGCGGATGCCGCAGGGATTGAGACGGTGATGCTTGCCGCGCCAACGGCACCCGACGCACGTCTGCCGCGCATCGCTGCCCGCGCGCGCGGCTTCGTTTACGCGGTCGGCTTGCTTGGCATCACGGGTGAACGCGACGCACTTGCCAACACCGCGACGGCGATCGCCGGCCGCGTGAAAGCCGTGACGGACAAACCGGTACTCGTGGGCGTGGGTGTGTCGAACGCGGACCAGGCTCGTGAGGCGTGCCGCGTTGCCGACGGAGTCATCCAAGGAGCATCGGTCGTTCGACGTCTGATGGAGTCGGGTCCCGACGCGGTCGGTGAGTACATTGCCGAAGTACGCGCGGCCATCGACGAAAATTGAGAGACAACAAGAGTGAATCCAAACGATCACGAAATGCGCAAGTTGAAGAAAGTGGGAAACGCATGCTGAAAGCGGGAGACACGGCCCCGGCCGTCAGCCTTCTCGATCAAAATGGCAAGTCGGTTGACCTTGCAAAGTTTGCGAAAAAGAAGGTCCTTCTCTACTTCTACCCGAAGGCAGACACGCCGGGCTGCACGACGCAGTCGTGTGGTCTGCGCGATGTGAAGGACCGGATCGGTCGGACGGTCATCGTTGGCGTCAGTCCCGACAAGCCCGAGAAGTTGAAGAAGTTCGACGACAAGTACGGCCTTGGCTTCACGCTTCTCGCCGACACGGAGAACAAGGCCGCCAAGGCCTACAAGGTTTGGAAAAAGAAGAGCATGTACGGCCGTGAGTACATGGGAATCGAGCGCTCGGCGTTTCTCATTGGCCCCGACGGCGTCATTTTGGAGGCGTGGTACAAGGTGTCACCGAAGGACACGCCAGCCAACCTCTTGAAGGCTCTCGGAAAGTAGGGACACGTCATGTCACTTCGCCGCCCAGACGAGGTCTTGCCTCATCGTCCACCGTTTCTCTTTCTTGATTCGGTGAGCGAACTGGTCGATGCAACCTCCGCACGGGGCACCTGGTCGCTGTCGGGTGACGAGTGGTTCTTCCCGGGCCACTTTCCCGGTCGGCCCACACTGCCCGGCGTGTTGATGTGCGAGGCGATTGCTCAATTGGGCGCCTACGTCGTGTTGAGTTCACCCGGCCTCGGGGGGAAACTTCCCTTGTTTGGAGGGCTGGACTCCGCTCGGTTCAGGCGACAGGTCGTTCCGGGGGACACGTTGACGCTCGAAGTCACGCTTGGACGCATGTCGTCACGCGCCGGAAAAGGCAGCGGTCGGGCTCTCGTCGACGGTTCGGTGGCGTGCGAGTGCGACCTGATGTTCGTGCTCGTCGATTCCTGAGGTTTCGGCGCGTCACTGCGCCGGTGCGAGAATCACTGATCCGTTGTGACCGCCAAAGCCGAAATTGTTCGACATCGCAGGTCCGGGTGTCCATGGACGCGGGGATCCAACGACAAGGTCGATGTCGAGATTGGGATCGAGTGAGGTTGTTCCGGCCGTGGGCGGAATCAGGCGATTTTCGAACGCCATGAGCACGGCTGCGGCCTCGAGTGCTCCGGCGGCTCCAAGCGCATGACCGGTCACGCCCTTTGTGGACGTGACGGGCGGCCGATGCGATCCGAAGACGTCCTTCATCGCTTGCGCTTCGGCGGCGTCGTTGAGCGGCGTCGAGGTTCCGTGTGCATTCACGTGTTTGATGTCTGACGGCGAGAGTCCGGCATCGTCGAGTGCGAGTCGCATGCAGGCCTTGGCGCCGACGCCGCCCGGGGATGGTGCAGTGATGTGGTGTGCGTCTGCGTTGCTGGCGGCGCCGAGTACTTCACCGATGATCGTCGCACCGCGCGAGACTGCGAGGTCCCAACGCTCGAGAATGAGAACGGCGGCACCTTCTCCCATCACGAAGCCGTCACGCGCGGCGTCGAAGGGCTTGCTCGAACCGGTGGTTGAGAGGGCGGTCATGTTGCCGAAGCCGGCGAGGGAAGTCGGCGTTGCGGCGGACTCCGCGCCACCCGTTGCGACGGCATCGCACAATCCGTACGCAACCAGGCGGGCGGCATAGCCGATCGCGTGAGTGGACGCGGCGCACGCGGTACAGATGGTTTCGTTCGGGCCTTGCAGGCCGTACCGCATGGAAATCGCCGCCCCCGCTGCGTTCGCCATCATCATGGGGACGAGGAACGGCGAGACGCGACGCGCGCCCTTTTCAAGAAGGACACCGACTTGCTCTTCGAGAGTGTGGAGGCCACCGACTCCGGTCGCAAAGATGGTCCCGAACCGCCCCTTGTCGGCGGTCAGGGCACCTGCTTGGGCGAAGGCCTCGGCGGCAGCCGCGAGAGCGAACTGCTCGACGCGGTCGGCACGACGAGCCTCTTTCGGATTGTCGAACCAGGGCGACGGATCCCAGTTGGCGATCTCGTTCGCTTTCGTGTCAACCAGTCCCGGTCCCAAGAGACCCTGCCAGAAAGCAGACTTGCCCGTTCCGCAGGGCGCCACGACACCGAGGCCGGTGATGGCTACGCGGTGTGGCCCGCCGCCGGCGAACGGATTGCGCATCAGAGCTTGGAGACCACCAGGTCGAACGCCTGGCCGACGGTTCGGATGTCCTTCAGATCATCTTCGGGAACTTCGATACCGAACTCTTCTTCGAGTGCCATGACCAACTCGACGAGGTCGAGGCTGTCGGCGTCGAGGTCATCGCCGAACGAAGCTTCCTTCTTGACCTGGGAGGCGTCGACGGAAAGGACATCGACGGCACACTTCGTGAAACGGGCGAACAGGTCGTCGCTCATGGTTTGCTCCTTTGATTCGGTGCCCACATTCTGTCAGATGCGGGGTCAGTGACCCATACCAAGGCCCCCGTCGACGGGGATGACGGCGCCTGTGATGTACGCGGCATCCTGTGACGCAAGGAAGGCGACGACGCCCGCGATTTCGTCGGATGTGGCCATGCGTCCGAGAGGGACCGCCGCAGTGAGCTCCGCGAGCCGTTCTTCGCCAAGTGCCGCCGTCATGTCGGTTGCGACCGGTCCCGGAGCAACGACGTTGATGGTGATGCTTCGCGAACCGAGTTCACGGGCAAGTGACCGCGCCAATCCGACGAGGCCGGCCTTGGAAGCCGCGTAGTTGGCTTGGCCGGCCGAACCGAGGAGCCCCACCACCGAGGACATCAAGATGATGCGTCCCGCGCGCGCACGAAGCATGTGCTGCGATGCGCGCTTGCAGACCCGGTAAGCGGCAGTGAGGTTGGCGTCGATGACGGAGGTGAAGTCGCCTTCGCTCATTCGAACGAAGAGACCGTCCTTCGTGACGCCGGCGTTCGAAACCAGAACCTCGACCTTCCCGAGTTTTGCCTCGACCTCGGTGAAAGCGGCTTCGACCGACTCGGACGACGTGACATCGCACTTGACCGCCAGCACCCCCGCCTCGGTCAGCGCGGATGGCGGGGTGGTGGAGTTGTAGGTGACGGCAACCTTGTCGCCCTGGGCAACGAAACGTGCCGCGCATGCCGCGCCGATACCGCGTGAGCCGCCGGTCACAAGAACGACACGTGACATGTCAAACACCCCACCGGATGATCGCGCTCGCGGCGGTCATGCCGGCACCGAATCCGACGAGAAGAACGAGATCGCCGGGCGACAGTCGACCCTTGTCGGCTGCATCGAAGAGTGCGAGGGGGATTGACGCCGAAGATGTGTTGCCCGTTTCGTTGATGCACACAGCGGCGCGCTCCATCGGCACTCCGAGGCGGTCGCATGCCGCGGAGATGATGCGGACGTTCGCCTGATGAGGGACGACGAGGGCGAGATCATCGGCGGAGACTCCGGCGATGGCCATTGACTTGCGCGCCGAGTCGACCATGATGCGAACAGCACGACGAAAGACCTCTTTTCCGTCCATGTGTATCGTCCCGCCGATCTCGCAGTACAGCAGTTCCTCCGCCGAGCCGTCAGCGTCGAGGTCCCAGGCGAGAAGTTGACCGGGGCCATCAGTGGCCTCGAGAACCGCAGCACCACTTCCGTCAGCGAAGAGCACCGCGGTGTTGCGATCGTTCCAATCTGTGATTCGGGCCAACGTGTCGGTTCCGATGAGGAGAACCTTCTTCGAGCCCATCGCGATGAGACCGTGCGCAACGACGGTTGCGTAGACAAAACCGCTGCAGGCTGCGTTGACATCGAACGCCCCGCATTTCAATCCGAGGGCATTCTGCACGGTGGCTGATGTGGCCGGGACGGTGCGGTCGGGTGTCGTTGTCGACAAGACGAGAGCGTCGATTTCGGTTGGATCGACACCGGCCATTTCCAGCGCAAGGCGTCCGCTCTCGATGGAAAGCCCCGACGTCGTTCCACCGACGTGGCGCTTTTCGATTCCTGTGCGCTCGCGGATCCACGCGTCCGAGGTGTCCATCATCGCTTCGAGGTCGGTGTTCGTGAGGACCTTCGGAGGAAGGGCCCGTCCCCAACCGGTGATACGCGCACCGATGGCCGAAGTCGGGATGTTCGGCATGGTCAGTGAGTGCGCAACCACGCGATGGGTTGACGATGCGTCACACGTTCACCGTCGACGGCGATGTAACTCTGCAGGAGTCCGGCGAACGGGCTCCGCACCTCGGTGTCGCCAACGCGGCCGAGAAGGTCGCCGACTGCGATACGGGTTCCTGCCGGATGCAGCGTGTCGGGACTGAAGACACCCGCGCAGGGGCTGACGACGAGACGTTCGGTGGCGAAAAGGTGCTCGCCTTCGAGCGGTGCCGGCCCGGCAGGTGCGGCCTTGTTGACCCAGTCGATCAGCTTGTCGAGCTCGTCGGGCGTGGCAACACTGATCGTACGCGCATTGTCGACGGTGCGTTTGGCCATGCCCGTGAGAACGCCACCCGGACCGAGTTCGACAAAACCGGTGACGCCAGCCTCGGACATCGCCAGGAGGCAGTGTTTCCAACGCACGGGACTGGAGAGCTGGGCAGAGAGGAGGGATGTCCACTCTTGAGCGCCGTCGTGCGGTAGCGCGTCGACGTTGGAGACGACCGCAACCTCGGTGTCTCGGATGTTTGCATTCGCGATGGCCTGTCGAAGGCGGTCGCGGGCCGCAGCCATGAAGGGTGTGTGAAAAGCGCCCGAAACCTGGAGCGGCATCACCTTCTTCGCGCCGAGTTCCTTCGCATGCACGGCAGCTGCATCGACTCCTGCGGGTGAACCCGCGATGACCACCTGTCCAGGAGCATTGAAGTTTGCAACCCAGACATCGGCATCGGCACGTCGGCACGCGACTTCGACGTCATCGTCGTCGAGTCCCAGCACCGCTGCCATGGTGCCGGGGGAGACCGTTCCGGCGTCGTGCATGGCCGAGGCCCGTTCAACCACGAGGGCGACACCCTCATCGAAGGAGAGGGCCCCTGTGGCGGTCAGTGCGGTGTATTCCCCGAGTGAATGACCTGCACAGAAGCTGGGCTCGATGCCCAGGCGTTCAACGGCGTCGAGGACCATTAGTGACGACACGTAGGTCGTGAGTTGGGCGTTCCGGGTGTCCTTCAGCTCGTCGGCGTCGGCCTCGAGGAGGAGCCGTCCAACGTCGCGACCGGCGATATCGGAGGCCTCTCCGACGAGTTCCCAGCTCTCATGGTCGACCCATGGCCTGCCCATCCCCGGGCGCTGGGACCCTTGTCCGGGAAAGGTGAACGCGAGCACACGACGAGGTTAGACGTTTCGTAGTTTCGAAACCGTTTTCGCTACCAGCCAGTAGCCTTTCCGTTCCACTCGCAACGAAAAGCGAAGGCCCGAGTGGCGGAATGGCAGACGCGGCGGACTCAAAATCCGCTGTCCGGAAGGGCGTGTGGGTTCGAATCCCACCTTGGGCACGCAACACAGCGAAGCAATGCAAAGCGACACGACATGGCAGCACGCAAGACGGGAAAGAACGGAGGTTGGCTCTTGAATCGTCGACTCGAACAGAACGCAGCACGCTTGCGCGCTGCCAAGGCCAAACTCGCGCTTGCCGACGAGCAGTTGGCCGCCATGGAAGACGATGCGGCCAACCAGGAACTCCGTGCGATCGTGTCCGAGACCGCCGACTCTGCCTTCGAGTTCCGTCAAGCAGCAGCGCACGCCGCGGCGATGCGTCGGCACCGCGACGACCTCCTATGCGAAGTCGTCGATCTCGAGACCCGACAAGACGAACTTCTCGATCGTCTGTCCGCGGCGCGGGGAACCGGCGGCGTCTGATGGCCACGCGCGTCGTCATCGCGGAGGACGAGGCGATCATTCGTCTCGACCTGCGGGAGACGCTCGAGGAAGAGGGCTACGTGGTTGTGGCCGAAACGGGACGAGGCGACAAGGCGGTCGAACTCATTCGCGAGCACAAGCCCGACCTTGCGATTCTCGACATCAAAATGCCGGGCCTCGACGGGCTTCAGGCTTCGCGGCTCATCTCGGCTGACAAGATCTGCCCGGTGGTGCTGCTCACGGCATTCAGTCAGCGCGAGATCGTCGAACAAGCTCGGGATGCTGGTGCGTTGGCGTACATCGTCAAGCCGTTCCAAAAATCCGATCTGGTCCCAGCGATCGAAGTTGCACTCGGGCGGTTCCGTGAAATGCAGTTGTTGGCCAGCGAGGTTGGAGCGCTCGAGGAACAGCTCGAAACACGGAAACTCATTGATCGCGCGAAGGGCGTTCTCATCGACAAGTCCGGGCTCAGCGAGTCCGATGCCTACGCTTTCATCCAGCGTTCGGCAATGTCGGAGCGCGCGCGGATGAAGGACATCGCCGAGCAAATACTTGCCGGCACCCTCATGCCCTAGTTTGACGGCATATGAAGTGCCTCGCCCTCGACGGCAACTCGCTCGCATACAGGGCCTTTTTTGCCTTGCCGAGCGACATGGCGACGTCCGCGGGACAGGTGACGAATGCAATCGTTGGCTTCACTTCGATGTTGACGAACCTTTTGAAGGACGTGAAGCCCGACGCTCTTGTCGTGGTGTTCGACCGACCCGAGAAGACATTTCGTCACGAGGCCGTGCCCGAGTACAAGGCGCAGCGTGAAGCGGCACCCGACACCCTGCGCAGCCAGATGGGAATCATCCGCGAGCTGCTCGACTCGCTCGGAGTGACGGTTCTCGATGCCGCGGGCTTCGAGGGTGACGACATCATCGCAACGCTGGCGGACAAGTGCGTGAAGGCCGGCGATGACATCGTGATTGTCACTGGAGATCGCGACTCGTTCCAGCTGGTCAGTGACCCTCACGTGCGGGTTCTGTACAACAAGCGGGGAGTCAGTGACTACGCGCTCTACGACGAAGCGGGAATCGTCGAGCGGACCGGCGTGACACCATCGCGCTACGTCGACTACGCGGCCCTGCGCGGGGACCCGAGCGACAACTTGGTCGGCGCGAACGGGGTGGGGGAAAAGACCGCGGCCAAGCTGGTGAACGAGTATCCCAACCTGGTGGCGATTCTCGACTCGGCCGATCGCCAAACGCCGAAGCTTCGGGCTTCTCTCGAGGAATGTCGCGAACGGGTCCTGCGCAATGCGCAGGTCATGGCCTTGCGCACCGATGTCCCGATTGATGTGACGCCGGGAGAGTGTCAACCGCGGCCCGACTGGACATCGACGCAGCGCCTCCTCGATTTTCTCGAAATGCGTACCATGTCGAAGCGTCTGCGTGACGCATTCGCGAAGTGGTCGACGGCACCCGTCGAGGATGGCGCGAGCAATCCGCAATCGGCCACTTTGTCGTCGGACTTCGTGCGTTTCTCACCGGGACAACTGACTGCGCTGAAGAGGAAGGCGACGACACTTGCGCTCAGCGATTGTGGGGAGGCCGGGGTCATCGTCGCGATCGGCGACGACGCGGCTGAATGCATTGCCTTTTCGTGGTCGGATCTCGACGGCTTGGTCGCGTGTCTCGGCTCGGCCGCGGGGGTGACGGCTCACGATGGGAAGTCCCTGTGGCGCAGGGTCCTCGAGGCCGGGTTCGACATCGGGAGGCTCACGTTCGACACCGCGATTGCTGCCTACCTGCTCGATCCTGTCGACGGTGGCCATCGACTCGATCGACTCGTCGAGACCCATCTTCATTCCGCATTGCCTTCGGGAACCGCTGAGTCGAGGGGCGAGTTGGATTTCGGCGGCTCGTCGTCGGGCGACGACGCACTCTTCGCAGCCGGCGCGGCGCGCGCCCGCGCCATTGCTGCCTTGGTTGGTCCGCTGTCCCGAGCACTGGTCGAGAGCGGCATGGACGAACTCTTTCGCGACATCGAAATGCCCCTGGTGGGCGTCCTCGCGCGGATGGAGGTTCGCGGCATCGGTGTCGACACCAGTGCGCTCGACTCGATCACGAGAATGCTCACCGAGCGGACGGCGGAACTCTCCGCATTGCTCCATCGGCTTGCGGGCCACGACTTCAACGTGAACTCCCCGACGCAGCTGCAGAAAATTCTCTACGAGGAACGTGGTCTCGCGAAAGGCAAGAAGACAAAGACCGGATACAGCACCGATGCAGCGACTCTCGAAAAGTTGCGCGACGGATGGCCCGAGTTCATCGATGCTCTCCTCGAATATCGCGAGGTGGAAAAGTTGCGTGGCACTTACGGCGAGGGCTTGCGTGCGGTTGTTGCGCCCGACAGCCGCATCCACGCCGTGTTCAACCAAACCGTCGCCCGAACCGGACGGCTGAGCAGCGAGAATCCCAACCTGCACAACATCCCCGTGCGTTCCGATCTCGGCAAGGTGTTTCGAACCGCCTTCGTCGCATCGAAGGGTTGCGAACTGCTCGTGGCCGATTACAACCAGATCGAACTGCGGTGTATCGCCCACCTCGCAAACGACCCGGGTCTCATTTCAGCGTTCAACGCAGGAGTCGACATTCACGCCGCGACCGCGGCCCGTGTCTTCGGGGTCGACGAAGCAAAGGTCACGAGCGACCAGCGGGCTCGCGCGAAGATGGTGTCGTACGGCTTGGCGTACGGAATGGAGGCTTACGGCCTGTCGCAACGCTTGTCCATCGAGGTTTCAGAGGCCACCGACATCCTCGACGCGTACTTTGCGGCGTTCCCCGCGGTGCGCGCCTACATGGACAAAACGGTGACCGAGGCCCGTCAGCGTGGCTTCACCGAAACCCTTTTCGGTCGTCGTCGGCCCATACCTGAACTCACGAGTGACAACTTTCGCGTCAGGCAGGCGGGCGAGCGTCAGGCAATGAACGCCGGAATCCAGGGCCTGGCCGCAGACATCTTCAAAATCGCGCTCGTCCGCATCGACTCGAGTCTTGAAGCAGCCGGACTTGTCTCGCGACTCGTCCTGCAGGTTCACGACGAAGTTCTTGTCGAGTCGCCCACTGCCGAGAAGAAATCGGTTGAAGAAATTGTTCTCGGTGTCATGCGGGGTGCTGCAACGCTGGCGGTGCCTCTTGAAGTGAACGCTGCATGGGGCGTCACGTGGGCGGAGGCGAAGTAGGCATGGGGCGTGGCGAGGTTGGCGCCGATGGCCACTGGTTCGAAGGTCTCGCTTCGCACATGGGAGAGACCTACCTCCGCTACTCGTTCACCAAGGGCACCGAGCAGGAAGTCGATTTTCTCGTCGACGCTCTCGGGTTGGGCGAGGGTTCGCGCATACTCGACGTCGGCTGCGGTCCCGGGCGACACGCAATCTCGTTGGCCAAGAGGGGGATGCGAGTGCACGGCATCGACATTTCCGAGACCTTCATCGAGGTCGCGCGCGAAGCAGCACGTCGGTTGAACGTCGAGGAAAGCGCGACGTTCGAACGCGTCGATGCTCGGGTCGCATCGTTCCCGCCGATCTTCGACGCGGCGATTTGCCTCTGCCAAGGTGCCTTCGGTCTGATGGACCACCTGTCGCACGACCTCGAGGTACTGACCGGGCTGTCCGCGGCCCTGAAGCCCGGCGGAGGTTTTGCCCTCAGCGCCTTCAGCGCCTACTACGCAGTGAGATATCACACCGAGGCCACCTTCAACGCGGGGACGGGGGTGTCGAGCGAACACACGGTGGTACGCAACGCCAACGGCGACGGGCTCGGGGCGGAATTGCGAACGGGATGCTTTACGCCACGAGAGTTGCGCCTCATGTGCCGTCAGGTGGGCCTGAGCGTCGACGACGTGCATTCGGTCGAGCCGGGGTCGTACGGCCGGACCGATCCCACGGTGGAATCCCCGGAGTTTCTGATTTTGGGACACCGCTGGTAGGTTTTCGGGGTCCTATCCACCGATTCCCGTCCCTTCGAAAGCGAATTCCCCGTTGTCCGACACCACCTACACTCCTCGTCAAATCACTGAGCGCGACACATCGTTCGCCGACGCCATCGCCGGCACGATGGTCGAACTGAAAGACGGGCAACTCGTCTCCGGAACGGTGGTCAAGGTCGACCGCGACGAGGTACTCCTCGAAATCGGTTACAAGACCGAGGGAGTTATCCCCGCCCGCGAGCTTTCCATTCGCAACGACGTCGACCCGAACGAGATCGTGAAGTTGGGCGAACGCGTCGAGGCGCTCATTCTCACCCTCGAGGACAAAGAAGGTCGTCTCGTCCTTTCGAAGAAGCGCGCCCAGTACGAACGCGCCTGGGGCGACATCGAAAAGATCAAGGACGCCGATGGGATGGTCGAGGGTCCGGTGATCGAGGTCGTCAAGGGCGGTCTCATCGTCGACATCGGACTGCGCGGGTTTCTTCCCGCCTCGCTCGTCGAGCTCCGTCGCGTGCGCGATCTGCAGCCGTACATCGGCAAGGTGCTGCAGGCAAAGATCATCGAACTCGACAAGAACCGCAACAACGTCGTGTTGTCGCGTCGCGGATTCCTCGAGGAGACCCAGCGCGAGCAGCGCGACGAGTTCCTCACGCACCTGAAGCCCGGCGAGGTCCGCAAGGGCGTCGTCTCCAGCGTGGTCCCGTTCGGTGCCTTCGTCGATCTGGGCGGTATGGACGGACTCATCCACGTGTCAGAACTTTCTTGGAAGCATGTCGACCACCCGGGTTCGGTCGTCGCTGTGGGCGACGAAGTGACCGTTCAGGTTCTCGATGTCGACATGAGCCGCGAGCGGATCAGTTTGTCGTTGAAGGCGACACAGCAGGATCCCTGGCAGGAGTTCGCCGGGTCCCACGAGGTCGGCCAGCTCGTCTACGGCCGCGTCACCAAGTTGGTGCCGTTCGGTGCGTTCGTGCAGGTGGGCGACGGCATCGAGGGACTGGTGCACATCTCCGAGATGTCCGCCCACCACGTCGAAGCCCCCGAACAGGTCGTCACACCCGGCGAAGAGTTGTGGGTCAAGATCATCGATCTCGACCTCGAACGCCGGCGCATCAGCCTGTCCATCAAGCAGGCTGCAGAAGGCGGCGAATTGGCCGAGGAATACCGCAGCCACTTCGAAGTCGACGAAGACGGCAACTGGGTGGGTGGCGACGATGCCGAGCGCGAAGCGGCTTGGGCCGACTACTACAAGGAGTACGGCCAAGAGGGCGCTGCGGCAGGAGAAGCCCCGGCACCCGAACAGCCGGCTCAATAGGCGCCGGGTCGGCGTGTGATCCTCGTCGGCCTCACCGGGGGTATTGGCTCCGGTAAGACAACCGTCTCGGCGATGCTCGCGGCGCGCGGCGCAGTCATCATCGACGCCGACCAAATCACACGCGAACTGCAGGCTCCGGGTTCACCCGTGCTGGCAGAGATCGTGGATGCCTTTGGTGAAGGTGTGCTCGATCCGTCGGGTGCGCTCGACCGACCCGCTCTCGCAGCAAAGGTCTTCGGTGATCCCGAGGCGTTGGCAACGCTGAACAAGATCGTTCACCCCGCGGTTGGACGTGAAATGGCGGCGCGTCTCGAGGCACAA
>RGCG01000032.1 GCA_009919275.1 Actinomycetota bacterium
ACGGCACGCGCTGGGGCAACTTCACGCGGGCCACGTAGCCACGGGCGAAGTCCTGTGCATCAATCACGACGAATTCGGCACTGTCGTTGTTTCCGTCGTGAACGTAGGTGACGAGCCATCCATCATCTTCTGCGGCTCCGCCCGCGCGACCAACAAACACCGGCTCACCCGCTGCGCGTCCGGGTCCGTGGTCGAAGACCCATCGCTCGCCGGTCGAGAGATCGTGTTTCACCGTCGGCCAGTGCATCGTTGCCGCATCGACCTGTGCGCAGTAGCCGTAGCGGTATGGCTTGCCCGTGAGAGAACCGCGGTGTCGCGGGAATTCGTTCACGCTGTCGTCGATGGTGACGGTGCTCACCGTGCGGGTGCGCGGGTTGACGGTCCAGCGCACAAGCCGGGGGAGTGAGTCACCGAACGGGCCGAGCAGGTCGTCTCGCATCATGCAGTCGTAGAGGCAGAGGTCGAGTACGACATCGCCATCGGGGGTGTCGTACGCGTTCATTGGGTGGAAGACGTATCCCATCGGAACGTCGATCCAGGTGATGTCCGCTGCGGATCCTTCGCGTGGCATGAGGCCGACACGATTGCCGTAGTCATCGTTCCAGCGGAACGGAAAGCGCCCCGCAAAGGCAAGATCGAGATCGACAAGAACCGGCTGGTCGTACACCACGATGTAACGCTCGGTGATCGACATGTCGTGTGCCATCGTCATCCCGGGCAGGGGAATGTCGACGGTTCTGTTCACGCGGCCATCGGTGCCGACGCGGACATATTGAATGTGATCGAGCCACTCGGCCCATGCGTAGACGATGGCATGCATCTCGCCGGTCGCGGGGTCGACCTTCGGGTGCGCGGTGAACGCACCGGGCAGTGTTCCGAAGAAGTCGTTGCGACCGACCGTTTCGAGTTCGTGATTGAGTTCGACGGGGCAGCCACCCGCCTCGACCATCGCCCAGGTTGTTCCGGCGAATCCGCCAACGTTGGTGTTCGGTCCGCCCGGTGAGCCGTTCCAGTTGCGTCCCGGAATATCTGCAACGCCGCGCGCTTCACTCAATCGCGACGACCCGACGTACCTGTTGCGGTACCACTCTGCCTTTCCGTCGCGCAGTCGGATGCCGTGCACCATCCCGTCGCCGAGAAACCAGTGGTGCGTGGCGGCGTCGACGGGGCCGAGAGGATTGGGGCCGTTGCGCAGATAGCGGCCATTCAGATCTTTGGGTAGCTCACCGATGACGGGAAGATCGAAGGCGGTGACTTCGTCGATGACAGGGGCGTAGTTGCCCGTGAGATATCGGTTGGGCTGCATAGTCTCGGCGGAAGAACTCATGTTGACAGTGTCTACAGAAAACACTTGATACTGTCAAGTGTCCCTCGTAGGCTGAGCGCGTGGCTCCTTCGGCTTTGCGTGAAACCGTTCTTCGAGCAGCGGTCGACTACATCGCCGTTCACGGCCCCGACGGGTTGTCGTTTCGTCAGCTGGCCGCCGAGGCCGGCGTCAGCCACCAAGCGCCGTATCACCACTTTGTCGACCGCAAGGGCATTTTTCAGGCAATCGCATCCGAGGGATTCATCCGCCTCGCTGCAACCTTGCGCGACGTCGAAGGTGAGACCGGGACCGATCGTGCGCTGCTGCTTCTCGAACGCTACGTCGACTTCGCCCTCGACAACCGCGGGCATTTCCGTGTCATGTTCCGCTCCGAACTGTGCGTCATGGAGTCCGATCTTGCACTGCAGCGCGTCGCCGATGAGGCATTCGGCGCGCTGGTCGATCACGTTCAGGCTGATCTTGGTCCTCACGCGTCGTTGACCGACATTCGCGTCCGCGCCACGGCGATGTGGTCCCTCGCGCACGGTTTGGCGACACTGCTCATCGACGGCCCTCTCGAAGTGAAGATCGGCGAGATTGCCAACCGACGTGCCTTTGTCCGCGCGGTCGGGGCTCAGATGATGCTCGACCAGTCGACACGACCGATCATCTGACATTTGATCCTCAGTGTCGACCCAGAGTCGCCACGAGCAGATCCTTTTCGGTTGTCGACAGTCGGTGCTCGAGGACGTCGGCGTAGATCTCTTCTTCCTTGGCAAAGTGAAGGTTGATGAGCGCATAGAGGCCGTAGAGAACACGACGCAATTCGCGTGTCGTGCGCTCGCTCAACTCCGCCTCGGCGACCGTGAGTGCATGAAGGTTGCCGAGCTCATCGGCCATCTTCGACATCTCCAGGTGCTCCCTGTTCATCGTTGCCGTCGACCCGGGAGTCTGTGTCGCTTGTTCAAGAGTGCGGTAGAGAATGTCGTGATCGTCCCTGCCGTGAGGCATGAGTTCGCTCACGAGGAACCCGAGAACGGTGTTGGTGAGTTCGCGCAAAATCGACAAAGGGACCTCGCCGACGGCATCGCCGGCGACACGTATCAACTCGACGTGGGGTCGAAGGGCATTGTGCTCCCTGTGAATGAAGTCCGCGAGTTTGTCCATGGCCAGCATGAAATCCCCGTCGGGGTGGGGATGGTGGTGACCGGTGTCCCTTTGTCGCGTGGAATCATGGGAAGGTGAAGCCAAACGTTCTTCTCGTCACGCTCGATCAGTTCCGCGGTGACTGTTTGTCATCGGCCGGACACTCGTTGGTGAAGACACCGAACCTCGACGCAATCGCAGCCGATGGAGTGCGACTCGCTCGGCACTACAGCCAGGCCGCTCCGTGTTCGCCCGGTCGGGCGTCGCTCTACACGGGCATGTACCAAATGAACCACAGGGTCCTCGGGAACGGCTCGCCCCTCGACCGGTCGTTCGACAACGTCGCCCTGGTGGCGCGTCGCGCGGGCTACGTGCCGACACTCTTCGGGTACACCGACCAGACGGTCGACCCGCGCGACACGACCGGACCGGACGATCCCCGGTTGGCGACGTACGAAGGCGTTCTTCCGGGCTTCGATGTCGCCCTCGACTTGACGGGTGTCCATGCGCCTTGGACACGATGGCTTGCCGAGAGGGGACACGACATCTCGTCGGGGCACGTCAAGCTGTTGTCGACCGAGCACGAGCGCGCCGTCGAACACTCGGTGTCGAGTTTCCTCACCGATTCGTTCGTCGACTGGTTGGACCGTCAGGCGGGCGGTTGGTTCGCGCACCTCAGTTACCTGCGACCACATCCGCCCTATCGGGCGGCAGGTGAATTCGCGACCATGTACGACCCAGCCGATGTCTCGTTGCCGATTCCCATGGCCGACCAGCGACACGGACTGCACGACTTGATGTTGGCGATCGATGATACGAAGGCACCACTGGAAGAGGCTCGACTGCGACGGATGCGCTCTCAGTACTACGGCATGGTCTCGGAAGTAGACCATCAGATGGGTCGTGTTCGCGCCGCGCTCGAGGCCCGTGGTGAGTGGGAATCCACGGTTGTGATCGTCGTATCCGATCATGCCGAACTGTTGGGCGACCACGGGTTGCGGAACAAGGGTGGGTTCTTCGAACAGTCCCAGCACATCGTCGGAATCGTGCGCGACCCGCGTCGCAGTGCGCGCGGCGTCACGGTGTCGGCCTTTACCGAAAACGTCGACATCCTGCCGACGCTGTGTGAACTCACGGGCGCGGAGATTCCGCTGCAGTGCGATGGTCGCAGCCTCGTTCCTTTTCTCGATGGGGGCGAGCCCGGAGATTGGCGCGATGCCGCGCATTGGGAATACGACTGGAGTCCCGTGGTGCTGCCGATGGGTGATTTCCCTTGGCCCCACGACAGGCGGTTGTCGACATACTCACTCGCGGTGCGCCGTGATCATTCGCATGCCTATGTGCAGTTCGGTGATGGCTCGTCATTGTGTTTCGACCTGACGGTCGACCCGACATGGCGAACGGCGGAAACCAGGCCCGACGTTGTTTTGACGAAGGCACAGGGAATGTTGCAATGGCGCATGACTCATGCCCGGCGCGATCTGGCGCACATGGTCATTGATGATGGAATTGCGGGCCGATGGCCGATGGGTGTCGCGTGGCGTGACTAATCGTCGCGGCTACATCGCAACCGACGTGGCGGGCACCCAGCTGCCATGCGCGCCGTAGGGCACACGCTGGGGCAGGTACACCGTGGCCAGGGGCGGGGCGGAAAAATTCTGTGCGTCAAGGATGACGAGCCGCGATTGATTGGTTGCGATGTCATGCACGATCGTCATCACGTAACCCTCGTCTTCGGCGCCCCCCGCACGTGACGGCGCAAAGACCGGTTCACTGCCGCGAGTGGTCGCACCCAGGTGGTGTTCCCAGCACTGTCCGGTCGTCAGGTCGTACTTCCAAAGTGATGAGCCGTAAACGGGTTCTTCGGAGTTCCCCTCGCCCGCGAGCGACATGAGGTAGCCGTACCGCGCCTTCAAGCCGACGTACGCATCATTGACGCGTCCGAAGTCGCCGGGGCGATCGTCGACCTGCTCTTCGGTGACTTTGCCCGCCTTGGTGTCGATGGTCCACTTCCAGAGGCGACCCACCTGTGCGTAGTCGTCGGAGCTGGCGCCGAACGCCTCGGGTTGCCGCGAAACGTAGAGAACCACGTTGTCGCCGTCGTCGTGGGCGTTGACGGGATGGAACACGTAGCAGGGGTCGATGTCGAACCACTTGATGTCGGAGCCCTTGTCCTCGCGGCCCATGACGCCGAGGCGCGCCCCGTTGTCCCGGTTGAACTTGAAGGGCACGCCCGAGTCGAGCTGATTCAGGTCGAAGACGAGTGGCAGGTCCATGAAGACGACCTTGTTCCGTGTGACGTTGAAGTCGTGCATCATCACCATTGCGGGAATATCGACGCCTTCGATCTGCACCAACTTTCCGTCGGGACTGATGCGCACGTAGTGCACGTAGGGCGGTTCGAAAGCCATGTAACTGAACGCGAGTAGTTCGCCTGTTTCAGGGCAGATTTTTGGGTGAGCGGTCATCGAACAGGTGAGCGCACCTCCGTAGTTCTCGTAGCCGATGGTGTTCAGCTCTCCGTCGATCAACCACGGCCAGTGCGCCTCTTCGAGGGCCATCAACTTGCCGTTGTGCGGAAGCACGTGAGTGTTGCCCTTGCCGCGGGTCATGTCTCCCATGCCGGCGAACTCGCCCTCGAGCGGGTCGGTGATGTTCGGGGTTTTCACGAAGCGGTTGCGGTACCACTCGGCGCGACCGTTGCGCAGGCGAACGCCGTGGAGCATCCCGTCGCCGAAGAACCAGTGCACCGAGGTGCCCGATGCAGGGTTGGGGCCGGTGCGGACGTAGAGACCGTCGAGCTCGGTGGGGATTTTGCCCTCGACGCGCAGTTCGGTTGTCGACAATTCGTCGAGAACGGGGGCCCAGTTTCCTCGAAGGTGCCAGGGAAGGGAAGAGGTGTCGGTGGGTTCAAGGGTCTGGCTCATGCCGTCCAACGTAATTCATGGTGGGCGCGGTCAATTACCGTCGGGTCATGGCATTTGCGAATTTGAACGGCACCGACATCTATTTCGAAGACCACGGCGGCAAGGGGCCGGCGGTCATCTTGAGTCATGGCTTCCTCATGGACCACTCGATGTTCGATGCGCAGGTCGCCGCCTTGGCCGACAAGTACCGGGTCGTGACGTGGGACGAGCGTGGATTTGGTCAGACCAAGGCAACCGGACCATTCGACTACTGGGATTCCGCGAATGATGTGCTGGCGCTCATGGACCATCTCGGCATCGGTGGTGCGTACATCGGTGGCATGTCGCAGGGTGGATTCATCAGCCTTCGCGTCGCGCTGCTGTCACCGGCACGGGTGCAGGGGCTCATCCTCATCGACACGCAGGCCGGAACGGAAGATCCCGCCACCGTCGACGGCTATCAGCAGTTGCACGACGCTTTCGTCGCGCACGGTCCCGCGCCGGTTCAAGAGACGATCGCATCAATCATCCTTGGGCCGGGCGAATGGTCGGAGTGGTTCGCAAAGTGGGATCAACTCGACCGCGCCGGGTTCAGTCATGCGTTCAACTGTCTGATGCATCGGGACGACGTGACTGGCGACCTTGGGTCGATCACGGCGCGAACCCTCATCGTGCACGGTGACGTCGATGTCGCGATTCCAATCACAAAGGCCGAAGTGTTGCGCGACGGTCTGGGAGGACCCGTGACGATGTGTGTCGTGCCCGGCGCGCCGCACGCGGCGAACATGACGCATCCCGACATCGTGAACCGGGCGATTGTCGACTTCCTGGCGAATACCGCGCCACGTGCCGCCGTTCATCCACAATTCGACAAGAAGTGACCATTCGGTGACACAGTGAACCTCGAGACGGTCCTGTACGCAGTCGCCGACGGGGTCGCGACCATCACCTTGAATCGACCCGACTCGATGAACTCGTGGACGCCACAGTTGAGCGACGAGTTGATGCTTGCCTGCGGCGAAGCCGATGCCGACGACGCCGTTCGCGCAGTCATCATCACGGGGGCCGGCCGCGCGTTCTGCGCCGGTGCCGACCTCAGTTCCGGCGAGTCGGGATTCGTCGGCGGTGGCCCGACCGCGCGCAAGGGGCCGCGGTTGTGGCCCCACCAAGTGCGCAAACCCGTGATCGCAGCGATCAACGGTCACGCAGTAGGCGTTGGTATCACCTACCCGATGCTCTGCGACATCCGCATCGTGGCCGAGACGGCAAAGATTCAGTACGCAATGGTGCGTCGTGGGGTGATCCCCGAACTCGGGTCGCATGCGCTGTTGCCACGCGTGATCGGTTTCGCCAAGGCAGCGGAGTTGATGTTGACGGGTCGCCAATTTCTCGGCGCCGAGGCGGTTGAACTGGGTATCGCATCGCGCGCGGTGCCCGCCGAACAGGTGCTCTCCGTCGCCACCGCGATGGCTCGCGACATCGCGGTGAACGTGGCTCCCGTGTCGGCGGCCCTGGCAAAGAAGTTGATGTGGGAGGGTCTGAACACTCCCGTTGACCGAATGCTCGCGCTTGAATCGTCACTGTTGCCGAAACTCGCCTCGATGCCGGACTCGGGTGAAGGTGTGCGCGCCTTTTTTGAAAAGCGTGTGCCGCAGTGGCAGGGCAGAGTGTCGCGCGACGTGCCCGATGTAAGTTTGTGAATCTAAAGAGGGGGAGGCGCAACAATGACCAGTGAAACGTCCCAGCGCGGACTCACCGCGCGTGAAGTCCAGGACAATCCGTTTCCCTATTACCGCGAGCAGATGTCGAAGTGTCCCGTATGGCGCGAAGACGACATCAACCTGTACGTCATCGCAGGGCACGAAGAGGCTCGTGCCGCACTGGGTGATCTGAAGACGTTCTCAAGCAAGCCCGCAGCAGGGAACCGTGCGGTGAAGCCCGAAGTGGTGATGGCCTACATGAAGGTGCTCGAGGAGAAAGGTTGGATGCACACGCCGATTCTTCAGCGTGTCGACCCGCCCGAACACGGCAGGGCCCGCAAGATCCTGAACCGGGTGTTCACGCCGGCCCAGGTGAAGGCGTACGTGCCCGAGATCGAAGAGATCACAAACGGCTTGGTCGACTCGATGCTCGCCCGCGGCGAGTGCGAGTTCGTGAAGGAATTCGCGCTTCCGTTGCCCGGCAAGTTCATCGCGCGACATCTCGGCCTGAACGACGCCGAGTATCCGAGATTCCGTCGCTGGGCCGAAGCGATGCTGTCCCTCGCGCAGCGCAACGACATGACCGTCGAAGAGGCAATCGTCGAGGCGAACATCGAGGTTGAAGAGCAGCACTTCGTCGTGGCGGAGTTCGAAAAGCGACGTCAGAACCCGGGTGGAAGCGATCTCATTTCACTGATCGTCCATGCACACGGCGAAGACGAAGAACCGTTCACGACCACCGAACTGATCACGCTGATGCATCAGCTCATCACGGGTGGATTCGAAACGACCACCGGAGCACTCTCGGCCGCGATGGTTCTTCTCCTTCGCCATCCCGACCAAATGCAGATGCTGCGCGACGACCGATCTCTCATGCCGAACTTCATCGAAGAGGTGCTGCGCTACGACGCGCCGGTTCAGGGCCTGTGGCGCTCGGTGGCCTGCCCGGTGAACATCGCCGGAGTCGAGATTCCCGAGAAATCCGCAGCGATGATTCGCTACGGAGCCGCGAACCGTGATCCCCGTGTTTTTGAGAATCCCGACGTCTTCGACATCCGTCGCTCGAACGCGAAGAACCACATCTCCTTCGGCTTCGGTGTGCACTTCTGTCTCGGGGCGGCACTGGCGCGCCAGCAGATGTCCTCGGCGTTCAACATCCTGCTCGACAGGGTGGCCGAGATCGAACTCGCCAAGCCCCTCGAGTACCCCATGTACGACCGGAGCTTCTTCCTCCGACCACTTCGGGAGCTGCACCTGCGGGTACGGTAAAGGACAGCGATACACGGAGGGACAACATGGCGGACACCAGGGATGAACTCGTACGCATGGCCAAGCGGACCATCCAGGGCCTGAACGAGAACAAGGGAGAACTCGTCGACACCCAGTACCGGGTTCCCGTCGAGTACTACTTCGACCAAGAGCGCTGGCAGCTCGAGGTCGATCGCATCTTCAAGCGCCTGCCGCTGGTTCTCGGATTCTCATGCCAGATGCGCGAGGTCGGTTCGTACTCGGCCGTGACGGTGCTCGGGGTGCCGGTGCTCATGGTTCGCGGCAGCGACGGCGAAATGCGCGCCTTCCTCAACGTCTGTCGTCACCGTGGCGCACAGGTTGCCGAAGAGGGTTGCGGCAAGGCCCGTCGTTTCACCTGTCCCTACCACGCGTGGAGCTACAACACGCAGGGCGATCTTGTCGGCATCTTCGAAGCCGACGCCTTCGGCGACGTCGACCGCAACACGCACGGTCTCACCACGCTTCCCGTCACCGAGCGAGCGGGCATCGTGTGGGTAACCCTCAACCCGAACTCACGTCTCGATCACGACGCGTTCTTCCATGGCTACGACAAGATGCTCGATCACCATCACTTCGCCGACTGCCATTACGCCGGTGGTCAGACAATCGTTGGCGCGAACTGGAAGGTTGCCTACGACGGTTATCTCGACTTCTACCACCTGCCGATTCTCCACCGGAACACCTTCGGTCCCGACACGTCACCAAAGGCCTTGTTCGAAGCCTGGGGTCCGCATCAACGGCTCATGGCACCCGACAAGCGCACCTCGGTGAACACCTTGGAAGGCACACCCGAGTCGGAGTGGCCCGAAGACAAGCTGGTGTTCGGCGTGTGGACGATCTTCCCGCACGTGTCGATCGCAGCGTTCGATGCCGAGGGCAAGGTCTACATGATTTCGCAACTTTTCCCTGGCAACACCCCCGACGAGTCGTACACCACCCAGCACTTTCTTCACACGCAGCCCCTCACCGACACGGTGAAAGAGGCAATGGTCGGCCGTATGGCGTTCATGGTGAAGGTCGTCGAAGACGAGGACTACAAGACGGGCAGGCAGATCCAGCGCGGAATGCGAGCAGGCGCAATGACCCACGTGACTTTCGGCAAGAACGAGGGTGGGACGCAGGCGTTCCACAAATGGGTCCAGGCGTTGATCGAGGCCGATGACAATCAACTGACCGACATATTCTCGGCCGGCATCGGCACGAAGACGAACTGAGGGCGCGATGTCCGACCCCACGTTCAACTTCCAGGACCTCTACCACGTTGGCGTTCGCACGGCGAACATCGACAAGGCGATGGCTGAACTCGGCAAGAGCCTGCGGCTCACATGGGCCGAACTGCAGGTGCGTGAGCAGCCGTGCTGGTTGCCGGGCGTCGGCATGACGACGTTTCCGTTGAAGTTCACCTACTCGTGCGAGGGGCCGCAGCACGTCGAGCTTCTCGAGAGCGTGCCAGGCGCACCGTGGTATGGCAACGATGCACCGGGTGTTCACCACATGGGAATGTGGGTCGACGACGTGAAGGCGACGACCGACCGCTTCCTTGCCGAAGGGTGGACCCTCGAGGTGTGCGGAGCGGCCCCCGAAGACGGTTACGGGTCGTTCAGCTATGTCCGGGCGCCGTCGGGTTTTCTTCTCGAACCTGTAACGAGCGCGGCCAAGCCGATGTTCGAGCGGTGGTGGGCCGGCGGCCCGCTCGGTCCTCCCGCGAAGAAATAATCAGCCCCCCGGGCCGTACGGCTTGTCGCCGCGGACGGTGATGCGGTGCATCAGACGTGGCTCGGTGTAATCAGCGGCTGCGTAGTGCGCAGTTGACCGGTTGTCCCACATCGCAACGTCACCTTCTTGCCACACCCATCGAACGACGCGTTCGGGCTGCACCGTGTGTTCGTAGAGCATGTCGAGAATCGCACGACTCTGGTCGATGGAGAAGCCGTCGATGTAAGCGGTGAAGGTTGGATTGACGAAGAGCCCTTTTTCTCCGGACTCCGGGTGAACCCGGACAACGGGATGACGCACGGGGGCAAGATTCGAGAGCTTCTGGCGGTTTTCGCCCGTTTTGTCCTCATCGCGGAAGCGGCTGAATGTTCCGCTCGAATCGTGGACGGCGTACAGATCGTCGAGCATGTTGCGCAACGGGGCGGGCAGTGTCTCGTATGCGTTGATGAGGTCCGCCCACAACGTGTCGCCACCGTACGACGGGATCTTTTTCGCGCTCAGGATTGATGCAAGTGGCGGGGTCTCGGAAAACGTGACATCGGTGTGCCACCGGTTGTTGTAGCTGGTGCTCTTGCCGTTTGCCGAGCCGCGGTCGCCGACGCCCAGCTTGTAGTCGAGGCTGTCGAGTACAAGCACCTCGGGGTGGGCGTCGTCAAGGCCACCCACCAAGGGATGGGCGGGTGTCAGTTCGCCGAATGCTCGACCAAAAGCAACCTGTTGAGTGGGTGACAGGTGCTGGTCGCGAAAGAAAATCACCCGGTGACGAACCAAGGCGGCGCGAACGTCGGCGATGGTCTCGGGGTTGAGGTCGCGTTTCAGGTCGACTCCATCGATTCGTGCGCCGATTGTTCCCGTCAGTCGAACGACTTCCATGTCGACGAGGCTACTGTCGGGTGCATCGGACGGACGTTCCTGCGACGCGTTGCCTCGATCACGGGCGTGACCTTGCTTGCTCTCGTCATGCTCGGAACCTGGCCGATCTGGTTCGTCGGCACGATCGTCTTCGACCTTGTGCGGGGGAAGCGGAAGTTGCCGACTTTGCGTCTCGTCGCGTTCGCACTGTGCTGGGCGTGGGTCGAGGTCGCGGGGCTGACCGCTGCCGCTTTGTTCTCGCTGGCCGGGAAGGGGAAAAACCTGGGGGTCCACTTCGCACTCCAAAGGTGGTGGGCGAGCACCCTCATGTCCACGTTGCGCTTGACGGTGGGCATTCGCGTCGTGGTGGAAAACCCCGAAGTGCTGCGACCGGGTCCGGTGTTGGTGTTTTCTCGCCACGCAAGTCTCGCCGACTCGCTGGTGTCGGCGTATTCGATGGGAAACGCGGCCGGTTTGCGCCCGCGCTACGTGCTGAAGCGCGAGTTGATGGCCGACCCCTGTCTCGACGTCGTTGGGCACCGACTCCCGAACTACTTCCTCGATCGCGGGTCAAACAACCAAAGCGGCGAACTGAAGGGGATCGCGCAACTCGGGCACAACCTCGGCCCGGAAGATGTCGCGGTGATTTTCGTCGAGGGAACGCGGGCGAACCCGAAGAAGCGCGAGCAAATTCTCTCGTCAATGGCCGAGCGCAGCCCGGAGCGCGCTCGGCGCCTCGCCGCGCTGCGACATCTTCTTCCGCCGAAACCCGCGGGTGCTCTT
Organism: Actinomycetota bacterium; assembly: GCA_009919275.1. Classification (GTDB taxonomy): domain Bacteria; phylum Actinomycetota; class Acidimicrobiia; order Acidimicrobiales; family Ilumatobacteraceae; genus F1-20-MAGs119. Next base: position 11,700 of record RGCG01000032.1, read on the forward strand.
GCGTTGCTCGAATCCGCTCCGGACGCCGACGTCGTCATCGCCGGTCATACGGGTTTCGACGGACTCGACACCTTTGGCGGGATGCTCAAGCGGCTCGAGGCCGGTGCCGGTATCGCCCGAATGTGGTTCGTTCGCATTCCGCGCAGCGAGGTGCCAACCGAGCGAGTCATCGAGTGGTTGGACGAACGCTGGCTCGAACTCGACCGAGCAGTCGGCGAGCACCTCGCACAGGCCGGCTCCGCGGAAGGGCACGACAAGTGAGCAGTAGCGCCGACGTGATGATCGCAAGCGGCATCGCGATCGCGATTCTGATGTTGTCGACGTGGGTCGTCAGCGTGGCAGTGAAGAACGCCTCGATTGTCGACATCGTGTGGGGCCTCGGATTCGTCCTCGTGGGATGGGTGTCGTTTGTCGTCGGCGAGGGCGACGACACGCGTGCGTGGGTGCTGGCAATCCTCGTGTCGGCATGGGGACTTCGCCTTGCGGGCTACCTTGCGCGGCGCAACATCGGCCACGGCGAGGACTATCGATACCGAGCCATGCGCAAGCACTGGGGTCCACGTTTTCCCATCATCAGCCTCGTGACGGTTTTTCTTCTTCAGGGAACCTTGATGTGGGTCGTGTCCTTGCCATTGCAACTCGGACAGGTCGAGGATTCGCCGGGATTTGGTCCCATCGGGACGATGGGCGTGCTCGTGTGGGCGGTCGGGCTGTTTTTCGAAGCGGTCGGTGATGCCCAGCTGCGGCGCTTCAAGTCGGATCCCGCGAACGAGGGCAAGGTGATGTCGTCGGGTTTGTGGCGCTATACGCGGCACCCCAATTACTTCGGAGACGCAGTGGTGTGGTGGGGAATAGCGATCGTTGCCGCCGAAGCGGGCGTTGGAGCGTACGGATTCATCGGTGCCGCCGTGATGACGTTCCTCTTGGTGCGTGTGTCCGGAGTGGCGTTGCTCGAACGGGGTTTGCGCAAACGCAAGCCCGACTACGAGGACTACGTTCGTCGCACCAGCGGCTTTTTTCCGCGGCCCCCGAAACAAGCCTGATCAGCCGAAGAAAGCAGACTCGACCTCGTCGTACAACGTAAGGTCGATGGTGCGCGTGTTGCCCTGCGTGAGCGCCATCGGGACGCGTTCGACCGTGTCGCCGCGAAGGACAACCATTTTGCCGAAATCCCGAGCCGTCACGACGTCGACCGCGGCGAGCCCGAAACGCGTTGCAAGAACTCGGTCGTAGGCGGTGGGTGTGCCACCTCGTTGAATGTGGCCGATCTGGACCACGCGTACGTCGTAACCGGTGCGCTCCTCGATGAGGGGAGCGATTGCCGCGCTGATACCACCGAGTCGGTCGCGACCGAACTGGTCCTTGGCGTAGGTGAGCTCGGGTTGGGTGCCCGCGATCGGTCGTGCGCCTTCCGCGACGACAACGATCGATGCGAAGCGGCCCCGCCCGTGGCGACGCTCGATGTGTTCGCACACCCGGGCGATGTCGAAGGGGCGTTCGGGCACGAGGATGGCCGTCGCTCCACCGGCGATACCCGCCATCAATGCGATCCAGCCGGCATCGCGGCCCATCACCTCGACCACCATCACTCGATCGTGGCTTTCGGCGGTGGTGTGAAGACGGTCGATCGCATCGGTTGCCACCTGCACCGCAGTGTGGAATCCGAACGAGACATCGGTGCCGACGATGTCGTTGTCGATTGTCTTTGGTACGCCCACGATGGGGAGTCCGGCTTCGGCGTGCAGGCGTGAACCGACGGTCAACGAACCGTTGCCACCAATGACGATGAGTGCTCCGAGATTCAGATTCGTGAATTGTTTTTGCGTGCGTTCGATTCCGTCGCCGTAGTCGTACGGGCTGCCACGTGTTGTGCCGAGAATGGTGCCACCCCTCGGCAAGAGCCCACGTACGTTGTCAATGGTCAGCTGCACGTAGTCGTTGGCGAGGAATCCCTTCCACGCGTCGCGGAAGCCAATCACGCGGTCACCGTTTTTTTCGGCCTTGCGTACGACCGCACGAATAACGGCGTTGAGACCCGGGCAATCGCCGCCGCCCGTGAGCACGCCGATGTTCATTCGCGACTCTTCGTCAGTGCCCGCTCGAAGTCGGCGATCAGGTCGGACGGATTTTCGAGTCCGACCGAAATACGCAACAGCCCGTCGGCCGCGGACGATGCAGCAAGCGACTCTTGGTCGAGGCCGTGGTGCGTGCTCGATGCGGGATGACACACGAGGGTCTCGGGTCCACCGAGTGAAGTTGCGGGCCGCGCGAGTTCAATCGCCTGGAGAAAGCGCGTGCAGGCTTCGGGTCCGCCCGGCAGTTCCACGGCCAGCATTGATCCGAAGGCCGTCATTTGCCGAACTGCAAGGGCGTGTTGCGGATGAGAGGCGAGACCGGGGTAGTGCACGGCGCCGCACGCACCCTGCGAGGAGAACCAGTCGGCCAGCGTCGCGGCGGTCGAGCATTGGCGCTCTTGGCGAACCGCGAGGGTTCGTATGCCTCGCAGAGCGTTATGGGCGTCGTACGGCGAGGCTGCGGCGCCGTGCAGCACCGAGTGAGCCCACACCGCGTCGACGAGGTCGATTTCACCGGCGATAACTCCTATCAACGCGTCGTTGTGTCCTCCGATTGCCTTGGTCGCCGAGTGAAGCGAGATGTTGACCCCGTGTCGAAGCGGCTGCTGGCACATCGGAGTCGCAAATGTGGAGTCGACCAGCGTGAACGGTCCTGCAATCGAGCCGACCTCGTCGAGGTCGGCCAGGGCGAGCGCCGGATTCGCCGGCGTTTCCGCAATGACGAGCATCGTCCGCGGTTTTTTTGCGGCTTCGACGAACGCCCCCGGAACCGTGGCGTCAACGAACGTGACGTCGATGCCCATGCGTCGCACGGGCCCGGAGAGAAGGGCCAGCGTTCCGCCGTAGAGCTGTTGTTGGGCGACGATGTGGTCGCCGGGAGAGCAAAGGGCAAACACGACGGTGGCGATGGCCCCCATGCCCGAGGCAAACGCAAGAGCATCGTCTGCGGCCTCGAGTTCGGCAATTGCTTCTTCGAACTGACGGACCGTGGGGTTGGTGTACCTGCTGTAGGCCTTGCCACGCCGACCGCGAACAATCTCGTCGTGCGTGGCGTCGAGGCCGTTGCTCGACCACACGGTTGAGGTGGAGATGTCGGCTGACAACCCGCGCGCGCCGCGGCGACCAGCAGTGATCGCCGTCGTGTCGAGATGCGGGTTTTCGGTCACCAGCCCACTCTACCGAGGCAAACCCGACTGAATTGGTAGGAATTACGGTAGTCTCGTCCGCCATGCGCCCCGGCATCACCGGCCTCGAAGACGAGGCCATTTCGATCATCCGCGAGGTTGCCGCGTGTTTCGAACGCCCGGTCATCCTTTTTTCGGGTGGCAAGGACTCCGTCGTCATGCTGCATGTCGCGGTGCGGGCCTTTGCTCCTGCGCGTCTTCCCTTCGCGGTGATGCACGTCGACACCGGCCACAACTTCCCCGAAGTCATCGACTTCCGCGACCGTTGCCTGGCGGGTCTTGGGCTGAACCTTACGGTCGCCTCGGTCCAGGCGGCGATCGATGCCGGAAAGGTGGCCGACGCCCCCTCGCGCAACCCGCTCCAGACCGTCGCCCTGCTCGACGCCATTGCGGAGAACAAGTTCGACGCGGTTCTCGGTGGCGCGCGACGCGATGAAGAAAGGGCTCGCGCGAAAGAAAGGGTCTTTTCTCATCGCGACACCTTCGGTCAATGGGACCCGAAGAACCAGCGCCCCGAACTGTGGAACATCTACAACACCAGCCACAAACAGGGTGAGCACTTCCGTGTGTTTCCACTGTCCAACTGGACCGAGCTCGACATCTGGACCTTCATCAAGGAACACGACATCGAATTGCCCAGCATCTACTTCGCACACAAGCGACGTGTCTTCAAACGCGGGGGCATGTTGATGGCAGACACCGAGTTCCTTCGTCCCGAGGCCGGTGAAGACGTGTACGAAGAGATGGTCCGATTCCGCACCGTGGGTGATGCAACCTGTACGGCAGCAGTGCCGTCGACGGCCGGGGGCATCGACGACGTTCTCGCCGAAACCGCCGTCGCCCGAGTCACCGAGCGCGGTGCAACCCGCGCCGACGACAAGATCTCGGAGGCGGGTATGGAAGACCGCAAGCGACAGGGGTATTTCTGATGCGCCAGCTGCGTTTTGCCACCGTTGGTTCCGTTGACGACGGTAAGTCGACCCTCATCGGTCGCCTGCTCTACGACTCGAAGAGCATCTTCGAAGACCAACTCGAGCACGTCGAGGCAGTCAGCAAGCGTCGCGGTGACGACTACGTCGATCTGTCGCTTCTCACCGACGGTCTTCGCGCCGAGCGCGAGCAGGGCATCACCATCGACGTTGCGCACCGCTACTTCGCCACGCCCAAGCGCTCATTCGTCATCATGGACTGTCCGGGCCACGTCCAGTACACCCGCAACATGGTCACGGGCACCTCTACTGCGGATCTCGCCATCATCCTCATCGACGCCCGGCACGGCGTCGTCGAGCAAACCCGTCGTCACAGCATCCTGACCTCGTTGCTCGGTGTCCCGCACCTCGTGGTCTGCGTCAACAAGATGGACCTCGTCGACTACAGCGAAGATCGCTTCAACCAAATCCGCGATGACTTCGAAGCATTCGCTTCACGGCTCCAGTTGCGCGACGTGACGTTCCTGCCGATCAGCGCGCTCAAAGGCGACAACGTCGTCGAGCGGTCGGATGATCTGAAGTGGTTCGAAGGTCCGACGCTTCTCCATCACCTCGAGAACGTCTACACCGCCAGCGACGAGAACAAAATCGATGTGCGTTTCCCGGTGCAATACGTGATTCGGCCGCGCACCGCCGAACACCACGACTACCGCGGTTATGCGGGCACCGTCGCCGGTGGAGTCCTGCGTGTCGGCGACGACATCGTCGTGCTGCCCAGTGGACTCTCGTCACGAATCACCGGAATCGACTCCGCCGACGGCCCCCTCGAGGAGGCCGTTCCCGGATCCGCAGTGACGATTCTCCTTGCCGACGATTTGTCGGTCACCCGGGGCGACATGATCTGCCGGCCGAACAACCGGCCCCGGGTCATTCAGGATCACGATGCGATGCTGTGCTGGCTCGACTCCAATGCGCAGTTGAACCCGGCCAAGCTCTACACCCTCAAGCACACGACGCGTTCGACACGTGCGAAGATCGGGGAAGTGCGTTACGTGCTCGACATCTCCGATCTGCACCGCAAGACCCCCGAGGGGCCCCTGTCGATGAATGACATCGCTCGCGTCACGGTGCACACCGCCGAGCCGTTGTTGCGCGACGACTACGAGCACAACCGCGTCACGGGATCGTTCATCCTCGTCGACGAGTCCACCGGTGCCACCGCCGCGGCCGGGATGCTGTTGCCGCCACGCGAGTGAGCGACGTTCGCTGGCATCCCCAGTCCGTTGCGCGAGATGAACGGGCCAAGCGATCCGGGCACGCGGGCGCAACCATCTGGATGACAGGGTTGTCGGGTTCCGGCAAGTCGACGATCGCCAACGAGGCCGCACGGATTCTCTTCGACGCCGGTGCGCATGCGTACGTCTTGGACGGTGACAACCTCCGGCATGGCCTGAACTCCGACCTCGGTTTCACCGATGACGACCGTGCCGAAAACGTCAGGCGATTCGGCGAGGTTGCCCTCACGCTCGCCGACGCAGGTCTCATCGTGCTTGCGCCGGTGATCAGTCCGTTCACCGCGGGACGCAATGCCGTGCGTCGTCGCCACCATGACGCCGGCGTTCCCTTCGCCGAGGTGTTCGTCGCAACACCGGTTGGCGAGTGCGCCGAGCGCGATCCTAAGGGTCTCTACGCAAAGCAGAAGCGGGGAGAACTCGTAGGTCTGACGGGTGTCGATGCCCCCTACGAGGCTCCCGAATCGCCGGAACTTGTCTTGGTAACGTCAAACCGCAGCGTGATCGACTGCGCCGGGGAACTGGTCTCGGCTCTGTCCCACCTGTGGAAGACCCCGAGCTGATGTCCATCCGCAAGCCGTACGTCTACACCGAACGCGCCTTATTTGTCGGCCACACGCTCGTGGCACCACGCGTGAAGGTCGCCTACATGCCAACCACCAAGTCGGCGTGCAGCTCGATCAAGATGATGCTCGCCGAGGCAAACGATTCCTACGCCCCCGACAACGCGCGCTTCCTTCACAGCCCGAACATTTCGGTGGCGCAGGCCATACATCAGATCGAGGTGAGCGGACTCGACTTGTTCCGCTACCTGCCGAAAAGAGAACAGGACGAGATCTGGGAATCTCCGGATTGGTGGCGTGTCGGAGCGCTGCGTCACCCGTATGCGCGCACCTACTCGGCCTTCGAGAACCGCATTCTCATGCAGGCCCCCAGCACACTGTCCGACGAGGTCTGGGAGCACTGCACCGACGATCGTGTCGAGGGGAACATCGACATCGCAGCAACGTTCAGGCGCTTTGTCCGGGCGTTGCGCGACAAGCCCGAACTCTTCTACGTCGACGACCATTTCACCGCGCAGTGGGGCTCGGTACGCGATGAGCATGTTCGCTATACGCATTTCTTTCGTGTCGACAAACCGGGCGAGATGGACCGCTTCGCACGCGACCTGAGCGAGCGTTCGGGTCGCACCATCACGCCCAAGCGCCTGAACGAGGGGCTCGGCATCAAGTACCGCGACGTGATGGACGCCGGTACTGCTTCGATCATCGAAGAGATCTACGCCGATGACTTCGCTCGGTATGGCTTCGAGCACGAAATCTTTCCCTCCGAACCCGTCAAGTTGATCACCACTGCGCGAGAGACCCGAGCCATCGAATACTCGCGTGACATCACCCAGCGCATGCGCCAGATCTCACGTCTCGCACGCACCCGTCGTGGATGGAAGTACGGCGTTGCCCAGGTGCTGCGCGACATCGGTCTTCGTCCCAAACCACCCCGCGGCTCGACCAATTTCGACGTACCGACCGGGCGAGGAGACCAATCCGCCAACCGATAGAGTTCGCCCCGCGTGGTCGCTTGCGACTGTCGCTGGCGACGTGGCGGAATGGCTTACGCAGCGGCCTGCAAAGCCGTTTATCCGGGTTCGATTCCCGGCGTCGCCTCCAGAGTCTGGGCCGACTCTCGGTCGTCCACCGCTTGAGGTGAATTCAATTCCGATTGACTCTCGGGTACTGTCGCCTCGATAGGCGTCTTGTCTGCGGTCTTCGGTGTCTTTCCTCGGATCCGTGCAATTGGTCAATCAACGGTCAGTGAACGCGAAGGGGAAGTCACGTGAAGAATCGCATCGCATCTGGTTTGGGGCTCGTAGTAGGCGTCGCATTGCTGGTTTCAGCGTGTGGTTCCAATGGATCCTCGTCGACGGAAGGATCCACTCGGACAAAGAACGCGGCACTCGATTC
>RGCG01000033.1 GCA_009919275.1 Actinomycetota bacterium
TGGAACGAGCGGTTCTTCAGGTTCGGCGCGGTTGATTCGGGAAGTGGGGAAATGCCGGGAAGATAGACGTAACGGTCGCGCAGATGGCGACGGTCGCCGTATCGGCCGGGCTGATTGTTCAGCGGCAACACCTGGTAGCGATCAGCTTCGCTCCACCACAGTTCTTGCAGCTCCTTCAATTTTTCGGGATGGGTGGTGGCGAGGTCGTCGCACTCGGAGAAGTCTTTGGCGACGTTGTAGAGCTCCCAGATGTCGGCGTCGAACGGTCGTGTTGCGTCGCTTCCGTCGTAGGCGATCATCGACGGTGGGTGGAACACAACGGCCTTCCAACCATCGTGATAGATGGCGCGTGAGCCGAGCATCTCGTAGTACTGCGTGGTGTGGTTCGACCGAACGTCGTCGCTCGGCAACGTATGGGCGAAGCTGGTGCCTTCGATCGGGTTTTGCGTGACCCCCTTGATGACTTTCGGGGGCTCCATGCCGAGAATGTCGAGAAGGGTGGGCACGATGTCGACGACGTGCACGTATTGGTGGCGTGTCTCGCCGCGGGCCGGCAACTTGTTACCCCAGTGCATGATCATCGGATCGCACACGCCGCCCTCGTGCGTGTCGCGCTTGAACCGCTTGAGCGGTGTGTTGCCGGCCCACGCCCAGCCCCACGGGTAGTGGTTGTTGGCGTGTTCGGTACCCAACAAGTCGATGCGCTTCAGGTTCTCTTCGAGGCTTTCCGGAACGAAGTTGAAGAAGTACTTCTCGTTGTAGCTGCCCTTCGGGCCACCTTCCGCCGATGCACCGTTGTCGGACATGACAAGAACGATGGTGTTGTCGAATTCGTCGAGCGTCTTCAGGAAATTGACGAGACGACCAACCTGCGCGTCGGTGTGCGTCAGGAAGCCGGCGAACACCTCCATCATCCGCGCATACAGTCGTTTTTCGTCGGCCGAGAGCGTGGCCCATTCGGGTACCCATGCCGGGCGCTCCGACAATTTGGTGCCCGGCGGCAACAAGCCACTGTCAACCTGACGCTGAAAGACGCGGTTGCGCCATTCGTCCCAGCCCATGTCGAACTTGCCGCGGTAGGGGTCGATGAATTCCTTCGGAGCCTGGTGCGGGGCATGTGCAGCACCAGGGGCGAAGTACATGAAGAAGGGCTGCGTGGCTGAGTACGCGCGCAGATCCTTCAGATAGTCGATGGCACGATCAACCATGTCCTCGGTGAGGTGGTAACCCTCGGCCGGAGTTTTCGGCGGATCAACTGCGTGGCTGTCGTGTACGAGGTCGGGGTAGTACTGGTCGGTCTCGCCTGCCATGAATCCGTAGAAGCGATCGAAGCCCTTGCTGAGTGGCCACCGTGTACGGGGTCCGCCGATGTTGCGCTCGTGCGGGGGAGTGAGGTGCCACTTGCCGAGAGCGAAGGTTGCCCACCCTTTCTCCTGGAGCATCTCGGCCATGAAGCCGTTCTCGTGGGGAATCTCTGCGTCGTAACCGGGAAAGCCCGACGTCATTTCGATGACGCGGGCCATGCCGTTCGAGTGATGGTTGCGCCCGGTCATGAGGCATGCACGGGTGGGTGAGCACAGCGCTGTCGTGTGGTAATTCGCATAGCGCAGGCCATTGGCGGCGAGAGCGTCGAACGTGGGGGTTGCGATGTCGCTGCCGTAGCAGCCGAATTGGGCATAGCCGACGTCGTCGAGCAGCACGATGAGGATGTTTGGTGTGCCCGCCGGCGGCTGGTTCAACGGTTCCCACGAGAACTTCGAGTCCTCAAAAGTGCGACCGATCGTTCCTTTGAAGTTCTTCTTCTGTCCCATGTGCCCCCGCTTCCACTTCTTTCGTCAGATTAGGGGACAAAAGGAAAGGGCCCGCCGGACGCATCCGGCGGGCCCTTTCTTGTCAGGGAGACGTGGTCAGGCGCGGAGGCCCTTGTTGACCATGCTCATGATTGCGTCGCGCAGTGGGATCGCCGCGTAGACGATCGCGCCGTTGGCGACGATGTTCATCCAATCTTCCTTCATGACGAGTCCCCAGCCGGCGGCCGGCCATGTGTCCTTCACGGTGCTGTTCAGCTTGACGAGCCCGAGGACCGAGTCGATCACGGCGAGAACCGCGGTGAGGACTGCTGACAGGAGGACCAGTTGTCCGATGACGTACATAGGTATCAACCCCATTTCTGCAGGATGTTCCTGCGATGGAGACGGTACGTTTCACGCGTTCACAAGGTGTGGATTTGTGACGAAACCGTTGCAATGAAAGGAATTCAGCGGGTCAGCAGGGCGGCCACGGCAGCCTCGGCGCCGGTCTCGCCCTCGAGGTCGTGGTTGGTCAACCGAGACAGGAAGGTGATCGACACCTCGCCGGCTTCGACCGCGCCCCCGTCCGTATCGATGGGAAGGGGGAGGGCCTCGCCGATCTCCAACTTGATCGAGTACGAGTTGGTGTGCCCTTCCTTCAACTCCTTGCGGGCTGACGCCATGGCGCGTGGGAGTTCGTGACCAACCCGGGTGCGGCGCCACCCCTTCACCTCATCGAGGGGAAGATTTGGAACGTTGACGTTGACGACGACGGGCTCGTGGTGAGGAGATTCGATGACGCCACGCACGACGTGCGATGCGACGGTGGCGGCGGTGTCCCACAGCTGACCCTTCACCATTTCGTCCCAACCTTGTCCTTCGACACCGAAACCCGAGACGGCTTGGCTGACGGCGACGCCACTCATGCCATAGTTGCGACCCGTCAGCGTCGCACCAATGGTGCCCGAGTGATACACGCTGCGTCCGACGTTTGCGCCGGGATTGATTCCCGAAACGACGAGGTCGAACTTGCGGTCGAGAACACCAAGATGGGCCATCATCACGCACAAAGCGGGCGGGCCGGTGAGGGCCCAGGCCTCGTCGATTCCATCGATGTGCACGCGGTGAATGTCGGGGCGCATGAGGTGAATCGCGCCGAATGCTGCGCTGGCTCCCGAGTACTCGCTGTCAGGTGCGAGGATGGTGACGTCGCCGTGTTCACGCATCGCGCGTGCCAACACGTGCAGTCCGACCGAGTCGATTCCGTCGTCGTTCGTCACCAAAATGTTCATGGCTACATCTTGGCGTGGATTTCACCGTTCAGTCGGGTCGGCGCTCACTCTGTGTTGCGGCGTGCTTGCCGGCGATGAAACCGAAGATGAACGCCATGCCAACTGTTCCCCCCGGTCCCCAATACGCCTGCCCCGCGGGCGACGCCACACAGTTCCCGGCACCATAGAGACCGGGAATCGGTTCGCCCATCGTGTCGAGAACACGCGCGTCCTCGTCGGTGACGGGGCCACCTTTCGTATCGAGACCGACGGGCGCGAGAATCACACAGTGGTACGGACCCGATTCGGTGAACGGATGCATCGTCGCATTGCGCATACCGTTGCGCGACGAACCCGCCCACGTTTGCTCGATGGGCGACTCACCGCGGTGAAAGTCGACATCAACTCCGTCGCGCGCCATCTCGTTCCAACGGCTGACTGAGTGGCGCACGTTCGCCGCCCAGTCGTCGTCGAGTGTGGCACCGCCGGTCACGTGAGCAAAGCCACGCAACTTCTCGCGCAGTTTCTCGGCGAGTGCATCCCACGTCGAGGCAGAGACGATGTAGTCGGCAGTTTCGCCAACCGGCGGAACCGGAAAGCGAAACCTGCTCCCTTCGGGGTTCAGCAAAACGCCGTCGTCGAAGAGCATGTACATGAGGAGATTGGGGTATTCGCCCCGAACCGAGTCCCACACCGCGTGCACTTGGCCGCGTTCGTTGTAGGGCGATTTTTCGTTCACGGCACGTCGTCCGTAACGGTTCACCTGAATCATCGAGTCGCCGTATGGCGAGTACACGTCGCGGCTGGTGACGCGGTTGCGAGCCAGCATGTCGAGCACGCCTTGGGCCCACCACGCGTGTGCAAGGTTGCCCAACTGCGCACCCGCCTCGATGCCGATGCGCAGGAAGTCGCCCGTCGCTTCCTCTGCGGCCGCACCGCCCAACACGGGTCCGCGAAGAAATTCTCGCGTGTAGTCGGGATTGTGCAGAAAGCCGCCCGACCCGAACACGACGCCCTTGCGTGCACCGATCAGCGCGGTGCGTCGACCGATGCGTACCTCGACGCCGACGACGTCACCCGAAGAGTTGCGCACGAGATGAACAACCTCTGCATCGAGAACTGTTCGTGTACCAAGACTTTCCGCCCCCGACCGCAGACGATCGACGAGGAACTGTCCGCCCGTCGGGTCAAGACCGGGCCTGTGACCCGGCGGATACTTCGCCTGAATGCAGCGGCCCCACGGGGCTTCGTCTTCGGGAAGGTGCGCGTAGTAGTCGGGGTACGGAACTGCCTCGAGTTCCATCATTCCCGCGGCCACGGCTTCCTCGAGCGCCTCGGTCCCGCGGTCGTAGAACGCCTCGATCACCTTGTATCTGTTGTGGGGCAGGCCCAGCGTGTCGTGGCGCGGGTTGTACTGCGTCGGGTAGGCGGTACGGGCCAAATAGCGAAGTGCAGCAGCACGGTCGTCTTCCAGACCCTGCGCTTTCATCACGGGGTTGTTGCACACCCACATGACGCCACCCGATCGCGCCGTCGTGCCACCGATGAAGGCGGCCTTCTCGAGAACGATGACACTCGCCCCCGCTCGTGCTGCCGCGAACGCCGCACCGAAACCGGCTGCGCCACTGCCAACCACCACGACGTCGACGACTTCTTCCCACTCCGAACCCCAACTGTCTCCCATGCAACAAAGGTAACGATTCGCCTCTGTGGCCCCGATGTCGGAGGTTGGCTACCCTCGCCTGCGTGCAAGACGAGCCGTCAAGTGCCGAGACGACACGGCAGAAAAAGCCGGTGCTCGAGTGCACGGAATGCGGTTCACCCTACGGACGTGAGTGGCACACCTCTGATGGCGTGGCCACGCTGTGTCCGACGTGCGCACAATTCTTCGGCCTGGGCTGTCCGTAGTCAGATGCGTCGCGGGCGTGCGGCGGGCATCCAATTCGGACCCGCGGTTGCGTCGATGTGTGCGACGAAGCGTTGACCGATCGGTTCCACGAGTGCGAGAAAGCGTTCGGTGTTCTCGCGGCCGAAGGTCTGCCAGCAGCGAACGCAAAGACGGTTTGTCTCTTCTTCGAGCCACTGACGGAACTCGATACCGTTTTCGTTGACGACGCCGTTCGATACCCAGCCGCGTTCCTCGAGAGTGGTGAGAGCGCGGGCAATCTGATCATCGTTTGCTCCACGGCTGCGCGGGATCCACTCCTTCGGATAACCCATCCACGCATCGTGCAACAAGCCCGCTTCGACGCCATCGATCGCGTGTGCGACGAGCAGACCCCAGTGGGTGTCACCACGCCACTCGCGCAGGGCATTGACGGCAAGCCAAGCCGAGACAACGGGATCGTCTTCGGCGCGTGGCCACGCGCGGTGCGCAGCAAACAACACCCGGCCCGACGAGGGCATTGCATCGACGGTGCGCCACAGATCGGAACTCAACGAGGCCAAGTCGTCGCAGATTTCGGGTGCGAGTTCGCGCAAACCTTCGGCGACCGTTGCATTGCGGGCGGCGTAGATCTTCTCCCAGGTTGTTGCACCCGCGGCAAGGTCAAGTGAGAAGTGAATGAGAAATCGATCGATGGAACCGAAGGCGGCGGCCACCACGTCGACTCCGGCAGCAGCAAGCGGGGCCGCGCGATTTGCGATGTAGTGCCCAAGGCCGTCTTTCACGCCGAGTTCGGCGTGCCGTGCCGCAGCGCGCGGGTCCCAATAGATCCAGCCGATGAGTTGGTGTGATGCAAGCGAAGCCCTCCGCGCAAGGCTCTCCCACTCACGGTCCATGGCTCGACGGTAATCCGAGAGCTCGGGGGCCTTCGTGTTTCACGAAGCGGTGTGCGCGACGATGGAGGTGACGGTGTGAAAGTTCGTGGTCGCTGCGTCCGGGGGCGACGGGTCGGCCGAGGCGAGCGTAGAAGAGCATTTTCGCACCTTCGACGAGCGCCAGGTAGAGCATTGTCATTGCAACGAGGATGGCAAAAAACGAGAGGGGAAGACCACCGAATCCGAGTCGTTTGGCGAACGGAGAGAAGGGAATAATGGCGCCGATACTCGCGGCTGCGATCGGTGCCACCCACATGAAGCCCCCCGGGTGACTTCGGAAGAACGGCGTGCGACGCGTACGTATGACGAAGACGACGAGGGTTTGAGTCGCGAGGCTCTCAATGAACCAGCCGGTACGGAATTCGGTGTGACCGGCGTCGAGAATGACGAGCATGACGAAGAAGGTCGCGAAGTCGAAGAGTGAACTGATCGGACCGAAAGTCAGCATGAACTTGCGGACGAACGAGATGTCCCAGGCCGCGGGACGGCGGAGGACTTCGTCATCAACCCTGTCGGTCGGTATTGCCATCTGTCCGAGGTCGTAGAGGAGGTTGTTGAGGAGTACCTGACTGGGCAGCAGCGGCAGGAAACCGAGAAAGAGCGACGCACCGGCAGCGCTGAACATGTTCCCAAAATTTGATGACGTCGCCATCAACACGTACTTCAAGGTGTTGTTGAAGACGCGCCGTCCTTCGACGATTCCGTCGGCGATGACGGAAAGGCTCTTGTCGAGTAACACGATGTCGGCGGCCTCCTTTGCGACATCGACCGCTGAGTCGACGGAAATACCGACATCAGCGGAGTGGAGAGCCGCGGCGTCGTTCACTCCGTCGCCCAGAAATGCGACATCCGTACCCTCTGATCGCGTCACGCGTACGATGCGCGCCTTTTGTGCCGGACTGACGCGGGCAAAGATCGTCGTCGCATCAATACGTGCCGCGAGTGAGGAATCGTCGAGACCGTCGATCTCGTCTCCGGTCAGAATGTCGGCGACGGCGATGCCGAGATCGCCGCATACTTTGCGCGCAACGGCCCCGTTGTCGCCGGTGATGATCTTCACCCTTACACCGAGGTCACCGAGTCTCTGAACGGCCGCTCCCGCGTCGGCCCGGGGCCGATCAAGAAAGGTCAGATATCCACGAAGAAGCAGGCCCGTCTCGGCATCCCCGGTGATGTGATCGGAGGTTGTGGGCTTCGTTGCGAGGGCAACGACACGCATGCCGTCGGTGAAGAGTTGATCGAGAACCATTCGATCCGATGTCGAGACGGTCTCACAGCGGGCGAGGACGGCTTCGGGAGCGCCCTTCACCACGACCGTTCGGGTGCCATCGGGTTCGCACACGACGACCGACGTCATGCGGCGAACATGGTCGAAGGGCACCACATCGGAAACGGCCGCACCACGGAACAATTCGGCTGACGCGTGCGGCGCAAGCCACGTTGCAACGTCAAGCGCTGCACCTTCGGGCTTGCCCTTTGCAACGCCGACCGCCTCGTTGCACAACAGCCCGAGACGGAGAATGAGGTCGGGGGATGAATTGTCCATCGGAATCGCGCGATGGAAAGTGATGCGACCCTCGGTGATCGTCCCCGTTTTGTCGGTGAAAAGAATCCCGACGTTCCCTAGATCCTCGATGGTGATGAGCCGTTTCACCAGCACCTTTCGTTCCGCAAGATGGTGGGCGCCGACCGAGAGGCTGAGACTGACGATGGCCGGCAGTAGCTGCGGCGTGATTCCGATCGCGATCGAGAGGCAGAAGAGCAACGCCTCGATGAGGGGACGATGGAGGACGATGTTGACGACAAATGTGACAATGATGAGAGCCCCGGCAAACTTCGACAGCAGTGCCGAGAATTCCGACAGGCCCGATTGGAATCTGGTGACGGGGACCCGCTCGCCAAGCGAACGAACGACGCTTCCGAATTGTGTTGCACCAGCGATTGCGGTGACGAGAAACCGCCCCGAACCCCGCTGGACGATCGACCCCATGAGAACCTTGCTGCCGTCGTCCCAACCGGCGGTCGTCGGCGATGGCAACTTCGCGACCGCGAGAGATTCACCCGTCAGCGTTGACTCGTCGATCTCGAGGTCTCGCGACTCGAGAACGTCACCGTCGGCGGGAACGATGGCTCCGATCTTCAACTCGACGATGTCACCCGGCACGAGTTCGCTCGCCGGTAATTCGATGGGACGGTCGTCCCGCCAGACCACGGCGGTGTGTTGGATGCGCATGTGGAGCGCAGTCATGTGTCTTTCGGACCGATATTCGTTTGCAAAGCCCAGACCGATGCTGAGGCTGAGGATCAATCCGATGATCGCGCCGTCGGCTGCTTGACCCGTGACCGCCGAGACAATGGCCGCCGCCACGAGAAGCAAGAGCAGCGGGTTGTCGACCTGCCGTCGCAGCACATCGAACGCCGTGACGCGGTGTGTCGCGATGACGTTCGGTCCGTATTCGCGTTGCAATTCCTCGGCGCGCTGCCGCGTCAAGCCGAGCGACATGGGCGAAACTTATCCGTCTCCACTCCACGAGTGGGATTGCGATTGTCCTTGTTTTGGATTGTTGTCGGGCGGCGACGGTGCTTAGCGCGCACCCATGAAGTGATCGAGCCAGTCGTGGTAGTGCTGGACGCGCGCTTCTTCCTCGTTCAGCAGCTGGCTGGTGAAGCCGCGCGAATGCATGCCCGACTGGATGTCGCGGATGAAGTGGATGTCCTGGTCGACGGTTGCATCCATGGTCTTGCGGCCGGCGATGACGTCTTCCTGCGTGAACTCGTCGTGTTCGGGTCGGGGGATGGGAAGCAGTTCGCTCTCTTTCCACGGCGTGAATGCGACTCCGGCCCGCGCAGCGACATCGGGATTCGGCTGCAGTTTGAAGGTGAACTTGTCCCAGTAGCACTTGTTCGGGTCGGTCGGGTGCGGACGTGCACGCATCACCAGCGCGGCCTCGGGCTGCACCGTCACCATCGTGTTGGGGAACAGGTTGTACTGCTCGATGTCGGTGAGTCTCGAGTCGGACAGGTCGCTGTAGTCGTAGCCGAGTGCGGGACCCATCTCGCGGCGGCGTTGCTGCATCGCAAGACGGAACTCGAGGATGCGACCCGCGAAGTCGTCGGGATTCAGCCCGAACTTCTCGCACTGGGCGCGCTGGTAGAAGTTCGCCTCTTCGGGAATCGGCATCGTCGAGTTGACCGTGTGGCCGACGATCTCGACGCTGGTGTGGCCGTTGGCGAACAACTCAACCTGCGCCGTGGGGCAGTCGAAGAGCATCGCGTGTTGCGGGTGGATGTGTTCGACGTGGTACAGCTCGCCGAAGTTGTCGAACACTGCCTTCCAGTTGGCCTCGAGAAACACCGTTTGGTCACCGACCAAGGTCATCCGTTCGAGGTGGAACGGTGCGAGGCGTTCGGCAACAAGGCCGAGTGAATCGACGAGCGGCGGGGCGCTGTTGTCCATGCAGACGAAAACGAGACCCATGAACGTTTCGCACCGCACCTTCGGAAGCGAACGTTCCTCGCGGTTCACGCCACCTTCGAAGAGATGGTGGCCGGGCACCACGACGAGGTGTCCGTCGGGCCGGTACGACCAGCCGTGGTACGGACACACGAACGACTTCACACAACCGCGCTCGGTGACGCAGATGCGCGCGCCACGGTGCTGGCAGGCGTTGTACATGGCGTGGACGTTTCCGTCCTGGCCGCGCGAAACGATGATGGATTCGCGGCCGATGTTGAATCGCACGAATTCACCCACTTCGCGGACGTCTTGCTCGAGACACGCAAAGAGCCAGTGCTTTGGCCACATGACGTCGTATTCACGTTGCATCCAATCGGCAGAGATGTAGCGCTCGGGAGTGATGGGCAACGACTGCACCGGTGGGGGACCGTGATTGATGATTGGTTTTGGTCGTACGACAGCCACGGTGGAACCCCCTTGGCTGAAGGCTACCCAGTCGCGGTTCGGCGGGAAAGCGTGTCGAGCAGCAAGTCGATTGGCACATGGCGGCCGTCGGGCAGCCTCAGCGCGACATTCGTCGTGACGGTGTAATGGTTGCGGCGGCCTTCACGGGAAACCGTGATCAGCCCGGCGGTTTCAAGGTCGTGGACCACCCGCTGCGTGGAACGCTCCGTCAGGTTGAGGAGACTCGAGAGCTCACGGATTCGAATCGTCGGGTTGGCTTGTATTGCTGCGAGCGCAATCAACTGGTTGCCGAAGAGGAGCGACGCCGGCACGTGCCCCTCGTGCGATTCGATGGTCATTTGTCGATCAGTCCTTGGGCGACCTGAATGATCGCAAGTGTCTTGTCATCGGTACGTGCGAAAGTCACGAGGGTTTCACCGGAAGCAGAGACGCCGTCGGCAATCGTCTTTGCCGTTTCGCGAGCAAGGAGGTCCTCCTCGATGGACGTGCCCGCACCGACGAGCCAGGACTCGACCGACGCAATTCCGGTTGTGGTGCGCCGAACGGAAACGATCAGACATGCGTCATCGTTCGGTCCGGCGAGAGTAAAACCGATCGACGACAGCAGTGCGCTCATGGATTGCACAACGGACACCTCGATGGGTCGATCGACACGCGAATGGGTTTTGCGGCAATTTGCTGTTCACCGCAAGCCGTGCATCCGAGGATCTCGCGTGCGGGGACGTCGACGTTCTCGCCGCAGAGTGAACACGGCACGCCGCGAACGTGGGAGACAAGCCCCCACCCGGGCGCCAAACAGTGTGGGCAACACGACCGCAACCGGAAGGCGAGACGATGACCCGCTTCCGAGATGGTGGGCCGGCGCGAAGGACAGTGGTTGGCCCTGAAGTCCGACTCGATTCGGGCCTTACCGTCCGCCGAGGCGACGGCGCAGACACGTACGGCAGAATCGACTTCGGCAAAGGTGTGCAGACCCTTGAAGATCGGTGTCGTCTCACCGTCTGCGGGCTTCACGATGACGCCGTGATCGGGGAATCCACCCGCGGCGAGCGTCGAACGGTACTCGGCATGCGGTTCGACGGTCAGGGAAATTGTGCGGATCGAGTGGCTGATGGTGTGTTCCGACACCGAAACACCCCGCTTCAGGTCGACGAATGCGAGCACTTCGGCATTCGCCATGAGCAAGGGAAGTTGGTGGGACGGACCGATAGTTCCTTCCGAACCGATACCCAGAGAGTCCACGGAGAACTCGGCACCGACACGCGCCTTCGTCAAGGCCATGTCAAGTGCCGAGCCCTTTCGCGGAACTTCTCCGGAGAAGGTGCCGAGGCTGTCGGTGTCGAAGTCGACCGTGACAAGCGAGACATCGAGCAGGGACTCGAAATGTGGCACAACAAGAGCCGCCTTGTCGTGCCGTGTGGTGAACCCTGCCGTCAACCCCGCGTATGGATGCGGGAGGGCGGGTGCCGCCTCAATCCTCGCCCTGGGCTTTTGTGAATCCATCGGCGCCGTCGATTCGTAGCAGTCGTTCGACGTGACAAACCTCGTGGGTTTCGTTGATCTTGCGCGCGAGGTTGATGACATCGGCGAAAGAAACGGAGAGGCCGTCGCGGTGAACGAAGCGGCAGCGATGGTGGCTGACGCAGTCGATGTTCGCGTTGCCGTCGGGATACACCTTCGTGCCGCGGTTCGAGATCATCTTGAGACGCAGTGGTGAATCCGCAGCGATGCTCTCGAGTGATGGACCGAGTTCCGCCGGCGGAAGCGCACTCTCGACGAAGATGTCGCCTCCGACGATCTCCTTCGTGTTCGCCCGACGGAAGACCTGGTTGCGGCTGATCGTCGGGAACTGGATCGGCTTCGCCTTGCGCACCGTGTAGGCGGAGGAGCGCTTGCCGAGGTTGCCGATGATCTTCTTGGTGTAGTCCGAGGTGGAGACACCCTTGTCGTAACCGACGACGTCGCCCATCAAGTTGCCTTGCTCGAGGGTGACGAGCACGGCGTGCTCGACGGCTTCGGCGGCTTCGAATTCGCCCATGTACTTGAGCATCATCACGCCCGACAGCACAACGGCCGTGGGGTTGATCACGTTCTTCCCGGCGTACTTCGGCGCCGACCCATGAACGGCCTCGAAGATTGCGATGCCACTGCCGAGGTTCGCCGAAGGGGCGAAACCAAGACCGCCAACGAGCGCCGAGGTCAAGTCGCTGATGATGTCACCGTTCATGTTGGTCGTGACGATCACGTCGAACTGTTCGGGTTTCTTCACCAGCTGGTGGGCACAGTTGTCGATGATGACGTGCCACGACTCGATCTCGGGGTACTCGGGTGCGATGCGTTCGAACGTGCGCTTCAGCTCGCCCTCGGTGAGCTTCATGATGTTCGACTTGGTGGCGCACGCCACCGACTTCCTGCCTTCGGAGCGGGCGAACTCGAACGCGAGGCGGATGATTTTCTCCGAGCCCTTCGCGCTGATGAGCTTGAGACACTGTGCGACGTCGGGCGTTTGCATGTGTTCGATACCGGCATAGAGATCTTCGACGTTCTCGCGAACGACGACAAGATCGATGCCGCGCCCCGAATAAGGAGTGACGACACCAGGTAGCTCGCGAACCGGGCGAATGTTGGCAAACGTCTCGAACAGTTTCCGCAAGGTGACGTTGGCAGACTTTTCGCCGTATCCCACCGGTGTTCCGAGAGGTCCCTTCAAAACGAGGCGGGTCTCGTTGATCGAATCGATCGTGTCTTGAGGAACGCCGGACGCGATGCCTTGTGCAAAGACTCGCTCGCCGGCGTGGCGTTCGATCCAATCAATCTGAACGCCCGTTGCGTTGATGATGTCGACAGCCGAGTTGACGCACTCGGGTCCGATGCCATCTCCGGGGATGACGGTCACTTTCTTCTTGCTCATGGGGTTGTCCTTCCTGCTGGCTTTTTGATTGATTCGTTGGCGTTGTGCTTGGCGTCGACTCAGACGAGATGAGCTGCCGGGCCGCTCACGCGCTCGACGAGGCGAATGTCGAACTCGCCGGCGAGAACGCTTTGCAATTCGGCGATCTTGCGGAATCCCACGTCGATGCCCTCGTTCACCGTGAACCTGCAGCGCCAGTCGAGGCCGCGGACATGGTTCACACTGGTCAAGCCGAGCGGGAAGCCGCACAAGAGGTGTCCGATGCGAACCTGGATCTCGTCTGCAGTGCCCTCGTCTTTCACGACGATGTCGATTTCCTTGATGGGCATGAGTGCGGTCCTTTCGCCAAAGTGTGGCTTTTTAGCCATGCATTATAATACATGATATAGATAACATGAATTGAAAGACAAGTCAAGCGAAACCCGAAATCCCCTAACATCCGTGCATGCCAAAGGCTTCCGCGTCCCAGCCCAATCCGGGCCAGGTCGACGGATCGGCCAAGCGGGCGTGGACCTTCCTCACGAACCACGGCCACGTGCTGGTGTGTGTGGCCCAGAACCCCGACATACGTATTGCCGAAATCGCTGATCTGGTGGGAATTGGCGAGCGTGCAGCCCATCGCATCGTCCAGGACCTGGTTGATGGGGGCTACGTCGTTCGTCGCCACGTCGGACGCCGCAACACCTATTCAGTCGACTTCAGCCAGTCGTTTCGCCATCCCCTCGAGGCCGACCACTCGATTGGCGAAGTGTTCCGGGTCTTGGCCGGGTTGCGCTGACGACGTTGGGCACCTGACACCCGTTCGAGCCTCGCGCGGGGTTGCATAGGGTACGCACTCGGGGGACTCAACACATGGCCGGGACACCTGCACACCCGACTTCGGTCGACGATGTCAATTTCTTCGATCCTGCGACGCAGGAGAATTGGTATCCCTCGTACGACTTGTTGCGCGAAGAAGCTCCCGTGTGGCGCATGCCGGGGACGAACACCTACGTACTCACACGGTACGAAGACATTCACGATGTGTTGCGCCGCACCGACGTGTTCATGCGCGGTGCCAGCGAGTCGACTCCCTCGGCCGGCGCATCGTCGGTGGTGAAAGAGATCTATGCGACGAAAGGTTGGCCGCGGGCCAGCATGCTCGGCAGCAATCCGCCGCAGCACAAGAAGTACCGCGACATCGCCGACCCGTTCTTCACCCCCGCAGGTTCGGAGAGGCGTCGCGGGCTGATCACCCAGATCGTGAACGAGCTCGTCGATGATTTTGCCCACGACGGTGGTTGTGAGTTCGTCACTTCATTTGCGGTTCCTCTGCCGGTGCGTGTCATCACCATCATGATGGGCTTCCAACTGGATGACATTCCGAAGTTGAAGAAGTACTCCGAGGCGTGGGTGCTGCCGTTTCGTGGTGGTTTGTCGCGCGACGAAGAGATCTATGCCGGCGAAACGGGTGTCGAGTTCCAGCACTTCATTCACGCCACGATGCAAGAGAAGAGGGCGAATCCCGATGACTCGGTGATTTCGTATTTGGTGAACGAAGCCCGCTTTGATGACGTGCGACCGCTCGAAGATCACGAGATCATCAACATTGTCGACCACCTCTACATCGGTGGTAACGAAACAACGACGTTTGCGCTCACCTCGACGATGTGGTTGATGCTCGGCACGCCGGGCGTGTACGACGCCGTGCGGGCCGACCCGTCACGAGTGAAGAACCTTGTCGAAGAAGGACTGCGCTGCGAGTCACCGACGATGGGCATGGTGCGCAACGCCATCATCGACACGGAAGTCGGGGGCGTGAAGATTCCGAAAGGTTCGAATCTTCATTTGCGCTACGCGGCAGGCAATCGGGACGAGAGGATGTTCGCTTGCCCGGCACAGTTCGATCTCGACCGCACGAACTCGGCCCGTCACATGGCCTTCTCGCTGGGCGAAACCCACTGCACGGGGGCCGGCCTGTCGCGCCTGGAGCAAAACGTCGCCTTCGATGTGCTTGTCAAGCGCCTTCCGAACCTGCGGTTCACCCCGAACCTGAACGATTTCGGAAGCCTTCGAGTTCACCAATCAATGGCGCAAGACGCTCTACGCCAACGGTTTCCTCGCGGTGCAGTGGCCGAAGGAATACGGCGGCCAGGGTCTGTCGTCGATGGAGATGGTTGTTCTCACCGAAGAGTTCTTCAAGGCCGGTGTTCCAACCGGGGGACACAACGACGGGTTCGGCATCGCCATGCTGGGCAACACCCTTCTTGCCGTCGGCACCGAAGAGCAAAGACGGCACTACCTACCACGCATTCTCTCGGGTGAAGATCTGTGGTGCCAGGGCTATTCCGAACCCGCAGCGGGCTCGGACCTCGGCAACCTCGGTTGCCGCGCGGTGCTCGACGGTGACGAGTGGATCATCAACGGCCAGAAAATCTGGACAACCGGCGGTCACCACGCCGATCACATTTTTGTTCTCGCGCGAACGTCGCCTGACGAGGTGAAGCACAAGGGCATCACCTTTCTTCTCGTCGACATGCGCCAACCCGGAGTCGAAGTGCGACCCATTCGCATGATGTCGGGTGAGTCCGAGTTCAACGAGGTGTTCTTCACCGATGCACGTTGCCCGAAGGGCAACGTCGTTGGCGAGGTGAACGGCGGATGGATGGTGGCGATGACCCTGCTCGGCAACGAGCGCGGTGCCGGTGCTGCAATCAACGCACTGTCGTTCCGGGCCGAACTCGACAAACTGACGGCCATGGTGAAGCAACGCGGGCTTGCGGATGATCCGCACGTTCGCCAACGTTTGACCAAGGCACACACAAAGGTCGAGGTCATGCGCTTTCTCGGATATCGCGCGCTCACTGCGTTTCTCAACGGCAAGAAGCCCGGGCCCGACGCTTCGATCGGCAAGTTGTTCTGGAGTGAGTACCACAAGGAAGTCACCGAACTGGCCGTCGACGTGCTCGGCGCCGATGCCCTGACGCCAAGCGGCACGCCCGCGCAGACCTACATCCGCTCCGATGCGGTGGGGTCGCCCAACTCCAGTGCAAGCTGGGTCGATGTCTTCTTGAACGCTCGGGCCGGCACCATCTACGCGGGCACCAGCCAGGTACAGCGCGGCATCGTAGGCGAGCAGATTCTCGGCCTTCCCAAAGAGCCGCGCGCCGATGCAGGTCCTTGGCGCACAATCCCCGGCCACGGCTAGCGCAGGGCGCGTACACTCAGGCTGATTTGTGATTTAGATTGGTTGAGTGAACGTTTCTTTCCGACGAGCCCGCCACTCACTCGGTGTTCTTCTCGCTACCGCCGTGTTCTTTGCCTCGTGCGGTGGCGGCGGCGATGACCGATCGCGCAATGTGGAGACGATCGCGGGAACGGCGTGCGCAAAGAAGGGTTCAACAAAGACCGTTTCAAAGCTGAACTACGTGTGCGGTGTTGCGCCGGCGGGCAACGTCTGGTTCACGGTGGTGGGGAAGCTGACGACGAAGGGTGGCAAGTCGTGCAAGCCGCTCGGGCAATTTGAAGCCGCCAAGACACGTGTGTGCGGGACGGTGAAGAAGACGAACATCTGGGTGAAGGTGGCCCCATTGCCGGTGGCAGTGCCGGGTATCGGCGAAACGACCGTGCCGGCGACCACCCTTCCTGATGGTGACACACAAACCACGGCGCCAACGGCGCCAACCACCACCGCGCCGTCGACTGCAACCCAAGAAGCGGCGCGAGGGTTGAACGAAGTAGCTCGGGCGTTGGCACCCGCGCCGGAACCAAAGACAGTCGACGAACTTGTCGCAGGGTGGTGCGCCAAAGGTTGCAAACGGGTCCACGTTTGCCGTGCCGCTGTCGGCCACGGTCCTCGATCAGGACAACAAACCACTCGCTGTCGAGGGCAACACGGTGGTCGCCACGATCTCGCGGCCCGATGCGTCGCTCACGAAGGCGGTCGCCGTGACCGATGCACAAGGCATCGCAACTTTTGCAGACTTGCGTGTCGATGGTCTGGCTGGCCCGGCCGTCATTACCGTGACGGCTGACTTCGGTGCATCGGTCGACATTCCCGTCGAGGTGACGGCAGGACCCGCGGTGAAAATCAGCGTGCTGAATCACCCGACACAAATCATCGTGTCGGAGAACCTGCCGACGGATCCGATCGCCGTCCTTCTCGACAAGGACGGAAACCAGGTAGCCGAGGCCGGCGTGGAAATCACTGCGGTTCTCGAAGGATCCACTCGTGATCGCCAAGACGGATCGACGCCGCTCGCGACCGCGAAGACCGACGCCACGGGTACCGCACGGTTCGCGGACCTGAAGATCAATGTGCAGTTGAATTCTCCCGCCGGGGTCGACGCGAAGATTCTCTATTCCGTGCCGTCGAATTCGGCCATCGACTTCGGTGCCGTCGATGTGACGCTTGCTCCGGGTTCGCCGAATGATCTCGCAATCGTCACCCAACCGTCATCGTCCGGGCGCGCGGGCATTCCACTCGAGACGCAGCCTGTCGTGCGCATCGTCGATGCAAACGGCAACCCGGTGGCCAAAAAGGGAATCTCGGTTGTCGCGGAGTTCGTCTG
Source organism: Actinomycetota bacterium (assembly GCA_009919275.1). Classification (GTDB taxonomy): domain Bacteria; phylum Actinomycetota; class Acidimicrobiia; order Acidimicrobiales; family Ilumatobacteraceae; genus F1-20-MAGs119. Next base: position 17,265 of record RGCG01000033.1, read on the forward strand.
CGGACGGTCATGCCCTGGTGACGGTCAAAGTGGAAGTTCGCAGACGGTCGTTACCGATGAGAACGGTGTCGCGCGGTTCACGGAGCTCACGATGCGCGGTCTTGCGGGTGCCTTCCTCGTGCGTTACTCGGCCTCTGACTACGAGTCCGGTTTTTCTGCCGGTCAAGGCAGTGGGTACGTGAATGTCACACCGGGTTACGCAGCGGCAATCGCGGTCGAAAGATCGACTGCAATCTTTTCCTACGGAGTGTCGGTGGATTCGGCATTTGACCTGGTCGCCGTCGATGCTTGGGGCAACATCGCCGACGACTTCAACGAAAGTCTTGAAGTGGCAACATCAAGGAACATTGATTTTGCAATTCCCACCCCAAGCCGCTTCAAAGAAGGTCAGTTAACGCTGCGTAACGTGACGTTGAAGGGTCCGGCCGGAACGGTCGACTACACATTTCGCGCGGGTCGAGTGAGTTCGACTCCTCAGATCCTTTCTCTCAGCGCCGGCGCTCCGGCCAAGATGGAGATCCTCACCCGTCCGGGGACAATCAGCTCGGATGCCACCTTGACGACGCCCCTTGCCGTCCAGATTCTGGATGGGGGAGGAAATGCCGTCAACGTGTCGAATCTTCCGGTTTTTCTCTCGACATCTGGATCAAACCCTTTGAATGAACTCGTGACGACAACCAGCCGCGGCATCGCAACTTTCACGATTGCGAAGCTTCCGAAGGCGGGTACCACGACGGTTCGCTACGAGTTCAAAGGTTTGGGGAGTGTCCCCGCGGTCAGCGACAGCATCACCGTGGTGGCCGGTGCAGCGCAGTCGGTGAGGCTCTTGACGAGCAGCAGTGTCCAGGCGCGTTCCGGAATTTCGTTGACTTCTCAGCCGGCGCTTCAGTTGATCGATGCTGCCGGTAACGATGCGGCTCAAGCATCGGTTGAAGTGAGGGCACGTGGCACGCTCAGCTGCGCCGATCACAACTCGGAGTTCAGAAACAGCACCGTTCGATCCGACAACACGGGAAGAGTCAGTTACTCGACCCTCACGATTACCGGAAAAGCGTGCGGGTACTCCGTCGAATTCTGCCCGTCGGGTGGCACGTGCGGCGGACGTTTGAGCGTTACCTTGAGCGCCGGTGATCCCGCGGCACTTGACATCGTCGCCCAGCCGTCGGGTGCGGTCAACCGCAAGGTACTGACCACGCAACCCTCGGTTCGTGTGCTCGATTCAAAGGGGAATCCGGTTGTGCAGAGTGGTCTCCCGATCTCGGCGACTCTCGACGGGCGAACCACCGATGCAAAGACGGCGGCCGACGGCGTGGCGACATTCGTCGGTCTCACGGCTACTGGAGCGGTCGGCCCTCGAACCGTTCGTTTCACGTTTGGCAATTCAGGGCAGTCGTTATCTGCGACGAGTGCCACGTTTTCTTTGATCGCTGGCGATGCCACCGCGATCGTTCCGTCACGTTCAATGATTGCCGTCATCCAGGGTGGGTTAATTCCGAACATTGCGGTCAATGACGCCGATGGCAACACAACTACTCTCGATCGTCAGATTATTGTGTCGGTTTCTTCGACTTCGGGGCTGTCGTGGCTCCTCGGGTCGACGGTCCGCTCGGTTCAAAGCAACGGCGTGGCCGACTTTGGTGGTGTGACGGTGTCATCGACATCGAC
>RGCG01000034.1 GCA_009919275.1 Actinomycetota bacterium
GTTGGGCTGTGGCTTCAAGCCCGGGAACGCCAGTGTTGCCGATACGTGGCGCAACTCCCAAAACAAGAGACCGAGGTGCGTCACGATGATGGTGAATCCAAGTGCGGGAAGTGAAACCCAGCCCGCATCCCGCACGAGAATTACGGCGAGAAAGATGATCCCGAGCCTCAGCAAGTAGCCGAACAGCACGGCCCCCATCATGAGGGCGAGGGAAATCCGCGCCGTCAGCGAGATGAGACCCGCTGCGAGCGCGAAGTTCACAAAGACCAGCGCCACGCCGTAGAGACAGCCGAGGGCGCCGTCTGCACCCCAGACGAACCCGGCGATGGCCACAAGAACGGGAACGGCGATAGCTCCCCGCGTCAGCATGTGGCGTGTGACCTGCGCCTCGGGGGCGGGACCGTCGAAGCGTGTGGTCAACGGGTTGGCAGGGGCGTTCATGCTCGGCTTCCCCGGGTCTCATCGCCAGCGGACACGTTGTTTTGATGCGCCATTGCGTTGTGGGCACGATCAGCTTCGAGGTTGCGCATACGGGTCTCGTAGCCGTACCACACGCGCACGAACTGCCCGATGGCGCAGAAGACCGTGAAAGCGATCATGAACAAGGGGGTCGTGCCCGCCCACCAGTCGAGCCCCGCGCCGAGACCGAAGAACACGAGAAGGCCGATCGCGATTTCCGCGCCCTGCCCGAGTCCTTGGTCGCCGGCCGACGCCGATGCCTTGCGGATACGTTCGGGGTCGGGCAGAAGTTTCATCGGGGGTACTGAGCGGCCAATAAGCGGAAGCAGCCGGCCCACCTCCGCTTGTGAAACCTTTCGCAATTTAGGCGCCCGGGGCGAGAATCGCCAAGTCCGGCACCGACACCGGGTCAACGGAATGCAGCCGTGACGGCGGCCCAAACCCCAGTGTCGGTCGATGCCCACGCGGGGAGGGGGACGCTCTCCGCAGTGATCACCTGGCGCCCACCAATTCCCACTGCCTGGGGGACTCCCCCGAATGTCGCAATCTCTCTGTGATCGAGCGTGAACCCGGCGCTGGTTGCGAGACTGACCACTCCTGCTTTGCGTTGAACGACGATGTTGACGACCTCGGAATTGGCACCCGTCGTCGTCGGATTCGGCGAGGGTAGGAAGGTTGCCGACGACCCGCCGGTTGCGGTCGCCACTTGCGAGACGGCAACGACGGGAGTGCTCGCATTTCCAGTGCCCCGCGCGTAGCGCACCAAGCGCACCGAAGCCCCGGTTGAATTCGCGTTCGGGTCCCACGACACTGACTGCGTGGTGTCTGCGATGCGCCACGCGACGAACAACCGCAACGCCGAACCACCCGAGAGCCCGACGCTCGCAAGCAACGTCCACCCAACCGGAGTCGTTGGCGCATTTTGACGCCCGCTCACCGAGACAAGAAGGAGGACATCGCCGGGCTGAGTGCCGACCGGCACCGGAACCGACACTGACGGGCCCGTTGTCGAGACGGTCGCACCTACGCTCGCGAACGCGATTCTTGGACCAACGAGCGGAGCGCTCGACGCACTCGGCGAAAGCGACCACGTCACGGTCGCATCGCGCACGAGGACGGGCTGTTGGGTGTACGTGTACGAGATGTCGGCATTGACGGAGTCGTCGAAACACACGACGGTATCCCCCGTCACCACGGGCGCGTTGGCGCCTTTACAAACCTCAACGGTGCCCGCCGAGGCACTTCGCATCACGCGGTACCCCACGTCTGCGGTACCCGACATGGAGACCCGCGGCCAACTGAGAGCCACCCGCGTCGCCGACTGGGTTGCGGAGACGACCGGCGCCACGCTCGGGATGAACGTGGCGCCGGTGAATGACTGACTCGAACCTGTGAGACGAGCGGAATAAAACGCACTCGTCGCAGGAACTGGGTCTTCACGAAACGCCGACAGCAGTGCACAGCATGCAAACAACGAGCCGAACAACCGTCGTGTGTCTCGCAATGTCATCGATTCGTCAGCTCCACGTGATCGTGTTGCACTGCCTCCCCGCAACGCACGCAAGGATCGGCTGGTTGCCACTTTGCACCGCGCGGAAGGTGAGCGTGATCGACGCGGAACCACCTTGCGTTGCATTCGAAGCGAGAAGCGGCAACAGGTAATCGATGTTGAACTGGAATACGTCGTCGGTCACCGCCGGTGAACCGCTGATCAGCAGGTTTGACGCAACGGATCCGGAAGAGAGGGTCGTGTCCGTGCCTGCAGGGTTCTTGTACGTGGTGTTGTTTACCAGCGTCACACCGCCCGCTGTCTTGACGAGCATCTGCAGCCCGTCTGCAGTTGCCGTGTACAGCGGCGTCGAACCGGCGTTGACTGCGACATCAACGGCGAGCCACGCCGTTGCGGAACCCGTGTACTTCACCTTGTAGTTGCATTGCGTCAGAGCCTGCGAACCCGCCCCGTATCCGGTCGATGAATCGCCCGGAACCATGTTCGTGATCGCACACGTCGTGCTTGTCGAACCGAGTCCGACCGTCACCGTGCCCGAGTTGAACGTGTTCGTGGCGCTCGTTTGGGTTGCCGAGTACAACGCGCTCGTGGTTCCCACGACGACCGCACCGATTCCGGCCAATGCCGCGGTGATACCGAGACCCAACAACATCTTTCTGACTCGTGGACTCATTCCTGAAATTGACTTCATCTTGCTCCTTTTGTCGTCCATAACCGATGGGATCATGGAATTGATGGTTGAGTTGTGCGGTCATCCGTTCGGGCGAAGCGAAACGCAAGGAACGCAGCCTCGAGCAGCAAGAAAGCAGCGACGAACGTCGCGGCAATGCCGGGCGTCCGAATCGCGACAAGTAACGCGCCGAGCCGCGGAATCACCCTTGTGACAACTCCGATGATTCGTCCCGGTTCGAGAACGCTGCTATCCGGTCCGGTGTTTGCGTCGCCCTTCGTCGTGTAAAAATGACGACCACCTGCGCTGACGTGCGAAGCAACGATCCGGTGCGTGATCAAGAACCGTGGGTTGTTAGCCGCACGGAACGTGACCACCTCTCCGGGTTGTAGTGACTTCGCAGCATCGGTCGTGATCGGCTTCACGAGAACGGCATCACCGGCTCTTACTTTCGGTGACATCGAGCCCGACGTGACGACGTAGAGATGCCGGTCGGGCATGACCGACCAGGCACCACCACTGCCCGAACCGCCGCGGGCAAGAAGGAGCAACGCGGCAATTGCAACCATCGCAGCCGTGGCGAAGATGATGCGACTGGCACGCGCGGCGCGATCGAGAATGGCGGAGGCGTCGGGCACCCGGCAATTTCAGCGGCGATGCGTTCCCATCGAAACGACGTTTTCTACCGTCCCGGGACTGCAGATGTCATCGACTTTGACTTCGACGACCGCTCTTCACGACTCCGAGAGTGCCCCATCGGAACCCACCGCATCATCGTCGGCAACTTCTCCTTCGTCGCCGTCCCGGCGTCGACGAACACTTGGATGCAGCACCGTGTAGAGGCCGAGCGCAAGAGCAGCGACGCCAAACGGCGCGATGTTGCCACCCGACGTGGAGATGGCCGGATACAAGGCCATCCCCGAGAGCAATGCGGTCCACAACCAAAGAATGAGCACGCTCCTGCGTTGACCGTGGCCGAGGTTCATGAGGCGGTGATGCAAGTGACCCTTGTCCGCGGTGGCGAAACTTTGCCGCTTGTACGCGCGGCGCACGATGGCGAAGAGCACGTCAAAGATGGGTACTCCGAGAATGAGGAGCGGAATGAAGAGCGGTGCGAGGAAGAAGTAGGTCTGGCTGCTGTAGTCCTGGGTCGCCGGGTCGGCTCGACCCCCGACGACGCTCGTTGACACCGCGAGCATCAACCCCAACAACAAGGCACCGCTGTCCCCCATGAATATCTTCGCGGGGTTGAAGTTGTGCGGCAGGAATCCGACACACGCGCCGCAAGTGATGGCGGCAATCAGTGGACCGATGTTCGGTTCTGCGAGCAGACCCAGATCACCGAGATGTCGGCTGTAGACGAAAAAAGCCGCCGACGCGATGGCCACGATTCCCGCGGCCAGTCCGTCGAGGCCGTCGATCAGGTTGATTCCCTCGGTCATGACGAGCAGCCACAGAATCGTGACGAGCGGTATCCAGTCGCTCGACAAAACGAACACGTCGAAATACGGAATGCGGAAATAGAACATCGTCACGCCGGTCCACACAAGCACGATTCCGGCGACCACGGTTCCCGCGACTTTTGCCGGAGCGGAAATTTCACGGATGTCGTCGACGAGACCGAGCCCGCAGATGAACATGGCCGCCAGCACGACACCGAGCGTTTCGGAGTTACCGCGGAACAACGGATCGAACCGGTCCATCTGCCAGGCCAGCAGCAACGCGACAAGGATTCCGATCAGCAGCGCAATCCCCCCGATGTCGGGAGTGGGGTTCGTGTGCACTTTGCGTGGGTCGGGCTGGGCCATCCATTGGCGACGCTCGGCCAGTCGCATCACGACGGGAGTTGCGGCGAACGTCGCGAGAGCCGCCGCGATCGCGACGACGACGTAGCCGGTGGTGTCACCCATTCCCTATGACCTTAGAACCTGACCCGCCGGGACGGGTCGAACCGACCCGGTATCACGCCCCGACGTAGACGGGAAACCGTGCACAGAGTGCCGCTACCCGCGCCCGCACATCGGCGATGGCCGCGGAATCGGTGCGGTTGCGCAGCGCGGTCGCAATCAGATCGGCGATTTGTTCCATCTCGGCTTCCTTCATCCCTTGTGTCGTCACCGAGGGCGTTCCAATGCGAACTCCCGACGTGACGAAAGGACTCCGTGGATCATTCGGGATGGTGTTCTTGTTCAAAGTGATGCCGGCCTGGTCGAGTACGAGTTGGGCTTCTTTGCCCGTGAGCCCGGCGTCGAACGGCGTGAGATCGACGACCATCATGTGGTTGTCGGTTCCGCCCGAAACGAGACGGAACCCTTGGCGGGCCAGTGCGCCGGCGAGTGCGCTGGCGTTCCTCACGATCTGATGGGCGTATTCACGAAACATCGGAGTGAGCGCCTCGCCGAAGGCCACGGCCTTTGCCGCGATCGCGTTTTCGAGCGGGCCGCCTTGGGTTCCGGGGAAGATGCCTTTGTCGATTTTCTGGGCGTGTTCTGCCTTGCAGAGGATGCATCCTCCGCGGGGACCGCGAAGCGTCTTGTGAGTGGTGAAGGTGACGACATCGGCGTACGGCACTGGGTTCGGGTGCGCCCCACCGGCGACAAGACCGGCAAGGTGGGCGATGTCGAACATCAGCAGGGCACCAACTTCATCGGCGATCTTGCGGAACGGTTCGGGTTCGAGTCGACGCGTGTAGGACGTGGTGCCCGCCACGATCATCTTCGGTCGGTGCTTCAGCGCAAGGTCACGAACCTCGTTCATGTCGATGCGCTCTTCGCCCGATGACACCTTGTAGGAGACGAAGTTGTAGAGGATTCCGCTCGCGTTGACGGGCGAACCATGTGTGAGGTGACCGCCGTGGTCGAGGCTGAGGCCGAGAACCGTGTCACCGGGGTTCAGCAGGGCGAGGTAAACGGCCATGTTGGCGCTTGCTCCCGAGTGCGGCTGCACGTTTGCATGGTCGGCGCCGAACAGTTGCTTGATTCGATCGATTGCGATCGCCTCGATGTCGTCGACGACGGCGTTGCCTCCGTAGTAGCGCTTCCCCGGATAGCCCTCGGAGTATTTGTTGGTGAGCACCGAACCCGTGGCGCGCATGACGGCCGGCGAAGTGAAGTTCTCGCTCGCGATCAATTGGAGACCGGTGACTTGGCGTTGCACCTCACGGTCGATGAGATCGAAGACCGGATCGTCGTCACCGAATTCGGATGCCCAGTTCTTTGCTGCGGCATGGACGATTCCGCGCAGGCTTTTCTTGATTTCGGACATGGGGGTCTTGTGCCTTTCGCTTCTGATTCGCGCTACTTCGACTCTTGCTCTTCGATTTCGGCCAACTGGGCGACGCGGCGCTCGTGACGGCCACCTTCGAACTCGGTGGCAAGGAACGTCGTCACGATTTCTTCGGCGAGACCGACTCCGACGACTCGTGCGCCAATCGACAACACATTGGCGTTGTTGTGTGAGCGCGCCATCTTCGCGGTGTACAGGCAATTGCACAGCGCCGCGCGCACACCACGCACTTTGTTCGCGGCCAGTTGCTCGCCTTGCCCACTGCCGCCGAGAACAATGCCGACCTCGGCCTTGCCATCACGAACGGCCCGACCGACAGCGGCGCAGATAGGTGGATAGTCAACGCTGTCGGTGGAATGGGTGCCGAAATCTTCGATCTTGTGGCCCGCAGCGCCCAGGAATGCAATGAGATGCTGCTTCAGTTCGAAACCCGCGTGATCTGCACCGATGGCGATGTGAAGTTCTCGGCGGGCTGACGTCGCGGACACGACCCGAGCATAGGAGGCAGCGGCAGCACAGCGCATAACCTTCGGGCATGGCACTCGACCCCCGCACCCCCGTTCTCGTCGGCTGTGGACAGTCACTCCAGCGACCCGACGACCCGCGGGCTGCGTCATTCGACACGGCGGCCGACCCCGCCACTTTGATGGCCGAAGCGATTCGTCTCGCTGCGGCCGATGCCGGACTCACGAAGGTTCCCGATGTCGACGCGCTGCGCGTCGTGGCCCTGCTGTCGTGGAAGTACGGCAACCCCGCGTGGTTCGTTGCACAACAACTCGGTATCAGCGCGCGACAGTACGGACTCAGCGTGAACGGTGGCAACACGCCCCAAACGCTCGTGAACTCTGCTGCACTCGACATCCAGGCTGGTCGCGCCGACATCGTCGTGCTCACCGGTGGCGAAGCGACACGCACAAAGCAGCGCGCGAAGAAGGCCGGTCACACTCTTGCGTGGCCAAAGGCCGACTCAGCGACGCCCGCCGCCGAACAGGTGAGTGACGATCTGTCGATGGCGGGCGAGCAAGAAATCGCCCGCCGCATCGTGATGCCTGTACAGGTGTATCCGATGTTCGAAACCGCCATCCGTGCACGCGCCGGACGTTCGGTTGCCGACCACCAAGTTTTCATTTCCGAACTTTGGTCACGATTCAGCAAGGTCGCCGCAACGAACCCGAATGCATGGTCACGCCGCGAACTGTCCGCCGAGGAAATCCGCACACCCGGACCCGACAACCGCATGATCGGTTTTCCCTATCCGAAATTCATGAACTCGAACAACGACGTCGACATGGGTGCCGCGCTCATCGTCTGCTCGGTTGAGAAAGCGGAATCACTGGGTGTCCCACGCGACCGCTGGGTGTTCATTCATTCGGGCTCCGACTGCCACGAACACCAATACATTTCGAACCGTTGGACGTTCGCCGAAACGCCGGCCATCGAACTCGGAGGCAAGCGCGCTCTCGAACTTGCGGGTCTCACCATCGGCGATATCGACATCGTCGATTTGTATTCGTGTTTTCCATCGGCCGTGCAACTCGGCGCTCAGTCCTTGGGCCTCGACATCAACTCGCAACTCACCCGAACGGGTGGCCTCCCGTTCGCCGGTGGACCGTGGAACAACTACGTGATGCACGCAATCGCGACGGTCATGAACGACCTGCGCGAGCGCCCCGGTGCAAAAGGTCTGGTGTGGGCGAATGGTGGGTACACCACCAAGCACGCCTTTGGCGTTTACTCAACCCAACCCCCCACCACGGCGTTTCGTCACGCATATCCCCAAGACGAAATCGACGCGATGCCGCGTCGCGACGTCGCCACGATCGACCAAGCAAAGGGAAAGTCGGCCACGATCGAGGCTTACTCGGTGATGCACGGGCGTGACGGCGCTCCGGAAATGATTCATGCGGCGTGTCTGTTGGCAGACGGACGTCGCGCGTGGGGAGAAAGCACCGACGTCACCCTCGGTCGCGCGATGTGCACCGACGAATTCGTTGGCCGCGGCGTCAACCTCGACGCGAACGGCGTGTTCCACGTCGCATGAGTCGCGACACGGGTCGTTCCGGGGACACATTCCCGCGCCAGCACGCGCGTACCCAGAGACTCACTCTCGGAGAGCCGCGTAACTTCACGCTGTCGCCCGACGGTCGACGCGTCATTTTCGCGCGTTCCTCAACCGGCAGCGATCCGGTGAACGCCTTGTGGTCACTCGACGTTTTGACGGGAACCGAGTCGTGCGTTTTCGACCCGCGCAACGGGGCGGATGTCGACGGCGAACTGACCGCCGAGGAACGCCGACGCCGCGAACGTGCCCGCGAAGGTGCCGGGGGAATCGTCTCGTACGCCTGCGACTCGGGAGTGGCCATCGCGGCAACGGTTCTCGGTGGCCAGCTGTTTCTCGTCGATCTCATCGGGGGTCGCGCCGAGGCGGTTGCCATCGAGCCCGGCGTCTTCGACGCCCGACCGTCGCCCGATGGTTCGCTCGTCGCCTACACACGTGGTGGACGGCTGTTCGTGTGCACCACGTCGGGAGCCGAGCGCGAACTCGCGGGCGAGGACAACCCGAACGTGACATGGGGGCTCGCCGAGTTCATCGCCGCAGAAGAGATGGGACGCCACGGTGGCTACTGGTGGTCACCCGACGGACGCAGCATCGTGGCCGCGCGGGTCGACGTGACAAACGTGAACGTGTGGCACATCGCCGACCCTGCGAATCCATCGGTCGAGGCAATCGAACATCGCTACCCCGCCGCCGGGTCGACCAACGCCGACGTGTCGCTGCATCTCATTGACGTCACGGCAGGTTCGATCACTCCCGTCAACCTGCCAACCAACGAATACATCAATTCGGTCGCCTGGAATTCGGCTGGCCTCATTGCCCAGACTCAATCTCGCGACCAACGGTCGGTGTCGATCGTTCGCATCGACTCCTCGACGGGAGCCTGCAACGTCATCGCCACCGACACAGACGATGCATGGATCGAATTGGTGCCCGGTGTGCCCGCACTGAATCCAAGCGGTGCACTCGTCACTTGCGCCGACCGCGACGTACGTCGAATTCTGATTGATGGCAAACCGGTGACTCCCGACAATCTTCAGGTGCGATCGGTTCTCGCGGTCGGCGACGAGGTGATTTTCGCGGCCAACGATGTGTCGACCCCGTGGTTCCACGGGGTGTACGCCCTCGGAGCAGCCGGCGTGCGAACGATCGCGGCGGGCGATTCGGTGTGCACCGCAGCACATGGGGGTGGTCGAACGGTTGTGCGTGAGTCGTCGCTGCGCGCACCACGCGCAACGTTCCGAGTCGTCGACGGTCCCGATCTCGTCAACAACGCCGAGACGATGTTGGTGTCACCGAACGTTCGCATCACCGAGGTCGCCGGGTGTTCGGTTGCAATTCTCACGCCGACGACGATCTCGGACTCCGCACCTCTACCAGTCCTGTTCGACCCGTACGGCGGACCCCACGCACAGCGCGTCGTTGCCACCCAAATGTCTTTTGCGACGTCACAGTGGTTCGCCGACCAAGGCTTTGTCGTGGTGGTCGCCGATGGTCGCGGAACCCCCGGGCGCGGGAGCGCGTACGAACGCGCCGTCTTCGGGGACCTTGCGCAACCGGTTCTCGACGACCAAGTCGCCGTGCTTGACGAACTGCCCGTGCTCGAACCGCGTGCCGATCTCTCGCGCGTCGCCATTCGTGGTTGGAGCTTCGGTGGCTATCTTGCGGCACTCGCAGTGCTGCGCCGGCCCGACAAATTCCACTGCGCCGTCGCGGGCGCGCCTGTCACGGACTGGGCACTGTACGACACCCACTACACCGAAAGGTACCTCGGTCGACCCGACACGAACGCCGACAACTACGCACGAACGAACATCGTCGGCGAGGCCGCGTCACTGACCCGCCCATTACTTCTTGTGCACGGTCTTGCCGACGACAACGTCGTTGCCGCACACACCCTTCAATTTTCGTCGGCTCTCCTCGCCGCGGGCTGCGACCACGAGGTGCTCCCCCTGTCGGGTGTCACACACATGACACCGCAGGAAGTCGTGGCCGAGAACCTGCTGCTTCACCAACTCGCCTTCATTCGTCGCTCACTGCACTGAAACAAAGGGGCGTCAACGAAAGTTCGCCGTCGCAATTCGATCGCGACCGGCGAGGTCGGTGCGAATTTCGACGTTTCGGTACCCGAGACTCGTCAACTCCGCAGACACGGCGGCGCCCTGCCGGTGTCCGATCTCGAGCACCACGCGACCATTCGACACGAGCCATTCGCGCGCTTGGGAAGCTATTTCGAAGATATCGGCGAGTCCGTTGTCTTTTGCGAACAATGCGCCGTGCGGTTCGTTTGCGAGTACCGAGTCGTCAATTTCGGTGTCGTCGTCGGCGATGTACGGCGGGTTTGCAACGATCACGTGGAAATCGCCTCGAAGCTCGTCGGGAAGCGCTGCACACCAATGACCGAGCGCAACGCGGACGTTCGCTGCATTACGACCGATTCCCGCGATGTTGGCACGTGCAACATCGAGGGCGTCGCTCGACGCGTCGGTGATCCACACTTCGACACCCGAGACCGGCATCTCACTTGCAATCGAGAGACCGATCGCGCCGCTTCCGGTACCGAGGTCGGCAATGCGAACCGGACCACCTTCGCGCATCGTGTGGAATTGACGTGCAAACGACAGCGCCGTTTCGGCAACCACTTCGGTTTCGGGACGCGGGATGAGAACCCGACGATCAACCAACAAGTCGATGTGCCGAAAGGGCCAGTGTCCGAGCACGTATTGAAGGGGCTCGCCCGCCAGCCTGCGTCCGACCATTGCCTGCAGTGCGAGGCCCATCCGTTGGGAAGCCGCCGTATCCAACGCGACACGAAAATCGTCTCCGTACAAGCCGGCTGCTTCCTCGCACAACCAGCGTGCCTCGGTGCGATCTCCGACGACGTTGGAGGTCTCGTCGAGGAGTTCGCGCCAGGTTGATGCGTCGTTGCTCACTCTTCCCCGGCAGCGAGTTGGCGCGTGCGCTCGTCTTGGATGAGTGCACCGGACACTTCGTCGAGGTCGCCTTTCAGGATGTCCTGTAGGCGGTAGAGCGTCAGACCGATGCGATGGTCGGTGACGCGGTTTTCCTTGAAGTTGTAGGTGCGGATCTTCTCGCTTCGGCCGCCCCCACCCACCTGCGCCCGACGCTGCGCCGAGGCGGCAGCTTCGTGCTCTTCCTGACGTGCTTTCAGGATGCGTGCGCGCAGAACCTGCATGGCCCGCGCTCGGTTCTGCAATTGGCTTCTTTCGTCTTGCATCGCCACGACGATTCCCGTTGGCTTGTGGGTGATACGCACGGCGGAGTCGGTGGTGTTGACGTGCTGTCCACCGGCGCCCGACGAACGATAAACGTCGATCTCGAGGTCTTTTTCGTCGATCTCCACGTCGACTTCCTCTGCCTCGGGCATGACCGTGACGGTTGCGGACGAGGTGTGGATACGACCCTGGCTTTCAGTGACAGGGACGCGCTGCACGCGGTGCGGTCCACCTTCGAACTTCAGGTGGCTCCACGCCGAGTCGCCCGACACCATGAGTGTCACCTGATTGATGCCACCGAGAGGTGATTCATCAAGCGACATCACTTCGCACTTCCAGCCCATGTTGGTTGCGTACGCCCGGTACATCTCCATGAGATCACCCGCGAAAAGGTTCGCTTCCTCGCCGCCTTCGGCACCACGAATTTCCATGATGACAGCCTTGCCGTCGTTGGGATCGCGCGGCAGGAGCAACAATTTCAACTGTGCGTCGAGCGAGTCGAGTTCGGCCTCGGCGCTGGCAATCTCTTCACGTAGCAATTCCTTTTCCTCACCCGTCGCCATTTCCATCAGTTCGCGAGCGGCTTCGGCGTTGCCGCGGGTCGCCTTGATGGTGCGAATGCACTCGACGATCGGCGTCATCTGCTTGTAGCGGCGGGTCGCTTCACGCAGTTTGGTTTGGTCGCCGAGAACCGCGGGGTCGCCGAGGCTGGCTTCGAGATCCTCGAAGTCGCGTTCGATGCTCTCGAGGCGGTCCATCATGATGACGAAGGCTAACTGGATGGCGCTGTCGGAAGGTCGAGTTCGACGAACCTCGCCGCCGATTTCGCAAGACCAAGCGCGCGTCGATTCGTTGGCGTGATGTGCGATGCGGGAAGTGCAACCAACAGTTCGGATCGTGTCGCGTGCTTTTCGTCGACGTAGGCCCGCGCATCGAGGGCAAACGGCACGACGTCGGGATCGGCTCCCGAGGTCACCACGACGACGATGCTGTTGCCCTGGTGGTCGGTACCGCGCGCGACGCACGGCACGGTGTCGAGCACGTTTGTCCGTGGTGTCGGTGGGTCGCTGGGTTCGAGCCACGACACGCCGACCAAGTGCGGGTTCTCGAGCAAAGTCGCGCGCAGCATCCGCTCGAGTGCGATGCGATTGAACGGATGCGGACGTGCTCCGGGGTATCGATGCAGTTTCACGTTGCCCACGACGTCGGCCAGTGCTTCAATTGTCGGGCGATTGCCGTGCAACATGGCGAAGGCTTCGCGGTCGTGTGCACCCATCCCAACCTCGAGACGAGGTGCACCGGTGACGGGATCATCGACCGCGCGACACACTTCGAGGCCCAGCACTTCGCCGCGAACGATGCCGTGCTCGACGACGGGCATCGCGCCGCCTTGCGCGATGAGTTCGATGACTACTTCTTGGTCTTGCGCGATCCGTAGCGCTTGTTGAAGCGCTCGACGCGGCCACCGGTGTCGACGAGCTTTTGCTTGCCGGTGAAGTAGGGATGGCACTCGTTGCACAGTTCGATGAGGAGATCGCCACCGCGGGTGCTTCGCGTGGTGAAGGTGTTGCCGCACGAGCACTTGACGTGGGTGTCGGTGTAGTTCGGGTGGATCTCGGTCTTCATGGCGAAAAATCCTATAGGTCAGGCCGGGGAAACCCCACGGCGGGGTCACATCGACGGTTGCTTGGCGATTTCGGCGAGGAACTCGTCGTTGTTGCGGAAGGACTTCAGGCGGTCGATCAGCAATTCAAGCCCCGGGCCGGCGTTGCCGTCGGCGGCGAGACCCGACAGCACCCGGCGCAACTTCCAGACCAATTGCAGCTGCTTTCGGTCGAACAACAGTTCCTCGTGGCGGGTACTCGACGCATCAACGTCGATGGCTGGGTAGATGCGTCGCTCGGCGAGCTTGCGGTCGAGACGCAATTCCATGTTGCCCGTGCCCTTGAATTCTTCGAAGATCGCGTCGTCCATACGGCTGTTCGTCTCGACGAGACAGGTTGCGAGGATGGTCAGGCTTCCGCCCTCTTCGACGTTGCGTGCAGCACCGAAGAACTTCTTCGGTGGGTACAGCGCTCCCGCGTCGATACCACCCGACATGATTCGTCCGGTTGCCGGAGCAGCAAGGTTGTAGGCGCGCGACAAGCGCGTGATGCCGTCAAGGACGACGACGACGTCGCGACCGGCTTCGACCATGCGCTTGGCTTTTTCGATGGCCATTTCGGCAACGATCGTGTGCTCTTCCGACGGGCGGTCGAAGGTCGACGAGATGACCTCGCCGCGCACGGTTCGCTTCATGTCGGTGACTTCTTCGGGCCGCTCGTCGATCAGAAGAACGATGAGGTCGACCTCGGGGTTGTTCTTTTCGATCGACGTAACGATGGTTTTCATGATCGTGGTCTTGCCCGCCTTCGGGGGCGACACGATGAGCCCACGCTGACCTTTGCCGATCGGTGAGATGAGGTCGATGATGCGCGACGTCATGTTGGCCGGATCCTGCGGGTCTTCGAGGCGAAGCTTTTCGTCGGGGAACAACGGAGTCAGATCCTCGAATCGCGGACGACCCTTCACCGATTCGGCGGGCTTGCCGTTGATCGAGTGAATCTCGAGCAACGCGGGGTTTTTCTCGCCGCGGCCGGCGGGGCGCGCCATTCCGGTGACGTGGTCACCTTTGCGCAGTCCGAACTGTCGCGTCTGCTTCACGGAGATGTAAGCGTCGTCGCGATGCGGTAGGTAACCGCGAACACGCAGGAATCCGTAGCCCTCGTCGCGCAGGTCGAGATAACCGTTCACGGCAACGGGTTCGGTGCTGATCGGCTCGCCGTCGACGGGAGCTTCGATCTCATAGCGATCATCACCCTGTGGGCCCATGTCGTCGCGCCGACCCTTGTTTCGGCGACGCCGACGACGGTTCCGTCCGCCTCCCTCGCCGTCGAAGTCACGGCGCTGCTGGCCGTCGCGCTGCTGGAAGTCACGGCGCTGGCCGTCATTGTTGCGCGGACCGCGATCGTTGCGTTGGCCGTCGTTGTTGCGCGGGCCACGGTCGTTGCGTTGACCACCGCCCGACGGTGCGGATTCGTCGAGGGTTCCCTCGTGTTCTGCAAGCTCGATTTCCCATTCGGCCAACGGCTCACCGTCGGGGCCGAGCACGACGCGCGGTTCGGCCTTGGCGGGCTTGTCGGCGACATCGGCACGCGCAGCGGGGCGTTCCGTTGCGCGCGGAGCGGGTTTCGACACTGGTTCGGGGGTCGAGGTCTGCTCGAGAATCTTGTCGATCAACTCGGCTTTCTTTGCCCGCGACACCGACTTCACGCCAAGCGCCTGGGCAATCGCCATGAGTTGCTCGCGGTCCTTGCCCTCGAGTACCGACTTCTCTAGTGCTTCTGCAGCCACCGCTGCCTACCTTTCGTACCCGCATGCACGCATGACGCGGGCGGGATTCAATGGGGTTCGCGAACGCGGGACGAAAACTCCGCTGCGAACAACTCTGCGAGGAAATCGCCGAGTCGGTGACCTCACCCTAACTTTTGGACGCCATGAATTGCAACGCTTTCGCCCGAAACCGTGCCGTTTGGCGAAAAGTCGCGTGTTTTTGTGACTTACAAGCCCGAGACCGATGCAACCTCGGCCTCGACTGCGGCAAGGTCATTGTCGACCCGCGTCACCCATTCCGGCCGGTCGAAGAGATCGGCCATGTGGGCCGGCAACTCCGGACGCTTGCCCGTTGCGCGCTCGACTGCATCGGGAAACTTGGCGGCATGCGCCGTCGCCAGGGTCACCATCGGCACGCCGTCTTCCTGGAACGTGCGGCCACCCAGCACACCCACGGCAGTGTGAGGGTCGATCATCTGGCCCGTTGACTCGAAGACGTCCCTGATCATTGCGGTTGTCTGTTCGTCATCGCAGCGTGCGGCGCGGAACACCGGCGCGAGCCACTTTGCGTATTGGTCGGCCTCGACCGCGAACGCTCCGACGGTGCGGAACCGCTGCAGTTGTTCGGTCGTCAGTCCCCCATCGCGCCCGTTCATCTCGAAAAGCAGGCGCTCGAAGTTCGACGACACCTGTATATCCATGCTCGGGCTGAGAGTCGGTACCACGTCGCGCGCACGCATCTCTTGTGTCTCGAAAAATCTCGTCAGGATGTCGTTGGCATTTGAACCGACCACGAGATTGCGAATGGGCGCACCCATCTGACGCGCGATCCAACCGGACAAGACGTTGCCGAAATTGCCCGTGGGCACGCTGAACGAGACGCCGTTGTTGATCGACTCGCCGTTGGCCGCGACCTGTTGAATGGCCGAGAAGTAGTAGACGACCTGCGCCATGATGCGCGCCCAGTTGATGGAGTTCACTGCCGACAACCGGTGGCGGTCGCGGAACTCGGCGTGATTGAACATCGCCTTCACAAGGTCCTGGCAGTCGTCAAAGGTTCCGTCGACGGCAAGGGTCTTCACGTTGGGCGAGTTGATGGTGGTCATCTGCCGCCGCTGCACGTCGCTGACGCGACCGTGCGGATAAAGGATGACGATCTTCACCCGTGAGCAGTTCTTCACTCCGTCGATCGCGGCGCTACCCGTGTCGCCACTGGTGGCACCGACGATGGTGATGCGCTCATCACGCTCTTCGAGAAGGTGATCGAACAACTTTCCGAGGAACTGCAATGCGACGTCTTTGAACGCGAGAGTCGGACCGTGGAACAGCTCGAGCATCCAGTGCCCCTGTTCCAGAGGAACCAGCGGCGTCACGCGGGGATCACGAAATGTGGAATACGCCCCGGAACACAAATTGGCAAGGTCGGTGGTGCTGACTTCTTCGCCGATGTAGGGCGCCATCACGCCGGCGGCCAGGGTCGGATAGTCGGCGCTGATGTGTTCGGGCGCCGGTGGCCAGGTTTCCGGAATGTAGAGACCTCCGTCGGTCGCGAGACCGGCAAGTACGGTGTCGGCGAATCCGAGAATCGGCGCGGAGCCGCGCGTCGAGACGTAGCGCATTGCGATGACCTATCGACCAACGACGCGAATGAACCCGTCGGCATTTTTTACGACACCGAGACCGGCGAAGTCTGCAAGACACTGCTGAACCGAAGCTTCACGCGCAGAGTGCGTGATGAAGACGAGCCGTGCGTTTTCACCGATCCCCACCTGTTCCGCGGCACGAATGCTGACACCATGCTTGGCAAAGACTCCGGTGATGGCGTGCAGAACGCCCGGCTGGTCGAGCACCTCGAGGGACAGCAGGTATTCACTCGTTGTGTCGTCGATTGGCGTGAAGGCCGGCCGAGTGAAGGTGCCGAGTGTCGCATGGGTGCCCTTTTTGAGGTTGATTGCAGCGTCGATGACGTCGCCAAGCACGGCGCTGGCCGTGGGGTCGCCGCCCGCACCGCGGCCGTAGAACATGAGCGACCCGACGGCCGCTCCTTCGACGAAGACTGCGTTGTAGGCCTCGCGCACACTGGCCAGCGGGTGCGTGACCGGGACCATCGCCGGGTGCACGCGCACCGACAATTGGTTCGAGCCGTTCGTGCGTTCGGCGATGGCAAGCAACTTGATGACGTAGCCGAGGCGGCGCGCCACGGCGATGTCGGCAGCGGTGACGGTGGTGATGCCCTCGCGGTGCACGTCGGAAGCGCGAACGTCGGCCGCGAAGGCGATGCTCGCAATGATCGCGCATTTCGACGCCGCGTCGAAGGCCTCGACATCGGCGGTCGGGTCGGCCTCGGCGAAACCAAGGCGCTGCGCTTCGCGCAGGACGTCGCCGTAGTCGGCCCCTTCTTCGGTCATCTTCGTGAGAATGAAATTCGTGGTGCCGTTGACGATGCCCATTACGCGGCCAATGGGTTCGCCGCGCAGACTCTCGCGCAGCGGTCGGATGAAAGGAATGCCTCCGGCAACGGCGGCTTCGAACAACAAGTCGACGCCCGTTGCATCGGCGACGCCGAACATCTCGGCTCCGGTCTCGGCCAGAAGCGCTTTGTTGGCCGTGACGACGGGCTTGCCTTTTCCGAGCGCTGCGGTGATGGCCTCGCGCGCGGGGCTGATACCGCCCATGACCTCGACGATGAGGTCGACGTTCGGGTCTTCGACGACTGCGTTCACATCGGTGACGAGAACGCCGGCCGGAAGTGCGAGCCCGCGGTCGGCTTTCGGCTCGCGGACGGCGACCTTCACGATGGACAGCGTGATGCCGGTGCGCTCTGCGATCGCAGCCGCTCGTTCGTTGACGAGCTTGACGAAGGCTGCGCCGACGTTGCCGCAACCGAGAAGACCAATACGCACGCTTTCACTCACCCCCCCAACGCTACAAGCGTTCTCGGTGTGTAATTACCCGCTTTTTGCTACAGGGTGCACCGAAAAGTCAGCAGTTCGCACACATGCGACCGTGATCTATCAGCACCTCATCGACAATGCCGACAAGCACGGCCTTCTCTATCGTCCCGACATCGTTCCTCGCCTCTCTTCGCGATCGTCGTGGGCGAGGGCGATCAGATCAGGGGTCTTGATTCTCGACTATCCGAACGTGGCGCGCCTCACCTCGGCGAGTCGAACGATCCACCAGCGAATCAAAGCCGCACACCTTGCGTGTGGTCGAGAGTCGATCATCGCTGGTCCGACGGCCGCATGGCTTCACGGGGTGTCGTTGCCGGAGCCCGACAAGATCCACGTCTTGTCGACTAACCGACTCATGAACGCGCACCGCTTCAACCTCGTTCTTCATCGACCAATTCAACTCGCACTCATTGATCAAGAAATCCACGACGACATTCCTGCTACAACTCCCGCGCGAACGCTCTTCGACGTTGCAGCATGGTCGCCGACGTTTCTCCACCGAACCTTCGAGCACTATCTGACCACCGGCGACCTCACGGTGCGTTCGACATGGCGTTCTCTCTTTCAGATCGCGCGCCAGGGGCGGCCGGGAATCACGCGGGTTCGGAACATGTTGGGTCAATGGAGCCTTGATTCCGAGCAACCGGAGAGCGTTCTCGAGGCGAAAATGTTGAGTCTCTGCTACCGGGCAGGTTTTCCGCCATTTGAATTCCAAGCTCAGATTGGACCGTACCGGGTGGATTTTCTTTGGCGAGAACAAATGGCAATCGTCGAGTGCGATGGCTTCGCATTTCACGGATCGACCAGAGATGCGTTCGAAAGAGACCGGACTCGCGATGCTTACTTGCAGTCGCTCGGGTTCACGGTGTGGCGCTTTTCGTTTCGCCAACTCACTTTCCAACAAGCCGAAGTTCGCGCACGACTGCGAACCATTTTTCGGTGCACCGTGTAGCAAAAAGCGGGTAATTTCACACCGAAATCCCTC